>DDOS01000043.1:13563-17855 GCA_002341805.1 Aquificaceae bacterium UBA2488 | reverse complement strand
TAAAAGCACAAAACCCATGATAGCAGGTAAAGAACCATGTTTATTCATAATAAGTAATGCCCAAGCTCCTCCTATTGCTCCAAGCGGTATAGCAAGCATGATAGCCAAAGGTGAGCGCCAAGAGGTAAATGTAGGCACAAGCACAAGATATAAGATTATTAAGCCTATACTTATGGCTTTTAACATTCTTCCCATGGCATCCGTCATAGTAGCGATATCTCCAGTTTGTTCCATTTTTACATTAGGTGGAAGTTTTATATGGTATTTTTTCATATTTTCATAAAAACTACTCATTATATGGGTAATAGGATATTTAGCTCTATATCCGTAGATATCTAAGGTATATTCCATAGCTTGTCTTGTTATCATGGTGGGTTGATGAGAAACCACAAACTTGCCAAAAGCCTCTAAAGGTATAAAGCCGTCTGGAGTTTTTATGGGGTATGTTTTAAATTTTCTTATCTTATCTCTATCTGTTTTATAAGATATCACTCTTATAAGATATCCGGTTTGATTTGGAATAGTGAAAACAGAAGATACTACACCGCTAAGGCCTTGGGCCACTTGAGATGCCACTGCAAAAGGAGTGGTATGATAAAATGCACATTCTTGTTTATCGATTTTAAAATCATACTCCAATGCATTTAAATCCCAAGACCTTGAATAGGATTTTAAACCTTTTGTATGAGCCACTACTTTCATGATTTCATTGCCCGCTTGATTTAGGGCTTTTAAAGAGGGACTAAAAAGTGTAACATCTAGGTTTGATGAAATAGAAGATACCGCAGTAGCTCCGTAGTCATACACATTTGCATACTCTACATTGGGTAATGCGTGGATATAGTTTCTAATTTCATCTTCTAATTGCCATAATGTTTTATTTCTTCTAAAACGGTTTACAAAATGTATTGTCATAGATACTTGATAGGGAGTTCCACCGCCCACTGTGAAAACACCTGGTTCTGTACCTATGGCGCTTGATATAGTTTTGGTTACATATATGCCGTTTGATTTTAAGCTGTATATAAATTTTTCTATCTGTTTAGTTTCTTTATCTACTTCATATATAGATGTGTTCGGATAAAACGTGATTTTGCCTATAGCTATGCCTGTATCCATAGGAGGCATTAAGTCCCTTCCTTCAAGAGGCATTACATCTCTAATGCTTACTATAAAAAGAAGTATAGCCAATACCATAAATATTCTCATGACTATTTTGTTGTTTATCATCAAAGAATTCCAGTTTATATAGAATTTTTTAAGTGGAGTTAGTATATACTCTACAATATTGTTTATAATAGCCTCAAGTTTTGTCTTTTTTGTCTCTTGTTTTAAAAACCTCATACTCACAATAGGAATAAATGTTATAGAGACTATATAAGATACTAAGACAGCTATTATTAAAGTCCCTGCCAAAGGCCTAAATACACGTTGTGGATAGCTTCCCACAAATAAAAGCGGTAAGAGCACCACACTTGTGGAAAGAGTGCCTGCAAACACTACAAGCATAACCTCTTTTGTACCGTCTATAGCTGCTTGTGTTGGGCTTTTATGAAGCTCTACATAATGTCTTTCTATATTCTCTAAAAGCACAATAGCATCATCCACAAGCATCCCAAGAGCTAATATGATAGCGGTGAGAGTAAGAAGGTTAAACTCGATGCCAAGCATCCACATAATACCAATGGTAGCTGCATAAACAAAAGGTATAGACATGGCGGATATCAAAGTCATCCTGATATCAGCTAAAAATATAAAAATTACTAAAGATGTAAATATAATAGCATCTCTTAGAGCCTCAAACATGTTCTGGTTTGATAATTCTATTAGTCTTTTTTGAGAATCTGCCATTTGAATGTTTAACTGGGAAAATTCATTTCTTAATTTTGGCAAAAGCTTATAAACAGCGTTTATAGTGGTAAGAGCTGCACCTCCATAAGGTCTTTCCACAGCTATTGCTATAGCTTGATGTCCGTTAGCTCTATACATAGATCTCGGGTCTTCTATGGCATATTTTACAGTGGCTACATCCTTTATCATGATATTTGGAGCTATATAAATATGCTTTATCTGATCAAGAGTTTTGGCTTCGGTTTTTAGTTTAAACACATATTGGGATTTTGAGTTTAGCACTATACCCATTGGTACGTCTTTATTGGCAAATTTTATGGCATTTATAATATCCTGAGGAGTGAGCTTGTATGAGGCTAACTTTACAGGATCTATTTGCACCTCTATTTCTTTTTGATAACCTCCAAAAACATCAACATTAGATACTACACCAGTTCTTAAAATAGCTGGTTTTATATAGTTCTCTGCTATGTATCTTGCATCTGCTAAAGAGAGGTTTGAGTTTTTATTTGGCCAAACGCCCAAAACCACTACAGGGGGTGTATAAGATGTGATTTCATAAATCTGAGGTTCTTGAATATCTGATGGAAGTAGGTTTTTAATCTTTGTGATGGCGTTTGCTACATCTGTCTCTGCTTGTCCTATGCTTTTACCATAATGAAATTCTGCAGTAACCACAGATAACCCGTCCTGGGATACTGAGTACACCCTTCTTACACCATCTATGGTATATAGCTCTCTTTCTATAATAGTACTTACATGGTCTGCTACATATTTTGAAGAGGCACCTGGTTCTATTGTTACTACCGACACTTGATTTCTATCTGCTGGTGGAAACAAATCCCTTGGAAGTGAAAAATATCCTACTATGCCAAGAAAAATACCAATTATTAAAACTGCAAAAACCAAATGTGGTCTTTTAATATAAAAATCTATCATCTTATCACCTTAATAGACTCACTTTCTTGAAGAGATAGCATTTCAGATCTGTTTGAAAGTCCAAGAAGGGTGTTTGGAGATATATCTTTTGTACAAAAATACTTATCATTTCTTGCAAGTGGGTTAAATTTCGCCCAATGTATTTTGTTGTTTATTATTTCTAAAGCATAATATCCTTTTGAAGTATGGTTAACAGCGTTCACTGGTATAAGAGTGGCATCGCAAGTTCCTTTATACAATATCGTTTTTATATACATATCTGGGATGGCGTTTATATCGTTATTTTTTGTTAAAAGCTTAATACTCACCATATTGTTTTGGGCTTTTAGTATAATAGTTTCTATGATAGCTTCTTGAGCTTTACCGTTTAATTCTAAAGTAGCTTCATCTCCTACCTTTAGATAAGGCAATATACTTTCTGGTACATCCACATAAACTTCATAAGTATTGCCTACACCTTCTAAATCAAGCAAGGGTTTACCAGGTAGGGCTAAATTTCCAATCTTTAAATATCTTTTCGACACCACTCCATCAAAGGGTGCTAATATAGTAGCATATTTAAGATCATCTTCTAAAGCGTTGGCTTGACTCCCTAAAGCACTTATTTGATTTTCTATACTATAAATTTGTTTTATAGCACCTTCATATTGGGCTTTTGCTTGGACATAAAGATCTTGAGATTGTTCTAAAGCTTGTTCTGATATGGCCTTATTATCGTATAATATTTTATCTCTTTTGTATATTTTTTGTTGATTTATATATTTTGTCTTAAAAGCTTTTAAATTTTCTTGCAAAGACTCTTTTTGAAAGGATAAGGCTCTTGCATTTGAGTTTAAAGCGTTTATGTTTGATAGTATATTAGAGTTATCTAATTTTACTAAAAGATCTCCTTTTTTAACTCTTGTACCTTCTTTGGCGATATATATGATATATGAACTTATCCTGGATGATATTGTGGCTTCGTTTTTTGGTTCAAATTTTCCAAGAAATATTTCTCCATCTTTTATAGAACCCATTTTGGAGTATGTAGCTTTTAAGACCTGAGGATATAGCTTAGCTGATTGTTCTTTTTCAACATACTCTTTTCTTTTTACAAAAGAATAGATTGCCAAAACGATGATACTTATAGCTATTAATATACCTATTAGTTTTGCTTTCATAGGTTTTCTCCTAAAACATATTTCATATACTCCTGCATAACCATAAGGTTATATTCTTCTTTATATACATTTGATAATGCACTAAAATAATTTGATATAGCTAAAAGTGTATCATACATATCCCCAGCTCCTGTGTTATACTTTAGCTCTTCTATGCGCATAACCTCTTTGGCGTATTTCTTGGCAGATAAAGAAGCTTCTAAATTTGCCTTGGCAGATTTTAGTTTTGAATATGCATCTATCACTTGCTTTTTTATATTTAAAAATGTTTGTTTATAATCTTGTTTTGTGTTTAGATAATTTTCATTAGCGGATATAATATCAAAATATCTTTTACCAAAA
>DDOS01000043.1:1160-13514 GCA_002341805.1 Aquificaceae bacterium UBA2488 | reverse complement strand
TTTGATATGTATAGTTAAAATATATGTTTGGCATATAAGAGCTTTTAGCTAAAAATATTTTTTCTTTAGCAATATGCTCTTGGTCTTTCATCTCTTTTAACTCATATCTATTTTTTATGGCGATATCAAAAAGTTTGTTTAACTTAGGGAAGTTTTCAAATCTAAGAGCTACATCTTCAAAATGCCAATTTGTAGAGTTTAGACCTGTAAGCGTATTTAAAGAACCCTTTAAAGATGTTATTTCTTCTTTTAATGTCTTTATATTTGCTTTCGTTAGCTCTAACTCATATTTTACTTTCATTAGATCCACAGGTGCAAATTTACCAATTTTAACTCCAAGCTTTACATCATCGTATAATTTTTGCAAAGCCTTTTGTTTTTTCTCTTGGGCTAAAAGCTCTTTTTTTAGACTAAGTGCCGTATAATATATTGAATATACATTAAAGGTTATCTCTCTCTTGGTGAGTTTGTATCTATATTTTGATATGGATGTTGATATATCTGTTATTTTTATATTTTTTAAAAGCTTAAAACCTGTAAAAAGAGGTATTGTATAAGAAACACCAACTGTGGTGATATTGTAAGCAGATGGAGGTATTGAAGAAGGTGATAGTGGTAATTTTGGCACAAAGGGTATCAAAAGCCTTGGGGTGTTAAATTTTGAGGTATCAGCATTTAAATCTATTTCACCAAATTTTGAAGCAACGCTTTTATAATGCTCTTGTTTTGAGATATTTATATGGTTTTTGGCTTTTAGTATAGAAGGGTTTTTATGAACTGCTAAATTTATAGCCTCTTTTAGACTAAGAGCGTAAGAAATTCCACAAATACAATTTAATAAAAATATTTTAATCTTCATCTATAAGCCTCTTTACAAAAAATTTTATCTCATCTCTTACTTTTCTAAATATTTTTATATCATTTGATTTGGCTGGATCTTCCACACCAAAATGTATAGTTTTAAGCCCTGGTATATTTGGACAAGATTCATTCTCCTCACCACAAAGTGTTATATAAAAATTTAATTCATTTAGTGGTATATCTTCCAAAGATTTTGGCTTTTGATTAGATATATCAATACCATCTTCTTTCATCACTTCAATGGCAAGAGGGTGGATTTTATCAGATGGGTTTAAACCAGCAGAGTATATAATGACATTTTTTTTAGACATAGATACAAAATATTTGGCATATCCTTCTGCCATTTGACTTCTACAAGAATTACCCACACATATAAAACCTATTTTAAGACTCACAGTAAAGCTCCTTATTTTCTAATCAACAGTCTTTATTACAATATCTTTTAGTATATTTATAACCTCATTTTCTTCATTTAGAGAATAATAACTCCATTGGCCTTGTTTACGGGCTTTTAATATATTAGCCTGTCTTAATATCTTAAGATGAAAAGATATACGAGGCTGAGACATTTTAAAATAAGCCATAAAACTACATACACACACTTCCTTATACTCTATCACAAGCCTTAGAATTTTTAACCTTATCTCATCTGATAGCGCATAAAAGATATCTCTTAAAGCTTTTTCATCCATCAGAGTTCACAGCATCCACTTACATCGTATGTGCTTCTTCCCATGGCTTCTTTTATATCTTCTTTCGTGATATTACCCTTTATCTCTATGATAGATTTCCCATCTTTTATCTTAAAATCCATAAAACTAACCCTTTGCTTCATCTCATCTGTCATACAACTGCACTGGCCTGTTTTGCATCTTTCCACCACTTGTTCAACTTTTGATGAATCAACACCCTCACCCACCACTTCTATTATAACCCCCTCTTGAGTTTGTTTAATCAAGCTCACATCCTTCATCTTCTTACCTTCCATAAAACTTATCTCCTTTAAAGCTTTTAATATTATATAAAAAATTTTTTATATATTGGTATGATATTTTATATATAACTTACTAAAACGAAACCTAACACAATATTTCACGATATTTGGCCATTAATTTTAAACTAGAGATTAGAATATAAAAATTAAGCTAAAAATCCGTTATAAATACTTATCTCAAAACTCCATTAGCCATCAGGATACCTCCTATAATATCTTCTGGTTTTGGAGGGCAACCTTTTATCCATATATGAGGTTCTATATTTAGGTCTCTTAATCCTCCTATAATACCATAAGCTCCTCTAAATATCCCACCATCTATAGCACAATCTCCTATTGCTATTATGATAGGGTTTGAGACATTTTGAAGAGCATCCAAAAGAGGTGTTTTCATATTCCTTGTAATAGATCCTGATATTGTAAAAGCATCTGCATGTTTTGGTGAGGCTACAAATTTTATGCCAAATCTTTCTATATCGTAAATAGGATTTGTCAAAGCACTAAGCTCATATTCGCAAGCATTACAAGACCCACAATCTACGTGCCTTATATAAAGGCTTTTACTAAAACACATTGGTATATTCTTATATATTTTGATATTTTCTTTGTTTGGTTCTATGTCTTTTGCTTGTATGCCTTCTTTCAAAAATGTCCTTAATATGTTTATCATAGGTCATTCCCCGCATAAGAGAGGTTTAGGCTTTTGTTTACCAAAGGAAAATCTGCTATAATATCCTTTAATACCGCAAATTGTATCAATGGCCAATTGTGAAAAGATGGGTCCCTTATCTTCCACCTATAGATATTAGCATCTTGGTCTAGCTCCACCATGTGTACTATGTTCCCTCTTTGACTTTCCACAACACCAAAACCCATTGAGTTTGGAACAAGTTTTTGGCTTTTAATAATCTCACCTTCTTCTATATTATCTAAAAGTGTTTTAATGACTTTTATAGACTCTTCTATGTCGTTAAACCTCGCAAGCACTCTTGTAGTGACATCACCTTTTTGCAACACATGATAAGACAGCATATTTTTGCATACATCTTCATCAAGGAGTACTCTCGTATCCGCAAATACACCACTTGCTTTAGCAGTATATCCTAAAGCATAATATCTCATCGCAGTTTCATAGTTTATCTCACCTGTGGTGTCTGTCCTTTCCAATATCGTGGGGGAGTTTAGGAATAGACTTTTATATTTAAAATACTCTTTTTCTAAAAAGCCTAAAAACTCTTTGATACGCTTGATATCTTCTAAGCTCAAATCCTTAGATACACCACCCAATGTTATAACACCTTTATTAAATCTATGTCCAGAAATATCATAGTTTAATCTCATCAGTTTTTCTTTTAATACAAAAACCTTTTGAGCCCCAAAGGAATAGCCCACATCTTGAAAGATAAAAGCAAAATCATTAAGATTACACATGAGTCTCTCTAACTCTAAAAATATAGCCCTTATATATTTGGCTTTTAATGAGATATTGATATTGCAAGCATTTTCTACCGCTCTTACAAAAGCTAAAGTATGGGCTATGGTATGATCTCCTGAAATATTTTCTGATAGTATTTTTGCGAAGTTTACTGATTTTTCTTCTGCAAATTTTTCAATACCTTTGTGTTTCCAAGAGTGCCTTATCTCTAGTTTTAATATGGGTTCTCCTAAAAGCGTAAATCTAAAGTGCCCTGGCTCTATGATACCTGCATGTATTGGTCCTACCAAAATTTTAAAAGAACCTTCTGGCTCAAAATTCTCAAACTCATAATCACCATATCCTCTATACTCTATATCTAATTTTGTATCTTTTCTAAGAGGATGAAAATCTTTTGGGTAATTTTCTGGGAAAAGCCTCAATGGTCTTAAATCATCCAATCCTACTGGCGATAATCCAAACATCTCGTATATTTCTCTTTCGTATAAATTTGCTAAAGGGTTTTGTATAGATTTAAACTCGTTGTTGGTGTTGATGGTATTGATTTTTAGATTGTGCTCTTTTTTATCCAAAAACACATATCTTATAACAAAATCTTCGTTGTAGTATCTTCTATCGCTCGCAAACATACCAAGGAAATGAAATCTTTCTTTATCTTCAAATTCTATCATAGATTTCCTCTTACTATATTAGATGCATTCTCTAAAAGTGTTTCTAAAGAAGATGGCAAGAAAATACCAAAGGATATTATAATAAAAGCCAACAAAAACATTGGTATAAGCATATAGATACTTTCTTTAACATTTTTGTGATTTGATTTTCCAGTTAACATACCAAAAAACGCATCCACAAACCCAAAAAATATAAACCCAAGCATTATGAGGACTATTATAGATTCTACAATATGGTTTGTTTTAAAAGCCGAAAACACTGCCAAAAATTCACTGGAGAAAAGCATCGTAGGTGGTGTGGCGCTTATGGCAAAAACTCCAAAAGTCAACAGCGAAGATGTGATAGGCATACTTGAGAAAAGACCTCTTATATCAGAAATATTTTTGGTGTGCATGTTTGATAACACTGATCCTGCCCCAAAAAACATTAAGCTTTTAGTAAGAGCATGAGCTATAATACCTAGGAGTCCCGCAAATACACCGATAGGCGTGTCTATACCTATGGAAAAAGCTATTATTCCCATATGCTCCATTGTAGAATAGGCTAAGAGCCTTTTATAATCCCTTGATTTTGGAATAAATACGCTAGCCATAATGACACTAAATAGTCCAAAGTAAAAAATGATAGAACTAGCAAAATATCCAAGGTCTGCATGAGACATAATAGAAAAAACCCTCAATATGGCATACAAAGAGCAGTTTAATAGAACCCCAGACATCAAAGCACTAACTGGCGTAGGAGCTTCGGAATGTGCATCGGGTAGCCAAAAATGAAGAGGTGCTAATCCCATCTTTGTACCAAATCCCACTATCACAAAAGCAAAAGCAATTTTAAGGATATCTTTGTTTATATTTGGAGCTATTTTATATATATGACTCCAATTTAAGGAAGATAAAGAAGCTCCAGACAAATTTATCACACCAAAGTAAAGCAATATAATGCCAAACAGCGCAAAAGCTATGCCTACGGAACAAAGTATTATGTATTTCCAAGCAGCTTCTACAGCATTTTTATTTTTGTAAAAGCTTATGAGAAATGTAGTGGCTAATGTAGTGGCTTCTATAAACACCCATAGTATGCCTAAGTTATTTGATATAGAAAGCCCTATCATGGCAAACATAAAAAAGTTAAGCCACAGATAATACTCTTTGAGTTTAAGTTCACTAAGCCCAACAGATTTTTCTCTATCAAGATAACCAATAGAATAAAAATAGGCTAGTAATCCTATAAAACTTATAACAAGAAGTATGACAGAATTTAGCGCATCCAACATAAAATAATGATTAACTTCAAACATTGTTCTTGTTTCTGAGCTTTTAATAAGAATAAATACAATAACAAAGTTAATAAGTTGGATAAGCACTTGGATATATTTATTGTATTCATATTTAACAAAAGGTATTATAATTATTCCAATTATTAAGTTTAAAAGCAGCAAAATCATAATCATTCCTTTAAATCCGATAATTTTGTGGTATCTATACTTTCGAATGTGTCTNNCATATGATAGAGCAAGACACCAGCCATTAGAGCGCCAACAAAAACATCAAAAAATACACCTATCTCTACTATAATGGGTAATCCTTTAACAGTGGATGTGGCAGAGAGCACTATGCCATTTTCTAATGTCAAAAAACCAATGATTTGAATAAGAGCTTTTTTTCTAGCAAGCATCAAAAACACTCCTATAAATATGATAGATATACCTATGGGCAAAAGCTTTTGGGTCAAAAACTCACCGTTTAAAGATATGCTACTTGTGCTATAAAAAGAAAACAATACAATGAGCGTGCTAAAAAGTATAGAATATGTAAAATTTATAAAAGGTTTTACCTGCTCATCCTCCGCAGTGGATACGATCTTGTTTAAAACCATAGGTATGAGCATTGCTTTTATTAAAAGCGTTAAAACTGCGGATAAAATCAAATCATAGGCAAAATAGTAAAACGCACTCAAGAACATCGTAATACCAAGAAACGCAGATTGAGTCCTATAGGTTTTTATGGCAAAATCAAGTCTATGACTTGCAGTTTGAAGTATGGCAAAGAACAACGATAAAGCACCCATAAGCTCAACAAAATTGCCTATATTCATAAATCACCTCACAAATAATAAAGGATAAAGCCAATAACCGCCAAACTAAAAGCAAGCATAAGCAAATCAGGTATCCTAAAAAATCTAAATTTCGCTATAGATATCTCCACAAGTGCTATAGGTATTGAGAACAATATAACTTTTACAACATATAAGAAAATATTTAACATTATATTTTGACTTAATAAAAATGGGAAAAATATATTGGATGCTATGCTAATAAATAATAAAAGCTTAATATAAGAACCAAGCTNNAAGCTCAAACATTGCTAAATCTTTACCACTTGCTTCTAATATCATAGCCTCGTGCACCATTGTAAGCTCTAAATGTGTTTCTGGGTTATCAAAAGGAATTCTGGCATTTTCTGCTAAAGATACAAAAAACAACGCCAACAAACTAAGAGCATAAGATATAGGAAAATGAAGCCCAATCTGATGAGTTTTTATAAATATGTTGCTTATATTGGTAGTACTACATTCCAAAGCAAATGTAAAAATAACAATCATCAAAGTGGGTTCTGATAAGGAAGCTATCACCATTTCTCTTGAAGAGCCGAGCCCTCCAAAGGAAGAAGCTTGATCAAATCCATATAACGCTAGAAAGAATGTGGACAACCCAAGAATATATATAAAAGCTATAACATCCGCTGTAAAGTAGAGTAAAGTATAAGGGCTAAATATGGGTAAAAAGCATACATTAACAATTAAAGCACTCAATGTTATAATAGGAGCAACTTTAGATATGTAGGAGGCGTTATTAGACAATACAGGTTCTTTTTTAAAAAGCTTAACGAGATCTTTATAAGCCTGAAACAAAGACGGACCTTTTTGACCTCTCAACATAGCTTTTATTTTGTGTATAAAAGCTTTTATAAAGGGCGCTAGCAAAATCACCAATAAAACTTGAAAAAGTCCTATCACAAAACTATACATATTTAGCCACCATCACAACTATAAGAATAGTAATTGCCATATAAGCTATATAAACTTGGAGTACACCGCTTTGTATTTTGTTTTTAAGCTTTTGCATAAAATAAACTACGTTGGTAAAAACATATTCATAGATTACATCAAATAAATCTTTATTCTTTGGATATAGCAAATGAGTGATTTTTTTGATGGGTTGAGAAAATCCATCTGCACTGTATTGAGCGATTGATGGAACATTTGAGAGTCCACAAGCCCAGGTTTTATAGATTTTATAAGGTTTACTTAGATACAAATATACCAAAAGTATACTAATAATTATCCCAAAAGCTATAAAAACAGGGCTTATATAACCAAAATTCATTGGAGAATATATCATAAAAACCCCGAAATCTTTATTAAACCAGTCTACACCAAAGAGCCTTTTTATAAAAAATAAAGCTATAAAAGGCATAATACCAAGTATAAAGCATAAAGATGCAAGTATGCTAAGCGAAACAAAGCTGAAAAATCCTATATCAGATATTCTATTTATATCTATCTTTCTTGCTTTACCCAAAAACGATAAACCAAAATATTTTACAAATGTCAGCATAGCAATACCACCCGTAAGAGCCAGAAAAGAAGCGGAAGCTATGGATAGTATGGTGAGCGCTTTTATATGTGTTTTCGCAGATATCAAAATCCCTTGATACAAAAGCCATTCACTGACAAAACCATTAAAAGGGGGTAAAGCAGATATACTTAAGACAGCTATTAGCTTAACTATGGATAATCTTGGCATACGTTTTATAAGACCACCGAGCTTATTTATGTCTTGAGTATGAGTTCTTGTGATAACAGAGCCAGCTCCCATAAAAAGAAGTGATTTAAACAAAAAGTGATTTAATATATGAAAAATAGAGGCCATTAGTATAAAATAAGAAAATTTGTAAAACCCGTAAGATTTAAATACCATCGCAAGACCAATGCCAAGTGTAATAATACCTATATTTTCCATGGAAGAATAAGCTAAAATCTTTTTTAGCATAGATTGGATAGAGGCATTTAAAATACCAAATAGCATCGTGAATAGACTTATTATGATTATAAAAAATCCAAAAGAACTTGGATAATCCTTTAAAAAATAAAAATAATATCTTATAAACATATAAACAGGGAGCTTTATCATGAGCCCAGACATCAAAGCCGACACAAAAGATGGCGCTACTGGATGAGCCTTTGGAAGCCAATTATGAAGACCTATAAACCCTGCTTTCATGCCAAAACCAATCACGGAACAAGCAAATACAAACAAAGCCCATCTAAAATCCAAATGTGTATTTGTCCAATGTAGAAAATTTGTACTTTTTGTATTTAAATAAAAGCCTAAAAAACTAAGGAGTATGAAGATAGTCCCCACATGAGTCATTACTATGTAATAAACAGAAGCCTTAAAATTCTCTTCTTTCTCAAAATCAAAAATCACCAATAAAAATGAAAATACACTCATCATTTCCCAAAATGTCAAGAACGAAAATATGTCATAGCTAATGGCAACACCCATCATAGATATTATGAAAGTATTCACTAACAATACTAATAAAAATTTATTTTTATAATCCTCATCTTTTATGTATTCCAAAGAGTATACATTAGACAATGCACCACCCAAGGCAAACAGGCTTTCAAAAAACCACGTTAGCTTATCCGCATAAAACTCATAATAAATGTGTTTGATAGAGGTTGGTATCAATATCAGAATATTGGTATTGAAAAAGCAATAAATGAAAGTGAAGAACAAAACGCCATAAAGCAATATAAAGCACCACTGCATCAAAAGCCAAGAATTAGTCTTAACATCTTTCCAAAAAAACACGACTTTTTTATTATATCACAAAATTTTTTATTGTGCACAAGAAGATTTAAATTACCACGTTATAAAAGTCCAAAGGCTTTCTTCACCTCATCATTTGCCATCTCTATATTCCATGGGGGTTCGAATGTAAGCTCTATATTGACATCTTTAATACCTTCGATGTTTTTCACGCTCTGCTCTATCCAACCCAAAATGACACCAGCTATAGGACAAGACGGCGTAGAAAGTGTCATCACAATGTTTGCTACTCCGTTGTCTACTTTAACATCATAAACTAATCCAAGACTCACTATGTCAAATCCAATCTCTGGGTCTACTATTTGCCTAAGCACCTCATAAACCTTATCTTCCATATCTTACTCCTTCTTAAACCTTAATACATAAATAATATTGTATGCAAACATAAAAGCTCCTATTAGCATCAAGAAACATGCAATAAAATAAAGCATTTTGCTTTTTAAAAAGACTGATAGGACAAATATGGAAAGCCCTATTATATTTAAAATCAACTGAGCTTCTGGTATCTTTTTAGGAAGCATATCCACTAGCATAGGAACTTTTTGTTTGCCCACAAGCCTGGAGAATCTATGAAACCACGTCAAAAATGGTACAATCTTATACATATTTGCATAGATTAAAAAACTAAAAAATCCCATAAACATCAATATTCCAAATATTGTATAAGAATATAAAAGCATAAGAACCGATAATATCAATAAAATATTTGATAAAAACATCGCTTTTATCGGGGTATCCGTCCGAGACTTTGGTTTTCCTCTATATATTAAGAATACCTGAATTAAATAAAATAATATACTTAAAAGCATAAAACTAAAAAATATAGGTTTTAGGGCTTTTAAAATAAAAAAACTCAGTTCGAAACCTAAAAGCCCCAAAACACCAAAAGTGTATGAAAGTTTAATAGGTATATTGCTGAAATTATGAGAAAGAGAAAACATAGGCAGAAGCACCATACTTATTCCCATTATACTAAATAAGATAAATCCAAATATCATAAACCCCGCATGCATAAAAATCATATGTTCTATGTTAATATCGATAAATCCAAACAAGAGGTTAAGACCAATTAGAAATCCTATAAAAACACCTATCCCGAGCATCAAAACTGCCGTTGTTAGAAATATAGATATTATGTTGAAATGATTTATATTTTTTGCGCTAAGCAAAAAGTTTATAATAAACATAAATATGGATATAAACAAAAAAGAAGCACCAATGGCAATTGCATAAGTATATGCTCTTTCAAAACCACATACCATTAGTATGACACCCGAAAGATATATATAAAATTGCCAATAAGCTATTTTTGTAGAGAAAATAGGAACTTCCAACGACACAGGTATAAGCTGGTACATCGCACCAAACATAACCATTAAAATAAATCCTAGTACGTATAGATGTGTTAAAAAAGCTAAACCAAAAGATATAGGATATCCAATAAATGCTCTATAGTGAGCAAATATAGAAATATAAAATATAATATAAAAAACAATAGAGGCCACAAAATATCTTAATATAAGATCGAACGGAGGAGAGAATTTTGTGGCTAAAGTTCCAGCGACTTTCATATCATTTTAGTGTAAAAATAATCTTGTATTTTCCATCTGGAAGTTCTTCCATATCTATATTATATTTGCCTTCAAGCTTATCGAACAATCCCATTGGTTTTTTATGGTTTATCATTATAACCTTTATGTTTGGTGCCGTTAAAAGCTCCAAAACTGATAGGGCATTCACCATTGGCTCTGGTGGTCCTGTCATCGATGTGTCAAACTCATAGACAGTGACGCCATCCTCTTCATACCTGTATATAGGTACTGTGGTATTTGGAACTTTAACTTGCTCTTTCATAGACATTACCTCCAATACGTGTTAACAAATAATTAAGTTATTTATCTCTAAAAAGCATTGACCATAATCAATGAAAACTCATTTACTAATGAGTATAGTAAAAGCATGATTAAATGGGTATGGAAAAGCTTTTTTGCGCTACATTTACTTTCAAATAGCGCTGTTTTTGGTTTGGCGATGGCTTATGTCTTAAACGCAAGGATGTGCTCCATGAATTACATACACATCTTTAAAAAGATCATAGGCTTATCGTTAGCTCTTTCTGGGTTAAGCGGAATTGTACTTTTATCAATATTAAGTTATAACGGTATGAACAATTTGTTTGCAAATCCAATAGGTATAAGTATAGTTTTCATGCTTTTAGGATATATATTGGTGATTTTTATAGCCTCATTTGGATTTTTATACAAAGGTTCAAACGTGGACACTTATAGGAAAATCTTCGGTATTATAGGTTTAATTTACATGATCGTGTATGTAGTTCGTGTATTTTTAGTGAGTTGAAAACTTTTTAGGAGGTGCTGTATGGCTACAAGTTTAGAAGACATGGAAGCATCCACCAGGAAAAAGTGGTGGTTGTTCATCTGGGGCACTACTATCGTGGTGGTGCTGTTGTTTTTAGGGTTCACCGTCTATCAGATAAAATCTGTTCCGCCCCTGCCTCAAAAAGTAGAGGTAAGTGGTACCAATCAGATTTTATACACAAAGGATGATATTATAAAGGGCAAAGATTATTTCCAAGAATTTGTCCTTATGGATAATGGCACTATACTGGGCAATGGCGCTTATACGGGACCAGATTATACATCCTGGATGCTCCATTTGGAGATAAAAGCTCTTGATGATATATATGCAAATGAGAAGTATCACACACCATATTCATCTCTAACCCCTGAACAAAAAGTGGTAGTAGATTATTTAGTAAAAAACGATTTAAGGAAAACCTCTATATTAAAAGCTCCATACACTACAGTGACTCCAGAATATGCTGAAGCGTTCAATCAAGCAAAAGCCACTGTCGTTAATTTTATAGTGAATGGAAACCCACGCTATGCATGGCTTGGTCACATAGTTCCGCAAGAAAAAGCAGAGAAAATTGCTGATTTTGTGAACTGGACATCCCTTACAGCCACAAGTCCGAGACCAAATAGCAATATCACATATACAAACAATTGGCCGCCAGAGCCCAAAATTGGTCTTGGATTAACATTTAATGATATATGGTCCTCTTTAGCAGCGTTTATGGGTACATGGGTAGCCACAATACTTGTAATATTTCTATTTTATGAATATTTTGAAAAATTGGAACCTAAGGTTGCTTTGAAACCTGCATTAGAGATATCATCATTAACACCTATGCAAAAGAAAGTTTTAAAATATGTTCCTATAGTACCTATATTCTTCTTTTTGCAATGTGCATTTGGTGGATACATGGCCCACCTCTATGCAGATCCTACAGCAAACTGGATAATACCACAAAGTTTGCTTCCTTTTAACGTAGCAAGACAATTTCATCTAAACCTTGCAATACTTTGGATCGCCATAGGATGGTTAACGGGTGGACTTTTCATAGTTCCTCTTGCTTCAGGTAAAAAAGATTTCAAACTTCCAGTTCTTGTGGATATATTATGGCTCGCTCTT
>DDOS01000043.1:0-1126 GCA_002341805.1 Aquificaceae bacterium UBA2488 | reverse complement strand
TTTGGCTTGGTTCTCAAGGTAGAGAATACTTGGAGCTTGGTAGGGTTTGGGCTACGGGTGTTTTAGTAGGCCTAGTGATCTGGTTTTTCATTGTATTTTTCACTGTAAGACAAGCTAAGAAGATAACTCCAGCTTTAAATCTAATGATGTGGTCTGCTTTTGCTATAGCAGGGCTCTATATAGCAGCACTACTGCCCTTCACAAGGACAATTCACAATTATACAATGGATGACTATTTTAGATGGTGGGTAGTACACTTATGGGTAGAAAACACATTTGAGCTTTTCGCTGCTGGTACGATGGCATTTATTACCGTAGAGCTTGGTCTTGTAAATCAAAAATTTGCAAACGCTGTTATGTTTTTTGAAGTATTCTTGATAATATTTGCAGGAACGATAGGTACTGGACATCATTACTATTGGATGGGTGAGGATAATTTCTGGATTGTATGGGGAAGCATACTTTCCTCATTAGAGCCCGTTCCTTTGGTAATGTTGATGGTAGAAGCATACAGAGAATATCATCATATTAAAAATAAGGAGCAATTTCACTTCAACATGACATTTTACTGGCTTGGCATGTCAGCATTCCTAAACTGGCTTGGAGCCGGTTTCTATGGCATGCTAATAAATGTACCTGCAGTAAATTACTACATACACGGTACTTATTTTGTCATGGCACATTCTCACGTAGCACTTCTTGGAGCTTTTGGATACATAGCGATAGCGTTTCTTTATTTTGTTCTTGAATATAGAGCTGCAGCAGAAAACTTAGAATGGAATATGAAACTTTCGAAATTAGCTTTTTGGCTCATTACGATAGGCATATGCCTTTATACGATACCTACTATGATCATTGGTTTTCACCAATTTAAAGAATCTGTAGATGTAGGCTATTGGTACGCACGTACAAGAGAAGTATTAAAACCTGTACATTTCTGGATGTGGANNTGGATAAGGATATTACCAGACTCATTTGTCCTTGGTGGTTCGTTCTTGTTGATGGTAGACATATTGTCAAAGTTATTTATGCCAACTAAGAAAACGTCTGTAGCTTGAAAATTTATATCCCCCTCTTTTGGAGGGGGTTTTAAAAAGATATCATGCTCTTTCCAATTTTTATAGAC
>DDOS01000058.1:4489-14658 GCA_002341805.1 Aquificaceae bacterium UBA2488 | reverse complement strand
CCTGCCATGTTGGTGGCTATGGTAACAGCTCCTTTTCTGCCAGCTTGAGCTATAACCCATGCTTCTTTTTCGTGCTGTTTGGCATTTAATATATTATGTTTTATATTTTTTTTAGTTAAAAGCTTGGATAATACTTCAGAGTCTTCTATGGATACAGTACCCACCAATATAGGTCTCCCCTTGCTGTGATTCTCTTCTATTATTTTTGCCACATAATCCCATTTCTCTTTTTTAGTTTTAAATATAGAGTCTGGCAGGTCTTTTCTTATGTTTGGCTTGTTGGTAGGTATCACCACTACATCAAGATCGTATATTTCTTTAAATTCTAAGGCCTCTGTTTCGGCAGTACCTGTCATACCCGCAAGTTTTTTATAAAGCTTAAAGTAGTTTTGAAAGGCTGTAGTAGCTAATGTTTGGTTTTCCTCTTGAATTTCAACTCCTTCTTTTGCCTCCACCGCCTGATGAAGACCTTCACTCCATCTTCTTCCGGGCAAGGCTCTACCAGTAAACTCATCCACTATCAAAATCTCACCATCTTTTACCATATAGTGAACATCTTTTTTGTATAGATGATGAGCCAATAAACTCTTATTGATAGCATGCACCAAGTCTATATTTTTTATATCGTAAAGGTTGTGTATATTAAAATATTTTTCTGCTTTTTCTATGCCCTCTTCTGTAAGCATGGCGCTTCTATTTTTCTCATCTATAATAAAATCTTTTTCAATTTCTATTGTTTTTACAAATTCATTGGCTTTTAATACAACAGAGTTATCCATGTTAGAAGGACCTGCTATGATAAGAGGTGTCCTCGCTTCATCTATTAATATACTATCTATCTCATCCACTATAGCATAACCATGTCCTCTTGCTTGCACCAATTGTTCTTTTGATGTAGCCAAATTATCTCTTAGATAATCAAAACCAAATTCATTGTTAGTACCATGTGTGATATGAGCTTCATAAGCTTTTAGCCGTTCTGCAGGTATTGTTTTTGTAAAGTAAGAGGTTTTTGCATGAACATCTATTTTAGAATAGTCTATGATATCTCCTACCATACCCTTTGGCCATACTCTTATGTCCTTTTGGATAGCATCCATAGTTTTTTCTGGGTCTTGCCAATCCACCAAATAACTCGTGTTGTCAGAATTTATAACTCCCACATCAAGTCCTAAGAATCTATAAACAGGCCCTATCCAAGTAGCATCCCTTTTGGCAAGATAATCGTTGACTGTAACTATATGTACACCTATATCTGTTAAAGCTGTGAAAAAAGCAGGTGCCGCTGCCACTAAGGTTTTACCTTCTCCAGTCTTCATCTCAGCGATCTTGCCTTGATAGAGCACCACTCCACCTATTAATTGTACATCAAATTGTCTTAATCCCATGGTGCGTTTAGTGGCTTCTCTTACAAGAGCAAAAGCTTCTATTATCTCTGGCATTATATATCCATTTATTATAGCTTCTTTTAGGTTGTTATCTTGATTTATCTTAAAATACAGCTCTTGGGCTTTTGATACGATGTCTTTATTGGATAATTTATCCAATTCTGGTTCTAAAGCGTTCATTTGATTTACCCATTTTCTAATCTTTTTTATCTCTCTATCGTTTTTTGTACCAAGTATCTTCCTTAAAACATACCCTATCATAAATATCCTGCCTCTACACCTATACAGGCTTCATAAACAAAATGTATTTTATCTTTATATTTTTCTATAACTTCATAGTTTTCGGCTCCTGGTTGAAGCCAAACAGTTTTTGCATTTACCTTTAGAGCATCTTGCACTATGGGTTCTACGTGAGCAGGGTTCCTATATACATTTACTATATCTATAGCTTCTGGTATCTCTTCCAACGAAGAATAAACTTTTGTGCCAAAAAATTCTTGACCTACCAATTTAGGATTTACCAAATATACTTTATGTAATCCCTTCTTAACCACTCTTTCTGTAACATAATAAGCAGGTCTCTCTTGCTTCTCAGAAAAACCAACCACTGCCACCACTTTAGAATTTTTTAAGGTATCAAATGCGCCATCTTTGTGCTCTGCCATAACATCAACTCCTTTTATATTATTATACCATTTATTTTAATAAAAATACCCAATAGATATATAATATTTTATACTGGACTGGACATTGGGAATCTGTGATAAGGGTTTAGCCACATCAAATCTAACAGGACCCACTGGTGTATAAACAAAAACCCCAATACCCACATCTTTTTTTATATGAGACCCAAGACTTGATATAGAGTCTGACACATTTCCAATATCGCTAAATATAGTTAAATTAAAGGGTTTTTTTATAGGAAAATCTATTTCATTTCTTAAAAAACCGTAATACTTTCCACCTTCAGGAGAACCTATATCTTCAAAGTTATATCCCATCATATCTTTCAATCCTCCTAAGAAAAATCTTTGATATATGAGTCCATCGTTTTCAGCTCCAAAGCCAAACTTAAAACTATAAAAAATTTTATCTACTATATGCATAAGATAATAGGTATTTAAGTTTATGCTGTTATATCCAGTTTGAAGGCTTTTAGTAAAAGCAAGATAGTCATATCCAAGCTTTGTTGGGTTTGTGGGGTTATTTTTATAATTTCTTATAAGAGCCAAGCTTACGGTTTCTTGATCCGAATATCCATTATCTTGGGTGGGGGCATTATACACATAGTTTCTTGTTTTTGAATAGCCTATGCTAAATTTATAATCCTCTAAAAATCTTCTTCCAAGCGTAAGATTTATACCTTTTGATACAAGATAATAACTATTGTGTATTTCAAAATCTCTTTCATAGAACATACTTCCAAAATACTTGTTTGAGAACAAAAATTTATCGGTCATACCAAGCTTATAAGTAGTGTTTAGATTTGATATATCGTAGTTAAATATAGCTTGGGCTGGAGTACCAAACAAGTCAGACCATCCTACAGTAGAATCTAATACAAGTCTTTGTTGGGTATTATATCCAGCTTTTAGCCTAAAAAACCCTCTTTTACCTTCTTGGACTTCTATTAGTCTATCCACCGTCTTATCTTTTTTATTTGTAAAAGTCTCTAAATTCACAGCGTTAAATATTCCACTTTCTTGTAAATTGCGAAGAGATTCGTTTTCATCCTTTGAAGAATAATATCTTGAAACTGATGCCATATATTGTATGCTATGCTCTAAAGTATGATTATATCCATATATAACTGTATTGGTATTTTTATAGCGTTTGCTAAGACTCACATAAAAAGTATATATATAACTATAATAGTGCTTTCTTAATACCTTGACATTCGCTTTTGGTGTGATAGAAACATCAAAATATCCATATCTTTTCGCTTCGTTGGCGGCGTATTTTGTCATATCTTCTATATCTTTGGCTTTATATTCTCTTGGGGTATTGTAAGATTTAAAAATTTTTAATATATGCTTATTTTTTGTACCCTTTACCAATATCTTGGATATTGTAATTTTGTAGCCTTTATCTTGGTCTATATAAATATTTGCAGTATAATCGTTATTTTTTTGAATTCTAATGTATCTATGATATCCATATATATATCCTTCTTGTTTTAGTTTTCTGTGAAAATCTTCTACTATTTTTTTTATGGTATTTAAATCTATCTCTTTTGTTTTGTATCGTTTTTTAATAAAAGCCTCAAGTTCTTTACAATTGGAATTTATATCCCTTAGAGTATACCTTTTACCTTCATCTATATTAAAAATTGCCTTCGTATAATCTTTATTTGGTTTGTAAGATATTTTTACATCAAAATATCCTAAGTTTTTATAAAATCTTTCTAATCGTTTTTTGGCTTTTTGTAAGGTAGAAATATCAATCTCATCTATATTAGCCACTTTTTTAAGGAGCTTATCGTTAAAATGCTTGTTTCCTTGAAAGAACAATTCTTGGTTTGGCTGTTTATAGATTTCATAGTATATATCCACCACACCACCTTCTCCTATGGCAGTTTTAGTAAAAGCTATAGGATATTCTAAAAATTTCGATATATCGTTTACAAAAACACCGACTATATGAAATATGTTATATTTCACTTTTTGAGCGCCAAATATAGACAAAAACGGTTTTTTTTCTGTAAAAATCTTTAAGCTTTTTTGATAAACAAAAGCTTTTTTATAATGATTTCTAACAAGCTCAAATATCCTGTTTATATTTTTCACATCTGCTATCTCGCCTATGGGTATATGCTCATCTTCAAACTTTTTGCCGTTTATATATACATTCTTTATAAAATATAAATCTCCTTCTTTTATGTCTATATAAACATTTAGATAGCCGTTTTTAGTTTGTGTTATTTTATCTTGTATCTTGGCTTTTAGAAAACCATTGTTTTTATAAAACTCCTCCAAAAACTCCTTTATACTCTTTTGTTTTCCATACAAAGATGATTTAACAGGTGTACCAGGTCTTATATTTGCTATAGGAATAAGTTCATAATTATTAAAGAAATGATTGCCTTTTATATGAACAGACCTAATGATAGGATATCTTTCTATGTACAATATAGGTTTTTCATGTTTAAATCCTAATACTTTAACATCTTTTATATAGGATATATTTTTAATGATACCTATCACCCTTTGAAGGTTGTTTTTGGTGATTACCTTAGAAAAGTTGTTTTTGGCTAAAGGATAGTTGGATTTTATTATAGCCTCTGAAAAAGATATATTTACCAATATTAAAAGCCAAAAAACAAGCTTCCTCACAACGATATTATAACTCATTATGTTTTCACTTGTTATTTATACTTAATACCATATTTCTTGTAGGGTCATAGTATATTTTAGTCCTAAGATGCTCATAAACCCCGCCCATCCTATAATAAGATGTTATATAAATTATCATAGTATTTGACTTGGTGGTGGCTATTTTCCTCATATTATAGATATCATCCACCGATATGCCGTTTATATTCACTAAGTCATTTAAATGTGTTATAGTTTGTTTTTTTCTATAGTTTACAATCTCATTGGCTATAAAACTTGTTATATTTGGGTCTAAGGCTTTTAACATAATCGAAGGTGCTGTGTTTACATTTATAGAACCATTTTTTGTGTCTAAGTAATAATATATACCCTTTTTATGTTTATCACAATTATTTTGATATATCAAAGAAGGTGCATAATACGCATACAAAAGCTCTTGTTTTGAACCCATAGGACTGAGAGGTGGTGCATAATTTAGATTAGATATATTTATATGAGATTTTCCGCCCATCCAATATAGAATATACTTAGAAAAATCTTTTGGTATGCAAAATTCTTTTGATAGTCTTTCAAAAAAATCAAGATAAGGTTTTTGGCTTATGAGATTTATATTAAAATTTGTATCATCTCTTATTAAAAGCTCAAAAACAAAACCATCCACATTGAAATTAGTTTTATAATATGGGTCGTATGGATTTTCTTTATATGTTTGCTGAGCCTTTTTAAGGGCAATAGGTATTAAAGAATTGTTGGATTGTAATAGACTTTGTTTTAAATACAATTTTAATGTATTTTCATAATTTGTTTTTGCACTTTCAAAAGCGTTTATCGCATAGAAAACAGCGCCTATGCCAAGCATCAAAGCAACAATAATTATCATTGCATAATATTTACATAAGGATTTATAACACTTCCTGATACCACAAGCTTTAAAGTTTTCATAGGAGTATTTACCACAAGATTCCCAGATATCTTTGAATCGGCTATATTGCGTTTATCTATATATAAAACTCCACTACCCTTAGCATTGTATAACGCATTAAGTATATTTACTGTAGCATTTAGGCTAAATATATTTTTCTTAAAATGTAGTTTTAGGCTTTTAATATTATAACCTTTTATATATAAGTTTTTAGAAGCCAAAAAACCATAAGCCCCGCTTGGACTTATCTCTAAGGAAGAATCTAATACGCCAGCTTTTTTTAACTTAAGACACTCAAAAGGAAAATTTTTTGAGTTTATAAAAGCATCTTTTGTAATAATGTTGTCTTTTATGTTTATATATCCATTACCACAGGTGAGAGTAGTATTTAATATAAAAGGCGGATAAAACCCAGCATTCATATAAGATATGTTGGCAACCGCTACTTGATTTTTATAAACCTTGACTTTTTTAATATCTATGGAAAAAAGGTATTCAGTGGCTTTTTGGTAAAAAATATCATATCCATTTTTGGATAGAATGTATTGGGCTATTAGCAGTTTCTGGGTAGATAGTATTATAATAAAACATATAAACAAAAACCAAGCTACTGTATATAAAATATAGTTTAGCTTAATGCTCATATTATATCAAATATGAAATTTTGGATAGATGTCCAATCTTCTTCAGTTAGCTGTACATAAATCCTATCGTTATCTTCATAAATTTCAACATCTAAATCGGATACATGCTTTAACAGGTTTTGGGCTTTTGATTTAATCATACTCATAGTATATATCTTGTTATCCCATTCTCCGTATTCATTTTTTTCTAAGGATATGTCAAGCCATATATCGTTAAAATCATAAGATAGCATAAAACCGGATGGTTCGGACATATCTAAGCACTTTGCTATATCTTTTATGGCTTTTGATAAACTATCTTGATTCACTGGCCTTACCCTTTCTCTCTAAGTACATCAAAAGTAATGTAAGTCCCATGGCTACTATAAGCATAGAAGAACCAAACTTTAAAACTGATTGCACCGCATAAGCTTGAGCTATAAGAGTTTGAAGACCAATTAAAAGAGCCTTCGCTTTTAAGAGATTTGAGTGTATGGTGTTGGCTAAACTCTCAATCCTATAATAAACATAATGCGTATGAATATAATTCATATTATTTATATTATCATATATGTAAGCACTATTTTTGGTAAATGTATTTGTAGCTATGGAGGTACCTACAGCCGCTCCTAAGAGCCTTGCGTAGTTATAAAAAGCAGAACCAAGAGGTACAAGGTCATGTCTTAATTGTCTTAAAGCTAAAGCGGTGAGTGGTGCAAAAAAAAGCCCCATACCCACACCCACAAAAAACATATAGTATGTTATATGTATTTTAGGAGTGAAAAAATCTACATGAGATAGGAAAAAATGTATATCTAAGAATATGATACCTTGGCATATAAGAAGAAGAATTTTAGGGTCAAGTTTATCACTCAATCTCCCACCAATAGGTGAAAATAACACTATACCTATAGCAAAGGGAAATATATAAAGACCTGTATCAAAACTACCAAGCCCTCTAACCCTTTCAAAATAAACAGGCATAATATATAATATCTGAAAAAATGCTAAACCGTATACAAGCACAAATGTGGTAACTGCATATCCAAATTCTTTATATGAGAAAAGCTCAAAACCCACCAAAGGATGTTCTGATAGCATATCTGATATAAGAAAAGCCAAAAACGATAATATAGCCACCGTTAAAAACACTATAGTCTTGTTTGAACTAAACCATTCCCACTTTTCACCCCTTGATAAAAGCACTATAAGACTAGTAGAAGATGTTCCCAAAAGCAAAAAACTTATATAATTAAAAGGCTTTTTAACAGCTTGCTGGTTTTTAAAATCGGGAAGAAGTATAGCGGAAACAAAAAATATAGGTATTATAAAAGGAAGATTCATATAGAAAATCCAGCGCCAAGACATATACTCCACCAAATATCCACCAATAGTAGGCCCAAGACCTGGAGCAAAAGCCACCCCCATAGCGTACATACCCATTGCTAATCCTCTTTGCTCTGGTGGAAATATTCTAAAAATAATAGCTTGAGCTGCTGGTATCAAAAATCCTTCCCCTACACCTTGTATAGACCTTGACATAACCATTTCCCCTATATTGCCTACCATTCCAGACAAAGCACTTCCTATGGTAAAAAATACCAAACCCATGAGATAGACTATTTTTAGTCCATAAAGGTTTGTGAAATGATTAAAAACAAGTATCGTGATTGCTGTGGCTACCAAATAGCTTATAGAAACCCATTGGATACCATATATATCTGTAGAAAGTGGTGCTATCATCTTAGGCATAGCTACATTAACACTCGTGATACCAAGAACCGCTACAAATGTTCCACTCAATACAATCAGCGTGTATAACCATTTCATAACATCTCTCCTAAATAATCCTTGACCTTTTTTAAAGCTTGGGTTTTGATTTGAGAAACCCTTGATAAAGATGTATTTAAAATTTTAGCCACATCTTTAAGACCAAGCTCTTCATAAAAGACCAGCTGTAAAACCAGCTTTCCTCTATCATCCAATTTGTCTATAGCCTTTTTTAAAGACTCTTGGATATCTAATTTTAATGCATTCTCTTCTGGTCCTTCAATGTCAGAAGCTACAAAATTATCATAGGATTTGTCAGCATCCTCTGTTATTTTAAAAGCTAAATCTTCCAAATTAAGTATGTAAGAAAAAGATATCTTATACAAAGATTCATGATAGTCCTCCAAGGATTCTCCCAACAATCCACTTATTTCTTCATCTGTAGGTTCTCTTTGATGCTCATCCTGAAATTTTTTAATTATATCTTTTATTTTATGCTCTTTGTCTCTTATATTTCTGCTTCCAAAATCAAGGCCTCTAAGATAATCTATGATAGAACCCCTTATCCTTATTTTTATATACGATTCTGGATTCTTTCATTCATCAAGATGATCAACAGCGTTTATAAGACCTATGATACCATAGCTTACCAAGTCGTTATAGTCAACGCTTGGTGGCAAATTTCTATGGAGCTTTGCCGCTATAGCCCTCACCAACGGCAAATGCTCTATAATCTTTTTATCCCTATCTTCTTTGTACATCACAAGATATGATTATAATATAGGTTTCGTATTTATGTTGAAAGTTTATTTATATCTTCAAAAAAGCCTGGATACGAAATGGATATACAATCAACATCATCAAGATTTGGCTCTGTACCAAGCACCATACCAAGTATACTCATGCTCATAGCTATTCGGTGATCCCCAAAGGACCTTATGTGGTTTAATTTTAGCTTAGCAGGACCTTTTATACTAAACCCATCTTCAAACTCTTCTATAATGGCTCCTGCATCCTTTAAATTCACATATATGGACCTTATGCGATCACTTTCTTTTTTTCTAAGCTCACTTGCCCCACTCACAATGCTAAGCCCTTCCGCAAAACACATCAAAACCGCTAATATAGGTATCTCATCTATCAAAGAAGGTATATCTTCTTGGGTTATTTCTATACCATTTAGGTTTGGGGAGTACCTTACACTTATATCTGCGATATCTTCACCGTTTTGATGACGTTTATTTATATATTCTATATTTGCTCCCATGTCTTTAGCTTTTCTAAAAAAACCANNAAAACCATCTCTGGTAGGATTTATAAGGACATCTTTCAATATGATATGACTATCTTTTGTAAGTATGGCAAGAGCTGCTAAAAAAGCCCCTGAAGATGGATCTGCAGGCACATCTAAGTTAAAGGGTTTTAGCTCACCTCCAGGTTTTATCTTTACTATATATTTTCCATTTGATATAACAGATATATTTGCTCCTATACTTGTTAACATACGCTCTGTATGATCTCTTGATATATAGGGTTCTGAAACCTCTGTCATGACCCCTTCTCTTGCTAAATACCCAGCTAATAGTATTGCAGATTTTACTTGAGCAGAGGATTCTTTATTCTCAAAAGAACCACCCATAAGCTTGCCACCCTTTATGGCTATTGGCAATAAAGAAGCATCAGATCTTCCTATGATGGTGGCTCCCATTGAACTCAGAGGTTTGGTGATGCGCTTCATAGGTCTTTTCCTAAGGCTATCATCACCCGTTAAAACGCTAAAAAAATCAAATCCTGATAGCACACCCGCAGTAAGTCTTGTGGTAGTGCCTGAGTTTTTAGCATCTAATATATGTTCTGGTTCTTTGAAAAGCCCAATACCACCTTTTACAATGAGGTTGGTTGTTTCATGCTTTATGTCAATGCCAAGCTTTCTGTAGATATCAAGAGTTGCTAAAGTATCTCCAGCTTCAAGCCAGTTAGAAATATAAGAAACACCCTCTGCCAAAGAGCCCAATATGATAGCTCTATGAGATATGGACTTATCTGAAGGGGTTCTTATCTCACCTCTTACGCTGTTTACTTTCTTTATTATCATACCTTAGCTCCTTTTATTAAAATCGGAATGCCGGGACTC
>DDOS01000058.1:0-4484 GCA_002341805.1 Aquificaceae bacterium UBA2488 | reverse complement strand
TTCCACCTGCGCCACATTCCGTCATTTCCTCTTCTTATGATTTACAAATAATATAAAATTTTGGCTAGGTTTGAAATTAACCGAATATCTCTCTGGTATTTTATACTCTTCTTTGGTTTTTGGATTTCTGCCAATTCTTGGTTTCCTTTTTTTAATGTGAAAAGTTCCAAATCCAGAAAGCTGTATTTTATCTTCTTTTTTAGATATGATACTATTTTCCAATATATTTAAAAACATGGTTATTATTTTGGCTACATCTTTTTTGCCAAGGGTTATACCCTGCTTTTCAATCTTAGTCATAACATAGTCTATTAAATTTTTCTTCTTTACATTCATAATATATAAATAAAGTATAACACAAATATTAATAAAATTGCAAGGATACCTATTTTTATATTTAGGCTTTTAGATATACCAAGAGAAAAGAAAACAGTGCTTATTATACTCACAAAACCACCTATTATAAGCATATCTGGTACATGCCACGATGTAAACAAAAGACCCAAAGAAGCTGGCATAGAAGCTTGAAAGGCTAAAGACCCCGCTATATTACCAATAGATTGTCTTATCTTGCCTTTTCTTGCCCATATCAAAGCGTTAAAAAGCTCTGGTGCTTCCGTTGCAATAGGTGAAAACATGAGAGCCCCTTTGGTATTTGACCAGCCTAAAACATGAGATATGTTTTCTATCTGGATTACAAGCTCCTCTATCACAAAATATATGGATATTACTACAAATATCATCTGAATTGTAGCCAATACTTTTCTATCAAACTTTATTAATTTTCTTAAAAGAAGCTCCTCTTCATGCTCTTTATTGGTTTTTTGGCTTTTAAACTGATTATAAACAAAATACATATAAATAAATACCAATACAAATATCAAAGGCTTTTTATAGGGTAAAAATATCGCCAAAAGAAGAACTGAGAAATTTAGGATAAAAAACATAAGGTTTGTTATATCGTATATATCTTTAAAAGCCTTATACTTGGCCTCTATTATTAAAAGTATAAGAAGAAAACCTATGGTGCTAAGAAAAAAAGGACCACCAAATATAGAGCTAACCCCTATCTCACTGGTGGCGGATGTGCCTTTTAAAAATGATATCAAAGGCACCAAAAACTCAGGCAAAGTGGTGGCCAAAGCTGCTATTACGGAAGAGGTAAAGCCTTCTGGTATCTTAAACTCATGAGCTAGTGTGTCTATAGCATTCACTATAATCTCTGATAGTATATATATGGCTATCATAAGTAAAAATATTGTTATAAAAACCATGAAAATATTATATAATGATATTATGCCAATAGATGAAGCTTATAAAAAGAAAGATTTGGAAAAGCTTTTAAACCTTAAGGCTAATTTAGAGCCTACAATAGAGGATATTTTACAAGATATTGATGAAGATGATCTTGAGTTTGGTTATAAAGAAGATATAGACTTAGACCAAAACATCTGGAAAGAAGCCGTAGAAGACAACAACTATTATGATATAAAAACAGAAACCTTGGAGCATCATGACGGGATTTATCTAAAAGCTACCTTTATAAACGAGATAGATAATATAAAAGCAGAAAGATATGTGAATATAAGGTCCAACGCCCGTATAGAAATATCTTATAGATGTTTTATTACAAAGGATAATGTCTTAGGGATTTTAGAAAAAATAAAAGATAAGTTTAGCCTAACTTTAAAAAGTGGATGATATATTTTTATCAGTAGGGGATTTATCGGCTACAAACTACATAGTTAAGATATTAGAGCATCTAAAAGATAAAAATCTATCTATATCAGGTATTACAGATGATAGAATGGAAACCCTTGGGGTCAAATCAATCGCTCATATAAAAGATTTAAATGTGGTAGGTATAGTGGAGGTTTTACCAAAAATTTTTAGCATAAAATCTATCCTGCAAAAAGCCATAAAACAAGCAAATGATTCAAAGCTGGTGGTGCTTTGCGATGCTCCTGGATTTAATTTTAGACTTATGAAAAATCTAACCCATAAAAACATAGTATATTTTATATCTCCTCAAGTATGGGCTTGGAAATACCATAGAGTTTATGAGATTGTAAAATATGTAAAACATCTTATTGTAATATTACCCTTTGAAGTTAATATATATAAACCTTTTGAGAGCGAACATTTTAAAGTGCATTACTTTGGTCATCCTATCCTTGATATATTGCCCCCACCAAACCCAAATAAAGAGAATATGATAGCTTTATTACCAGGCTCCAGAAACTCCGAATTTAAAAAACATATCAAGCTTTTAGAAGAGGTTTCTTATGAAATATATAAAAATTATTATCTTAAAAGCCTAATACCTCTTGCTAGGACAATAGATTGTACTATCAACGGTTATGCTGCAAAAGAATATATGATATTTACCCAAGAAAGCTCCGTTGATATTATGAATAAAGCGAAGTTTGGGATAATAGCCTCTGGAACTGCATCTTTAGAAGCATCTATATTAGGGCTTCCCCATATTATATTTTATAGGCTAAATCCAATTACCATAATGCTTGCTAAAAAACTTGTAAAATCACAATATATAGGCCTTCCAAACATCATAATGGATAAAATGATTATACCAGAACTAATCCAACCCTCCAAAGAAGATATATTAAACACATTTGATTTTTATATGAAAAACGAAGATGCTTTGGATAATATGAAAAAAGAACTATCAAACCTATATCAAAAACTTTTACCCAAAAATGCCACTCACAGTATAGCTAATTTTTTACTAAGCTTATTGTAAGACCTGTCTTTTGGTAAGGTTTTCTAAAAGCTCGTTAAAAGAATATATGGGATTAAAGCATACATAGTCTTTACATAAGATGAAAGCTTCTTGCTTTGGGTTTTCTTCATGATATACTACCACATTTGGGATATAGTAGTTGTAAATCTCTTTTATATGGTATTTGGCTTTTGATATAGGCATAGAAAAAAGTAGTTGATATCCATATTTTAAAAGCATAAAACTTATAAGGAAAAAGCTTGCAGAGGATGGGTTTTGGCTAAGCATAGAAGAGTATAAACTTGATAAAATATTATAATAATTTTCATACTTATCTTCTTTGGTGATAAAAAATAACTCCACAAGGTTTAATCCCATCACAGAATTACCCGATGGTATAGCCCCGTCATATAAAGATTTTTGAGGGATTATCACATCAGGGCTTAAAGATATGTAAAACCCACCTGTGTTTTTGTCCCAAAGCTTATTAATGGCTTCATCCATATATTGAATGGCTTTTTCAAGATAAATATTGTCAAAGANNTGCATAATCATCTAATATGGGTTCTATAGATTTTGTATGATTTAATACATGATAAAAGTTTTGTTTTAAGATGTTTTCTATATTTTCTTTGGCTATATTTAAAAATCTCTCATCATCAAACACCAAATAAGCTTCTATCAAAGCGTAGTCCATCATCGCATTTTGATCCAATAGTACTTTATTATCTATAAAAGGTTTTGGTCTTTTTTGTCTATAAGCTTTTAAAAGCTTTAAACTCTCTTCAAAGTCTTTAGAAAATCCTTTAGCATAAAGGATATTCTTATCAGTTTTTCTTCTGGTAGCTTCTTCTAAGAAGTTTCCATCCTCTTTTATATTAAAAAATTCTATAAACTTAGTGGCTCTTTCTTTTAAAACATCTTCTATCTCATCTATGCTAAAAACATAATACCCGCCTTCTTCACCTTCGGTATCTGCATCCATAGCTGTATAAAAATACCCATCCTTGTATAGATATTCCATCACAAATTCAAAGGTTTTATGAACAGCGTCTTTAAATATCTCTTCTTTTGTAAGCCTATAAGCTTCAGAATAAGCTAATATGCTCATGGCTTGGTCATAAAGCATCTTCTCAAAATGCGGTAAAAGCCAATATCTATCTGTTGAATATCTATGAAATCCACCTCCCACATGATCAAATATTCCACCAAGCCTCATATGAATAAGTGTATTTAGTGCCACATTTTGAAATTCTTGTTTTTGGCTTTTAAGAAGAAGCAATATATTTTGTAAGCTTGGAAATTTTGGAGCAGATCCAAAGCCTCCATATTCCTCATCATAGTTATTTGCCAGCGTATAAAGGGCTCTTTGTATTATATCCTCTGGTAGTGGTTTTTTGGTTTGTTCGCTCATATAATGTTTTAATTGCTCTACCACTTGGCGGGATTTTCTTATGATATCTTGATGGTCTTTATCCCAAAGGTCTTTTATTTGTTTTAAAAGCTTTAAAAAGTTTTGCTTTGGAAAGTATGTACCTGCAAAAAATGGGTCTTTGTTTGGAGTTAAAAACACAGACAATGGCCATCCACCAGAGTTGTTTAGAAGTATACAATACTCCATATAAACACTATCTATATCTGGTCTTTCTTCTTTATCCACTTTTATACTTACAAAATATCTATTTAGAAAATTTGACATCTCTTCATCTTCAAAAGATTCTTTCTCCATCACATGACACCAATG
>DDOS01000046.1:3974-7289 GCA_002341805.1 Aquificaceae bacterium UBA2488 | reverse complement strand
ATTTTTACGAGCGGTTTCAAAAGTGTCTCTCATTCTGGCAGCACCAACACCCACAAACATTTCCACAAAATCAGAACCAGAAACGGATATAAAAGGTACATGAGCTTCGCCTGCTAAAGCTTTAGCCAACAACGTTTTGCCAACGCCAGGTTCTCCATAAAAAAGAATACCCTTTGGAGGTCTACCACCAAGTTTTCTAAACCTAGCAGGGTCTTTAAGGTATTCTATTACCTCAGCCACCTCTTCTTTTACTTCGTCTATACCAGCCACATCGTTTAGTCTTACATTTGGTTTTTCCTCCATATAAACTTTAGCTTTTGATTTGCCAAAAGAAAATGCTCTCGTNNACCGTTTCCCATCTGCCTCATCATCAAAATCCATATTCCTGCGAACAAAAGCACTGGAAACCAAGATATAAGCATTGAAACAAGCCAATTACCACCAGAAGATATATCATTGTTGGTGGGTTTTGCATCCACTCTTACACCATCCTTTATCATCTCATCGATAATCTGTGTATAACCTTTAGGTATATATGTCTCTACACTCTGACCATCCTTTGTATAGGCTATTATCTTATCTCCTTTTATCTTGGCTTCTCCTATCTTATTCTGTTTTACCATATCAACCAGAGTGGTTAGAGATACAGATGTATTAATGTTAGAAGGAGAACCCTTCTCCTCAAATAGATTAAACGCCACTATCATAAAACCTATAATCAAAAACCAGATAAGTATATTCTTAGCTGTCTGCAAAATACATACCTCCAAAGCAAAGCTTAAAATATAAATTTAAAATAAAATTNNAATTAAAAATTAGCAATACTTTTATAAATATTCTCTGCGAGTTTATCTTGCATCTCTTTGGAAGGATTCTTCTCCAAGGAAAAGATATCTACTTCATCGTTAATCATCTCTTTCAATATCTTCTCGTTATAATATTGGGACGGTTCTTTATAATCAAAACCGTTTAGCACTATAGAGTTTGGCATTATGTTTTTGGCTTTTAGATAAAAATAAGTCAAAAAACTATGGTTTAATGTACCAAGAGAAGCCCGAGATACCACTACAGGTACAGCTTTTAGCTCTTTTATCATAAAAGCATAATCAATACCAACTTTTATAGGCACCGACACCCCACCAGCTCCTTCCACTATAAGGATTTTATTTTTCTCACGGGTTTTAATTTCATTTAGTATAAAATCTATATCTATATCCCTCGATTCATCCATAATACAAGCATATGGTGACATAGGTTTTTTAAAGGTATAGAGAACACATTCCTGCCAAGGCTTATTTAGAACAGATGCCACCAAGTTAGCATCTTCTGGTATATCCTCAACACCAGTCTCTATGGGTTTTAGATAATCCACATCTATGCTTCTATCTTTCAAATAGCTCACCAAAAGCTTGCTTATATAAGTCTTACCTACGCCTGTATCAGTGGCAGTTATAAATACTATCATCTTTTAGAAATTAATGAGTTATCTAATATGTTTGCAAATTCCTCTAAGGTAGATGAAACTGGTATATTTTCAATCTTTGTTCTAATAGAAACACTGTTTGAAGATGCTTCTTTATCCCCTAAAACCGCTATAAAAGGTATCTTCTGGAGCTCGTTGTCTCTTATTTTAGCATTCATTCGCTCAGGTCTATCATCTATATAGGCTCTTATGTTTTTGGCTTTTAAAAGCTTTAAAACTTCATTAGCATATTCTATATGCCTATCTGCAATAGGTATTATAGCCACTTGTATAGGTGATAACCACACAGGCAAAGCTCCCGCATAATGCTCTAACAATACACCACTAAATCTTTCCACAGAGCCAAGAAGCGCCCTATGTATTATATATGGTCTATGTTTTTTATTGTCTTCTCCTACATAGTACAAATCAAAACGCTCAGGTAGGTTAAAGTCAAATTGAACGGTAGAGCATTGCCAAAATCTACCTATTGCATCCTTTATTTTGATATCTATCTTCGGTCCATAAAAAGCACCACCACCTTCATCTATTTCATAAGATTTACCAAGATTCTCTAATGCATCTTTTAGGGCTGATTCTGATATTTCCCAGTTTTCTTCGGTACCTATGGCATCTTTTGGTTTTGTGGATATAAATATTTGATAATCTGAAAAGCCAAAATCTTGTAGGACTTCAAAAGCAAGGTTTAATGTTTCTTGTATTACGCTTTTAACATCATCTTGCTTACAAAATATATGGGCATCATCTTGGGTAAATCCTCTCACTCTCATAAGCCCATGGAGAACTCCAGACATCTCATATCTATACACAGTGCCAAGCTCTGCTATCTTTATGGGAAGCTCTTTGTAGCTTCTTATTTTTGACTTATATATAGCCATATGAAATGGGCAATTCATGGGTTTTACATAGTAAGTTTCATTCTCTATGGGCATTTCTGGAAACATGTTTTCTTTGTAATAGCTAAGATGTCCGCTCGTTTCCCACAAAGTAGATTTACCTACATGGGGTGTATATACGAACTGATAGTTTAACTCTTTATGTTTTTGCTTAAGATAATCTTCTACAATTTGTCTAAATACTGCTCCTTTCGGAAGCCATATGATAAGTCCAGGACCTACCATCTCATCAATGGTAAAAAATTCAAGCTCTTTGCCAAGTTTTCTATGGTCTCTTCTCTTAGCTTCTTCATAAAATTTTAATTTATCTTCAAGCTCTTTTTGAGTCCAAAAGGCAATACCATATATACGCTGAAGCATTGGTTTAGAAGCATCACCTCTCCAGTAAGCTCCAGCTATAGAGCTAAGCTTAAAAGCTCCTGCCATAGATGTGTTTGGTATATGGGGTCCTCTACAAAGATCTGTAAATTCCCCTTGGGTATATACGCTTATAGTGGCATTTTCAGGCAAAGAATTTATTATATCCACCTTGTAGGTTTCTCTTTTTTTATCGAAAAAATCTAGAGCCTCTTCTCTTTTTAATTCATGTCTTTTGATATCAAGGCTCCTTTTTATGATCTCTCTCATTTTATCTTCTATTTTTTCTAAATCTTCCTCGGTTATGCGATAATTATCCACTTCCACATCGTAAAAAAATCCATCATCAGTGGTGGGTCCTATACCAAGATGAACTTTCTCCTCACCATATAGCTCTTTTAATGCTTGAGCCATGATATGAGCTAAAGAATGTCTTAATATATCAAGACTCTCTGGGTCTTTTTTTGTGATAAATTTAGCTGTTCCTTGTATATATATAGGTGTTTGAAGGTCGTATATGATATTATCTACCTTTATACCCACTATATCTTCTTCATCTTTGTTTATGGCTTTTAAAAG
>DDOS01000046.1:1076-3912 GCA_002341805.1 Aquificaceae bacterium UBA2488 | reverse complement strand
TAAAATATATTATATCACCATCTTGCACTATATAATCTTTACCTTCTAATCTTATAAGTCCTTGCTCCTTAGTTTTTGCCATAGATTTTATGTTTATGTAATCTTTGTAATTTATCACCTCTGCTGCTATAAAACCTCTTTCTATATCTGAATGAATTTTACCTGCGGCTTTTTGAGCTTTTGTATTTTTTGGTATCGTCCAAGCCCTTGATTCTTTTGGACCTGCAGTGAAAAATGTAATAAGTCCAAGAAGTGAATACCCAGTTTTTATAACAGAAGAAAGCCCTGTTTCTTTTAAACCGTATAAATTTAACATTTCCACTACTTCTTCTTTTGACATATCTATCATCTCAGATTCTAACTTAGCGCATATTGGTACTACTGGAGCATTTTCAGAAAATGCATATTCTAAAAGGTTTTTATAGTATTTGTTTGAACTTGGATTTTGAATATCTTCTTCCGATAGATTTGCCACAAACATTATTGGTTTTACACTTAATAAAAACATTTTATTTGTTGCATATTCTTTTTCTTCTTTTGTTAGATCTGCTCTTCTTATNNGGAATCTAAAATTGATTCTAACTTTTTTAAAATTTCTAATTCTTGTTTGGCTTCTTTTGAACCTGATTTGGCAGTTTTCTCTAATTTTTGAACAGCTTTTTGAACAGATTCTAAATCTTTTGCTATTAGCTCTAAATCTATTATTTGTATATCTCTAACTGGGTCCACAGAACCTTCCACATGGGTTATATTTTCATCTTCAAAACATCTCACCACCTCTACTATGGCATCCACATTTCTTATATGAGATAAAAATTGATTGCCAAGACCCTCACCTTTGCTGGCTCCTTTGACAAGTCCTGCTATATCCACAAAATCTATAAAAGTAGGCACTATCTTTTGGGATTTTTCTAAAGATGCTATCTCATAAAGCCTTTCATCAGGCACTTCTACAGTACCTAAATTTGGCTCTATAGTACAAAAGGGATAGTTTGCTGTTTGAGCTTTGGCTGATTTTATTAGAGCATTAAACAACGTGGATTTACCAACATTGGGTAAACCCACTATACCACAGCTTAAAGACATCTACTCTTTAGTTTCCTCTTTGGATTTCTCCTCCAAAGCTTTCTTCGCCCCTTCTATAGCACCGTTAGCAGCTGAAGATGCCACTTTTATAAGCGTTTGAGCCATACCCATTAGCTTGTTAGTAAGATCCTTAGCCTTCTCTACGGGCATATCCACTATGCTTTTCGAGTCTTTGTCTAAGCCAAGCTCTTTCTTTATCTTGGTTATCTCTTCTTCAAGACTTTCAATAGCTTTTTTTACATCCATTTTTTCTTCCATGTTACACCTCCTTTTTTTATTATATCACATCAAATATAAGATACAATAACATTAAGCATAAATAATACTTATAAGCTTGCCTCCCAAATGTTTTATGCCAATATTTTCAAAGTATAAAGATATTTCATCTTTACTTAGTTTAGCTATTTGCCATATTAAAGAGTCTAAGTATATCATATTCATAAAGGGTAATCTTTGTTTTAGGCTTTTAATAAAATCTTTAAAAAAATCTATAATATATTGATCTTTTGATATATCTAAGCCTATAGCCTGTGAGAACGCTTTAACTCTTGAATCCACTGGTATAATATCATCAAAATAAAAATCGTATAGGCCATGCATCATTAAAGCTTCTGCCAAACACTTCATAGCAAAAGCAATAGTTTTTTGATAAGGCTTTGAATCCATAACATACGCAAGCTCTTGCCATATATGTTCTATATTTTTTGATATGATTCTTATGTCGTTATTATACATATTTTTAGCTAAATCCGAATCGTATAACTTATTTATCCTCTTTAATTTACTTTTATAAGCCAATTCTTTTTCATAAAAGCTCAAAAACGATTTTATTAGATTTTCATAATTAATACTATTTAGGCTTTTAAAATGATTATAAAGGCTTGGAAAATATGTTTTTTGGGCATTATGCTTTAATCTATAAGCGTTTAGTCCTGCTGTTAACATTATTAAGGCAAAAGTTCCTTCTTGGAATTTATCCTTCAAATTACCTAAGTATATCCACTCTGGTTCTTGTCTTAAAATGTTGTTCCAAGCTTCAAAGGGTATTTTAGAGAAAATATTCAAAAGATCATTTTTTATCATTTTTTAGCTGTTCTAACATGTGCTTAGCGGCTTCTTGTTCTGCATGTTTTTTATTAAAACCTCTTCCTATGGTCTTTAAATCCCTAAAATTACATTCAATAGTAAAACTTTTCTTATGCTCTGGTCCTTCTACGCTTAATATCTTATAGAGTGGTCGCTCACGCCATTTTTTCTGGGTGATTTCTTGCAGTACAGTCTTATAGTCTTGTTTTAAACTGTTAGAACTTATGGTGGACAATATTTTGCTTTTAAAATGTTTTTCAAAAACCTCTTTAATAAGTTTAAAATCCTTGTTGGAATCCAAATAAAAAGCTGCCCAAAAAGCCTCAAACACATCGCAAAGTATAGATGGATTATTCTTAGAACCCTTTAGTTCCTCACCTTTACTTAGTAGTATAAATCTATCAAACTCTAAATCCTTTGCCATTTGAGACAAAAACTCTTCACTTATGAGAAATGATTTTAACTGGGACAATTCGCCTTCCCTTTTGCTTGGAAATGCTTCCACCAATAAACTCACAGTTAAGAAGTTGACTAAAGCATCCCCTAAGAACTCCAAAACCTCGTAATTTTCAGCACTCCTGGAATACGATATATGGGTAAAGGCTTTCTTCAACAGGCTTTTATCTTTAAAAGTATATCCTATTTTTTCTTCTAAAAGCCTAAA
>DDOS01000046.1:0-1033 GCA_002341805.1 Aquificaceae bacterium UBA2488 | reverse complement strand
ATCCAAAAGAGTTTGATAAGACATTTCTAACTTCTCGTTTTATGGCTACATTTGGTACATAGTCTAAATCACAGTCAGGATCTTGATTCTCTAAGTTTATTGTGGGTGGTATTATAGAAGTTTCTATAGTTTTAACAGAAGCTACCGCTTCCACTGCAGAGGCAGCCCCAAGCAAATGACCTATCATAGATTTGTTAGAGCTTATTTTTAGCTTATGAGCATGCTCTTTAAAAGCCTTTTTTATAGCTAAGGTTTCTATCTTATCGTTTAAAGGTGTTGATGTACCATGAGCATTTATATAATCTATATCCTCTGGTTTCAAAGAAGCGTCTTGTAATGCCAGCATCATACATCTATAAGCTCCTTCCCCATCAGAACAAGGAGCAGTTATATGAAAAGCATCATCTGTAGCCGCATAACCTTTTAACTCTGCATATATTTTAGCGCCTCGACTCTTGGCATGTTCATATTCTTCTAAAACCAATATACCGCTTCCTTCACCCATTACAAAACCATCTCTATCTTTATCAAAGGGTCTGGATGCCTTTTGAGGTTCATCATTTCTAGTGGATAGGGCCTTCATAGATGCAAAGCCCCCTATTCCAAGGGGAGTTATTGCACTTTCAGCGCCACCAGCTATCATAACATCCGCATCACCTTTTTGGATCATTCTAAAAGCATCACCAATAGAATGATTGCCAGTGGCACAAGCAGATACCACACAATAGTTTGGTCCTTTAAAGCCGTATTTAATAGCAACCACTCCAGATGCCATATTGGCTATCCCGTAGGGTATGAAAAATGGAGATACTCTCTTGGCACCTTTTTCTCTGATAACTTGATTTTGTTCTTCTATATCTTTTAGCCCACCTATACCTGTGCCTATTATTACGCCTATTCTTTCTTTATTTATATTTGATTCTAAAAGCTTAGAATCTTGGACAGCTTCGTAAGAGGCTATGTAAGCCAACTTTATAAAATCGGACATCTTCTGGACTTCTTTTTTATCCATATAGGCTTCAGCATTTAGATT
>DDOS01000026.1:2052-12419 GCA_002341805.1 Aquificaceae bacterium UBA2488 | reverse complement strand
CATAGCCAAAGCGTTTATAACAGTGGCAAGCATACCCATATAGTCCGCAGTGGCTCTATCCATACCTGAAGCTTGGGCTTTTAAACCCCTAAAGATATTGCCCCCACCTATAACAAGAGCTATTTCTGTGCCAAGCTCGTAAGCTTGCTTTATCTCGTTGGAAAATCTTTCTATAACGTTTTTATCTATACCAAAACCCTGGGACCCTCCCAGAGCTTCACCAGATATTTTAAGAAGTATTCTTTTATATCTCATGTGCCTATTTCAAATCTGCAAAAGCCTTTGATGGACACATTGTTAGCCTTTATGTAATCGCTTATGGTTTTTTTCTCGTCTTTTATAAACTTCTGACCTAATAGAGTTTTCTCCTCATAGAATTTTTTGAGTCTTCCTTCAGCTATCTTTTTTGCCATCTCTTCGGGTTTACCATCTTTTTTGGCTTGCTCCACATATATGTTTTTCTCTTTTTCTAAGGCATCAGCGGGTATCGCCTCAGGGGATAAATATTCTGGTCTCATGGCAGCTACTTGAAGAGCCACATCTTTCACCACTTCTTGATTATTTCCTTCAAAGCTAAGAAGCACGCCAATACGCCCTGCTCCGTGGATATATGCAAAATTTGACCCATCTATAACACAGTAGCGTTTTAACTGAATATTTTCACCTATCTTGGCTATCGCTTCTTTTATAATCTGCTCAATGGTTTTGCCATCTATAGTGGCTTGCAAAATATCTTGGTCTCTTGATTCACCGTTGGTGTCTTTAAGATTTTCTAATATATAATTTAGGATATTCTCTGCTAAAGCCTTAAACTCACCATTTCTTGCCACAAAGTCTGTTTCACAGGCAAGCTCTATCATAGCTCCTTTGTTTGGAGTAGACTTTGCTACTATAAGACCTTCTTTAGTTTCTCTAGAGGCTTTTTTATCGGCTTTTGCCAAACCTTTTATACGAAGTATCTCTTTGGCTTTTTCTATATCACCGTTTGCCTCTTCAAGGGCTTTTTTACAATCAAGCATTCCAGCCCCAGTCATCTCTCTTAAAACTTTTACATCTTCAGGCTTTACTGCCATAAACTCCTCCTTATTAATAATCTACGCTATCTTTGTCTATGTCTTCGTATTTTTCCGACATAGCCATAGCCTTTTCAAAGAGCTCCTTTTCTTCTTCGGCTATCACCACTACTCTTCTCTTGGAAGTTTCTACCGCATTGGCTTCTCTTCTTTGCCTTCCATCTATTACCGCGTCTGCTATTCTTGATGTTAAAAGCTTAATAGATTTTATAGCATCGTCATTTCCTGGTATAAGATAATCTATTTCATCGGGGTCACAGTTTGAGTCTGCTATAGCCACCACTTTAACGCCAAGTCTTCTGGCTTCAGTTACAGCTATATGTTCTCTGTTGGTATCCACCACCCATATGATATCTGGTATTCTATCCATGTTTATGATACCACCATAGAGCTTTTGAAGTCTTTGCATCTCTCTTTTCATGATTACCACTTCTTTTTTGGGTAGAACTTCAAAAACACCTTCTGTTTCCATGCGCTCCAACTGGCGAAGCTTGGCTATACTCTTTCTCACGGTTTTGAAGTTGGTGAGAAGACCACCAACCCATCTTTCATCTATATAAAAAGATTCACATCTTTTGGCCTCTTCTTCGATGACATCCTTGGCTTGTTTTTTGGTGCCTACAAAAAGTACCTCTGCACCTTTTGACACCGCATCGGATACAAAATTGTAAGCTTCTTCCAAATATAGCACTGTCTTGCCAAGATCTACGATGTGAATGTTGTTTCTCACACCATAAAGATATGGTGCCATCCTTGGGTTCCATCTTCCTTTTGAGTGTCCAAAATGAACACCAGCTTCAAGTAAATCCTTCATGCTTACTGACATAAAAATACCTCCAAAAGGGTTTTAACCTCCTCTAATCATAGCGCCCAAAAAGCAAGCGACCCTTTTTGATCAGAGTGCAGTTTAATCTAATATTATAACAGATTTTAAGCTCCCATAACCCATTTTGATGAGCCGTCTTTAAATATCTCTTTTTTCCATATAGGGGCTTGGCTCTTTACTTCATCCACTATAAATCTTGAGCCTTTATAAACCTCATCTCGATGAGAACCCATGACCAATACAAAAAAAGAAGCCTCTCCCACTTTCACAGAACCTATTTTATGGTATATATATGCATCTATCAAAGAAAAATCTTTTAGAGCTTTTAGTCTGATATCCTCAAAAATCTTTAATGACATTATCTCATGAGCTTCGTAAAAGAGCTCTATAATATCTCCATCTTCTTTGGAAGCTCTTGCTATACCCAAAAATGTAAGGGAAGCTCCCACTTCCTTAGGAGTGGTTTTTAAAATCTCTTTTTCATCGGCTATAAACTCTACACCTATTGATACTCGCGGTATCATTTTAGTCCATAGCTTCTGCGGCTGTGACTATGTCTATAAGCTCGGCGGTTATGGACTCTTGGCGGGCTTTGTTAAATATAAGAGTCCACTTTTTGATGAGGTCTCCTGCGTTTTTGGTGGCATTATCCATAGCTACCATACGGGCAAAATGCTCAGAAGCATTTGATTCTAAAAGGGCTCTGTAAAGTTGATAATTCATATATATATTTAGAATACCATCTATAATATCTGCTTCATTGCCCTCTATATTGTATATGGTGTTTTGGTCTATATTGTGCTCATCATCTTGTATGTTTACATCTTTATAATCCACTGGCAAAAATCTTCTTTCCTTCGGAGCGTATGAGGCTTTTGTTAACATCTCATTGTTGAAGATCACAATAAGATCTGTCTCTTCATTTTTAAATCTCTCCATAAGGTTAGTGGATAAAGACTTTACTATGTCAAAGTTTATCTCTTTTTTAAATACGTCTTGATAAGAGGATATGATATTGTATTTTCTTTTAGAATAATATTGGACGGCTTTTTTGCCTATGAGATGAAGATTGATGTTTTGCTGATCACAAGATTTTATATAACTGTCCACTTTTTTTATAATATTTGAATTAAAAGCCCCAGCCAAACCTCTGTCCGCAGTTATCACTACCAAATCTACGGTGTTTAATGGTCTTCTTTTGAAAAGTGGATGTGAATAAGGGTCTATATGTCTAAACAAATGAGCTATTATCTGATAGAGTTTATCAGAATATGGTCTTGCTCTAAAGATATTCTCTTGGGCTTTTCTTAATTTTGCAGCAGATACCACTTTCATGGCACTTGTTATGCGCATCGTATTTTTAATACCAGCAATCTTGCTCTTTATATCCCTTGGTGATAACTTTGGCATATTTTCACCTCTAACATAAAATTTATATACTATTATATCATACTAAAAGTCAGAAATGTTATGTAAACAACTTCATAAAACTAATGCAATATCAATCATAAAGCAACTCATGATAATAATATGAAATTGACAAAACTTCTTTATTTTATTATATTAAAAGCATGAAAACACTGCCTATTGGAATATCGAGTTTTGAGAAAATAAGAACAGATGACTACTATTATGCAGACAAGACAAAATTTGTGGAAAAGCTTGGTAAGGGTGGATATTATTTTCTCTCTCGGCCAAGACGTTTTGGCAAATCACTGTTTGTGGATACCCTAAAACAGGCTTTTCTTGGTAAGAAAGAACTCTTTGAAGGATTATACCTATATGATAACTGAGATTGGGATAAAGTACATCCTGTTGTGTATATTGATTTTGGAGGAGGAGTCATAAAAGACGCCAAAGATTTAGAAGAGACTATAAGAATAAAGCTTACAAAAATACAAGAGTTTTTAGATGTATCACCAAGATTTACACATGATATAAAAAGCTGGTTTGAAAGCATAATATATGAATCTTATAAAAAATATAATCAAAAAGTGGTAGTCCTAATAGATGAATACGATAAACCTATACTTGATAATATAGACCAAAAAGAAAAGGCAAAAGAAGTAAGAGAGGTTTTGAAAAATCTATATTCAGTCCTAAAGCCAATGGATAATTATCTTCAATTAGTATTTCTAACAGGTGTATCAAAGTTTTCAAAAGTGTCTATATTCTCAGGGTTAAATCAATTAAACGATATAACAATTGATAAAGAGTTTTCTACTATCTGTGGATATACCCAAGAAGAAATTCTTAGTATATTTAAAGATAGATTAGAGGATGTGAATTTAGAAGAAGTAAAAAAATGGTATAATGGCTATTCTTGGCTTGGGGATAAAGTGTATAATCCCTTTGATATACTTTTATACTTTAATAAAAAGCAGTTTAGACCTTTTTGGTTTGAGACAGGTACGCCTACATTTTTAGTAAAACTTTTGATGGAGAAAAGGTTTTACATGCCAGAGCTTGAGAATGTTAGAGCTTCAGATGAGCTTCTTGATAGTTTTGATGTGGATTTTATTCATCCTGTTGCGGTGTTATTCCAAACAGGATATCTTACCATAAAAAATTATGAAGACTCCGAAGAAGGAGTTATTTATTATCTTACTTATCCAGACAAAGAGGTAAAGATATCTTTTAATAGATATCTACTTTTTTACTTTACCCAAAGTGAAGATACTGTTATAAATACCATTAGATTTAGAAGATTACATCTTAGAAGATAAGATAGAAAAAATAAAAGATGTCTTATATAATCTATTATCAAGTATACCCTATAGCTGGTATACCAACAACGACATAGCAAACTATGAAGGATATTATGCCTCTATTGTCTATAGCCTTTTTGCCTCTTTTGGGTTTAACATTATACTAAAAGACATTACCAACAAAGGAAGGATAGATTTAAACATCATGCATAAAGATAAAGTTATTATATTGGAATTTAAAGTGGTAGATACACCAGAAAACAAGACACTACAACAAATAAATGGAAAAAGATATTATGAAAAGTATATAGGTAAATATAAAGAGATATACCTTGTAGGTATAGAGTTTAGTAAAAAAGAAAGAAATATAGTAAGTTTTGAGTGGGAAAAAGCTTTATAGAGAGATCATATTTAAAAGTATCAGAGAGGTTACACCTAACTTTATGCAATGACCATGAGCTATTGCCTCGGCAGCCATCGTAGTTTTTCGGCATCTTGATTAAAGACATCTTGTTACTTATCTATTTCTATACCAAATGACTTCATTTTTTCGTAAGTTTTTTGGATGAATTTTATAACCGGGTAGTTTGGAAGCTTTTAAAACAAAGATTGAATATCCATTTTTAAACCTCCTACATCATACATCTATATATTTAACATAAATATCAAAAATATATCGTTCTTATTTATAGCCTTAAATAGCGATCAAAATAATGGGATTTCCACAAAGATATTGTAAAACTTTATTAAATGGTTTATAATAAAAGCATGAAAACTAAAATCCTTATAATGCCAAAAGAGGCTATATTAGACCCACAGGGAAGAGCCTTAAAAGATGTGCTTACTGAGGCTGGTTTTGATGTAGAGGATGTGAGAATTGGCAAAGTGGTGGAGATTGAGAGTGCTTCTCCAGACAAAATAAAAGATATTGTAGAAAACTATATATTAAACCCGCTTATCGAGGATTATCAGATATTATGAAGATAGGGATAGCTGTATTTCCAGGGTCAAACTGTGATTATGATACTTACTATGTGGTAAAAGATATATTGCAAGAAGATGCTAAATTGCTTTATTACACCGAAACAGACTTGTCTGATTTTGATGTGGTGATACTGCCTGGAGGTTTTTCTTTTGGAGACTATCTTAGGCCTGGGGCCTTGGCTTCAAAAACCCCACTTGCAAAGGCAATAGTAGACTTTGCCAACAAAGGTAAATATGTTCTTGGAATCTGCAATGGCTTTCAGATACTTACAGAGCTTAGGCTTTTACCTGGAGCCTTGTTGCCAAACGAAAACGATAAGTTTATATGTAAAAGGCAATATCTTGTGGTGGGAAATGTTTCCACGGCTTTTACCAATAAAATAGTAAAAAACGATATTATAAAGCTTCCAATAGCTCATCATGATGGAAGGTTTTATGCCCCTGAAGATGTTCTAAATGAAATAGAATCAAACGATCAAGTGATATTGAGATATGTAGATGAATGTGGAAACATAAGCCAAGAAGCTAACCCAAACGGTTCTGTTAACAACATAGCAGGTATATGCAACAAGTCTGGCAACGTAGCAGGTATGATGCCACATCCTGAACGTATATCAGAGGATATATTAGATGGTCTTGATGGATTAAAAATATGGCACTCGTTGATAGGGTAGCTAATACCGCCAGCTGGAATAGGCTACCAAAATCATAGGCGGGATAAAAATACCAGTCCAAAGTAAGAGCTTTGGTTTTAGGGCTTTTATGGATTTAGAAATACCTAATATTGAAGGAACCCAAAGATTGAATGTGATGCCTTTAAGGGACATAGTGGTATATCCAGGTATGGTGATTCCGCTCTTTGTGGGAAGGTCGTTCTCTGTAAAAGCCATAGAAGATGCTTTTAAAAATAATAAGTTGATGGTTTTTGTACTACAAAAAGATAGAGATAAAGAAGAACCAACGAATATAAAAGATTTTTACGAAATAGGCACCATTGTAAAGATATTAAGGGCTGTACCCTTAGAAGACGGTAGATTAAAGATATTGGCTCAAGGTATAGAAAAAGGTAAACTCACAAACATTGAAAAAATAAATGGTATATACATAGGAAATGTAGAACCTATTAAAGAACAGGTGATTTTGATAGATAGCCTTTCTAAAAAAGAGAAAGCTTATGTAAGTTCTATAAAGGATCTTTTAGAAAAAGCTATTAATCTTGGAAAACAGATAATACCTGATTTTATAGCTATAATAAGGGAGACCGAAGAGCTTGATAAATTTTTGGATTTGGTGGCTTCTGTTTTAGATTTAAAAGCCCAAGATGCCCAGAGCATTTTAGAGATAGATGATATTCATAAGAAGCTTGTAAAAATACATGATTTATTGGCTTCGGAAGTTAGCATATTAGAGCTTCAGAATCGCATAAAAAACAGTGCCAGAGAAAAGATGGAAAAAGAGCAAAAAGAGTACTATCTAAGGCAACAGATGAAAGCTATCCAGGAAGAACTTGGGGAAGCCGATGATAAGCAAGCCGAAGTAAAAGATTATTTGGAAAAGCTCAAAAAACTAAAAGCCCCAAAATCTGTAAAATTGGATATAGAAAAACAGATAAACAGATTTGCAAAAATGTATCCAGAATCTGCTGAAAGCACTGTTATAAGAACATGGCTTGATTGGATATTTGAACTACCTTGGAGCAAAAAAACCAAGGATAAGTTTAACATAGAGGAAGCTCAAAAGATACTTGATAAAGATCACTATGACTTAGAAAAGATAAAAGAGCGTATTATTGAATATTTATCGGTTAGAAAACTTACCAAAGGTCAGGGTTCTAAGTCTACTATCCTGTGTTTTATAGGACCACCTGGGGTAGGTAAGACCTCATTGGGACAGTCTATCGCTAAAGCTACTGGTAGGCCGTTTGTTAGGATATCCTTGGGGGGTATGAGAGATGAAGCTGAAATAAGAGGCCATAGAAGAACTTATGTGGGAGCGATGCCTGGGCGTATAATACAAGCCATAAAACAAGCGGGAGTTAAAAATCCTCTCATTATGCTGGATGAGATAGATAAATTGGCGGTGTCTTTTCAAGGGGATCCTGCGGCAGCACTGCTCGAAGTATTAGACCCAGAACAGAATAAAAACTTCACTGACCTTTATATAGGACATCCTTTTGATTTATCGGAAGTTCTTTTTGTGGCAACTGGTAATAGGGCAGATACTATCCCTCAACCACTTTTAGATAGAATGGAGGTTTTATATCTATCTGGTTATTCGGAGGAGGAAAAGCTTCATATAGCTAAAAGTCATTTACTACCTAATATCATTAAAGAACATGGTTTTAAAGAATCGGACATTAAAATAAAAGATGATGCTATCCTGGAAGCGATAAGAAGCTACACAAGAGAAGCTGGTGTTAGAAATCTAAAACAAAAACTATCTTCTATACTAAGAAAATTAGCGGTAAAAAAGCTAAAGGGTCAAAAACCACCCTTTGTGGTGGATAAAAACGCTGTTAAAGAGCTTCTTGGTGCTCCTCGCATAACAAGAGAAAAAGAAGAATTAGAGCAAGCTATAGGGCTTGTTACTGGTCTCGCTTGGACGGAAGTGGGCGGAGAAATTATGTATATAGAAGTGACCAGACTAAAAGGTAAAGGAGGGCTTATTTTAACAGGTTCTTTAGGGGATGTGATGAAAGAATCTGCTCAAGCGGCTTTATCTTATATAAAGTCAAAGGCAGATCAGTACAATATAGATACAAAACTATTTTCAAGCTATGATATTCATATACATGTACCAGAAGGTGCGGTGCCGAAAGATGGTCCTTCTGCTGGCATAGCTATAGCCACAGGTATATTGTCTGTGTTTGCAGAAAAGCCCGTTAGATTAGATGTGGCGATGACCGGTGAGGTGACACTAAGAGGCAGGGTATTACCCATAGGTGGTGTCAAAGAGAAGATATTGGCGGCCAAAAGAGCTAGTATATACGAAGTAATATTGCCCTCTAAAAACAAATTAGAGGTGATGGAAGACCTTCCTGAATATGTAAGAGATAAGATGACATTTCATTTTGTAGACCATCTTGATGAAGTATTTGACATAGTGTTTAAAGACCCACTAAAAACAAAACCTAAAAGAGGTAGGAAAAAAGTTGATACTAAGTGATAAGACTATATTAGAATATATAGAAAATGATAAAATTATTATAGAGCCTTTTGATAGAGCGTCTTTGCAATGCTCATCTCTGGATCTTAGGTTAGATAATTCAATTTTAGTATATGCCAATACGGATGTTATAGATGTTAAAAGCCAAATACCATCGGAAATTATTAATTTTGAAGAGTATTTTGTTATAAAACCTAAGGATTTTGTATTAGCCTCTACGATAGAGTATATTAAATTGCCTGATAATATAACGGCTTTTGTGGAAGGGAGAAGTTCCTTGGGGCGTCTTGGGCTTTTCATAGAAAATGCAGGATGGGTAGATGCAGGTTTTGAAGGACAAATTACATTAGAGCTATATAACGCAAACAGTTATCCTATAAAGCTTTATCATGGTATGAGGATATGTCAGCTGGTGTTCGCAATGCTTGATAAAACTCCTTCAAATATTTATAGCGGTAAATATAAATCCCAGAAAAATCCTACCCCTTCAAAAATATTTATGGATTTCCAAAAGCATAATAGTTAGGATGCTTTCTTAACCAAAGAAGAGCATGATAAACTTTGTAGGCATAAGAGGGTCTTCCATTATAACGCCATATGGCTTGCCAATTAAAACCATACCTATTTATTAGGCTTTTTAGTAAGATAGCAGAAACATCTAAATTTTGACAAGGGTCTAAGAGTTTATAGGGATCTAAACCCATAGATCTTATATTCACTATATTTATTTGAGCTATGCCTAAGTCAAAGTTGTACCCATGAGACAATAAATAATTTAAAACGACTTTTGCTTGGTCTTTATTCTCCGGATNNACTTTTATACTTCTACCATGAGCATTTACATTTATGGCGTATGGGTTAAAGTCTGATTCTACTTTTGCTATGGCATACAAAAGCCTTGGCCTCACGCCATACTTATTCGCGGCTTCTATAAAACATTGGCCATTATATTTTGGCAAAGCTAACGATATGTTATTGTAAAAGCTTAAAAACAAAATAAACAGAAAAAACTTTAAACTTTTCATATAATTAAAGCCCAGAAGGGGCAAAAGCCCCAATTAACTTCAATCTTTCTTTATATTTGGCTCATCACTAAAGCCTTGGAATATTTCACCTTCCATATCGGTACGAGAAGCATTGGCTACGCCAAACAAAAATGTAGCAAAGATCCAACCATAAAATATGATTGCGATGAACATGGATAGATTAAAACCTAAATACATAATCTACACCTCCTTGATAATATAATAACATATAATAAAAATTTTTCAAGTTTTATTGCTTTCCTGGTAATCCATTACAATCTGCACAAGGCTCTACTAAGTGTAGATCAAACATAAGCTCTAAGCCCATCTTTTCAAACCATGGTTCNNCTTCCATAGGAAGTATTTTTCAAAGCCTGTCTTAACAAAATGCATCCATCTGCTTTTATTTTGTTTGGTCCAAGCTCTTGGTGGTATGACTGGATATGCTATAAAACCAGCTGCATCATTACCCATATCCGCTATGCAGATGGCGGCCAAAGTAGGTAAGTACCTTTCGGTGGAATTTCTTATATCGGATACGATATTCATAGCAACAGCTAGTGCCATACCTTCTATCATCTGACCT
>DDOS01000026.1:0-2025 GCA_002341805.1 Aquificaceae bacterium UBA2488 | reverse complement strand
CCGTATATATTTCTATAGGAAGGGTTGTTAAAGCACTTATCCACTATCACCATCTTATTGGCAGGATTTGCTACTTTTTCACCTGCACTTGCCACTACATCTGTACCCATGAAGCTTGGCATGAGCATAGTAAAGTGGGATTCTACTTCATACTCTTTGCCGTTTAGATCTTCATATACCACTGACTTCTCATTTACCTTTTTTGCTTTCACATTTACCACAGGTCTTATGTCTCTCTCTGCCATAAGATCTTCCATAACTCTTTTGGAAGAACCCACACCACCAAGACCAAGATGTCCTGCAAAAGGTTCTGAGGTTATGTAATGAATTGGAAATTTATGTCTTAAATGTCTTTTCTTAGCTTCATAATGAAGCATGAAAGCAAACTCATAGCCTGGACCAAAACAGCTGGTGCCTGGTTTTGCACCTATTATCACTGGACCTGGTTTTTCAAAGAACTTTTCAAGGGCTTTGTTTAGCTCAAGGGCATGATCCACTGTGCAGACAGAGTGTCCATTTTGCTCTTGACCTTCTGTGAATACAAGTTTAGGACCCGTAGCTATTACAAGGTAATCGTACTCCAATGTTTTACCGCTTTTAAGAGTAACTTTGTTAGCATCTGGATCTATAGACTGGGCATCTTCATTTATAAAGTCTATGTTTTTCTTCTTCAAAACTGGTGCTAACGGAGTAGATATATCACCAAATTTGCGCCAGCCTATAGCCAAATGTGGAAACGCTGGAGTAAAACCAAAATAAGGCCTTCCAGAGACTACCTTAATATCAAGGTTGCTGTCTAATTTTCTTAAGTTATAAGCGGTAGACACACCACCTACACCACCACCTATGATAACAACTCTTTTTGACATAATACCTCCTAAAAGGTTAGATAGTATTTAATAATAAATCTAACATTAATATAAGTACATAATTATATTTTATCATATTATAAGGAAAGCTTATAAATTTATAAAAATTTTATATTTACACCAATCAGTGCTTACTAAGATAATGCATCATATAAAAATACACCGCTAACACTATAATAATAACTGTGGGAGTTAGTATAAACATAAACTTATCGTGAGCGTTGAACTTCTTACTCATGGCACCACTCCTTTACAAAGATTTTAACTATAAGATAAAAAGTTTTTTAGCTTTTTCAATGGTTATATTGTTTAACTTTTTTATAAATTATTTATTATTCTGCTTTATAATTATTTATTATGGAATACAAAGGACTTACCACAGAACAAGCAAAAGAGCATATAGAAAAATATGGTAAAAACGAGATACCTGAGAAGAAGATACCCACGTGGCTGAAGCTTTTAAAAAAATTTTGGGGGCCTATACCATGGCTTTTGGAGTTTACTTGTGCATTGACATTTATACTTCACAAGTATGCTGATTCTATAGCCATATTTGGGCTTTTGATATTTAACGGAGTGATATCTTTTTGGCATGAGCTTAGTGCTGAGAATGCTTTGGAGCTTTTAAAAAAACATCTTAATATAAAGGCAAAAGTATTAAGAGATGATAAGTGGCAGGAGTTAGATGCGGCTGAAATTATCATAGATGATATTACCCTTCTTCAAAGTGGGTTTGCGGTGCCAGCGGATATAGAAATACTAGAAGGGATTATATCTGTAGATCAGTCAGCTATTACGGGAGAGTCTCTTCCTAAAAGCCTAAAACTAGGGGATACAGCTTATATGGGTTCTTTTGTGGTAAGAGGGGAAGCCATAGGTAAGGTTGTAAACATTGGTCAAAATACATTCTTTGGAAAATCTGCGAAGCTTGTCCAAGAAGCAGGGGCTAAAACAGAGCTCGAGAAAGTGGTGTTTGAACTTGTTAAATACTTATTTATCTTCGGGGTTTTACTTATAATAGCACTTTTTGGACTCTCTTTATCTAAGGGCTTTGATATAAAGTATATACTTCCCATTTTGGTGGTGATGCTTTTGCCTATTATACCAGCGGCGCTTCCTGCAGCCTTCACGCTATCTACAGCCCTTGGAGCAAAAG
>DDOS01000044.1 GCA_002341805.1 Aquificaceae bacterium UBA2488 | reverse complement strand
TTGTTACAAAGTATGAGCTTGAAGGACTTAGATCTGAGATGAACGCAAAATTTGAAGGACTAAGCTTTAAAATAGATGCTCTTAGAAACGAAACAGACCTTAAGATAGATGGTCTTAGAAAAGAGATAAGGCTTTATATCATTATCCTTGCTCTTATCGTTATTTTTGTGAACCAAAACTCTTTAGAGATTATATTAAAATTTATAGGTGGATTGATGGGAAAGTGATATACTTATCTTATATCCATCTTTATAAATACTATACCAAGTGTGCGGGTATCTGAGTTTTATACCAATAGATTTTGAAGAAGTGGCTGTTAGTATTAGAAATTAGAGTAAACATTAAAACCTATGATAAAATATAATTGCTTTATGAATTTTTTGATTAAACCTTTTGAGCTTTTAATAAAATATTACTACCTTATATATATACTTGCTTTAAAAGAGCTTAAGATAAGATATAGGGGTTCTGTTTTTGGGTTTTTGTGGAGCATGTTAAATCCCCTTTTAAATCTTATTATATATACATTTTTATTTGTGGTGATTTTTAAAAATACTGCTAAGGCTTATCCAGTTTATTTTTTTAGTGGCATACTCCCTTGGAATTGGTTTGCAAGTTCTATAATGGAGGCTACTTCTTCTGTTACATCTAGCGCTGGTTTTGTAAAAAACTCAACACTTCCTTCTGAGATAGTGGTGATTGTCAAAGTCCTTGCCAACGGATTTAACTATCTTCTATCTTTACCTATTTTGTTTTTGTTTTTATTTTTATTTCATATCAGTATAGGACTTAGCATCTTTTATTTACCCATTATTATAATAATAGAGTTTTTTATTGCATCTAGTATAGCATTTTTCCCAGCCACTTGGAATGTATTTTTTAGAGATACCCAATATATTATCCAAAACATCGTTCAGCTCGCTTTTTTTGTTATACCTGTGATGTATTTTGATACACAGCTTCCACCTAATCTTAGAAAACTTGTTTATATAGACCCCCTTGCTTATCTTATAAAATGCTATCATGATGTATTTTATTCTAATATAGCTCCAAGGTTTGAACTTGTTTTGGCTTTGCTTTTGATATCTATAATAGTTTATGTTTTAGGTTTTTGGTATTTTAATCATAAAAAGGATGTATTTGTGGATTATCTATGATAGATATTGAAGTATCAAATGTAAGCAAAGTGTTTAAAAGGTCAAACGAGCGATACTTTTCTATGAAAAGTGCTTTTGTGGCTTTTATAAAAAGGGGTTTAAGAAAAGCTCCAAAACAAACGGTATATGCTCTAAAGGATGTATCTTTTGAAGTTAAAACAGGTATGACGATGGGTGTAGTGGGCAAAAACGGTGCTGGTAAATCTACACTTTTAAGAATTATATCTGGTATTATGAAACCCACCTCTGGAAGGGTGAAGATAAAAGGCAAGATATACCCTCTTTTAGAGCTTGGAGCTGGTTTTCATCCAGAGCTCACCGGTAGAGAAAATGTAGTTATAAATGGACTCATTATGGGTATGAGTAAAAAAGAGATATACAAAAAGATGGATGAGATAATAGAGTTTGCCGAGTTAAAGGATGTAATAGATGAACCAGTTAGGACGTACTCTTCTGGTATGTATTCAAGGCTTGCTTTTTCGGTGGCTTTTTCTGTGGATGCTGATATTATAATCCTTGATGAGATTTTAAGCACAGGGGATATGGCTTTTCAACAAAAATCAAGACAAAAGGTCTTAGATTATAAAAGGAAAAATAAAACGATATTATTTGTAAGCCATTCACCAAAGTCTATAAGAGAGTTTTGCGATGAGGCCATATATTTAGAAAAAGGTACATTAAAATATAAAGGCGATGTAGAAAAAGCCCTAAAGCTTTACGAATCAAAATGAAGATAGCCCTTATAATACCTACTTTAAATGCAGGGGATTTAGCTTGTAAGTTTATAGATGCTTTTAAAAGCCAAAAACTAAAACCTCAGAAAGTGATTGTAATAGATTCTGGTTCTACAGATAATACCCTTAAAATCTTTGGTGATATAGCCACAGATATATACAAGATAGACAAAAGAGATTTTAACCACGGGCTTACCAGAAATGTTGGTATTGATAAGGTAAGGGATTTTGATATAGCTATTTTTATGTCTCAAGATGCTATATTGGCAAACGAAGAGGCTTTTTATCATCTTACTAAGCATTTTGAAGATCTTATGGTAGGAGCCACTTACGGAAGACAGCTTCCAAGAAAAGAGGCAAACCCAATAGAAGCTCATGCAAGGCTTTTTAACTATCCAGATAAGACCATCATAAAATCAAAAGAAGACATAAAACATCTTGGTATAAAAGTAGCTTTTGGTTCAAATTCGTTTTCGGCTTTCAGTATAAAACACCTTTTAGAGGTAAATGGATTTCCTTATACAATATTAAGTGAAGAAACCTATGTGCTTGCCAAACTCATATTAAAAAACTATAAGATAGTATATGAATCAAAGGCATGTGTATATCACTCCCATGGGTATTCTATAAAAGAAGAGTTTAAAAGATATTTTGACACAGGGGTATTTCACGCACAGAATCCTTGGATAATGCAGACTTTCGGAAAAGCCCAAGATGAGGGTAAAAAGTTTGTAAAATCTGAGATAAGACATCTTTTAAAAGAAAACCCAAAGCTCATACCAGAAGCTATCCTAAGAGATATTTCAAAGTATATAGCTTTTAAAATGGGTCTAAAAGAAAAGTATATCCCAAAATCTATCAAGAAAAAACTTAGCATGCATAAGAGTTTTTGGGAGTAAATATAATTTACACATGAGGAAAGGCGGTTTTCTGTTGCATACATATGAAATTAAAATAAGATATAATAATAACATGAAGAAGATGTTTGTTGGTTTGGTTTTTGGTGTTGTTGGTCTTATAGGAGAGTCCCATGCCTTGGTTATAAATGTAAAAAGTGATGTAAGTATGGGAAAAGGTGGATATGCTATTACCTCTTATGAAAAGAAGAAGCCTGTTTTTATCACATACGCTTATGTGGGTAATAGCGTCTCAAAGGAAAAAGGCAAAGATGTGGTTTATAGGGTTTATATGTCAAACCAAAAGGGGCAATTTGGAAATGGGGTTTACAGAGTATGGCTTTCCTTTGTAAGGGATGATGTTTATAAGTCTATTGAAAAAAACTTAAAAAAGGATGCTAAGAGGATTAAAGCTATGGGTCTTACCAAGAGCATACCTTCAAAAGAAGATATAAAAGAAGAAGCAGCCTCTATAGCAGCTAACAGCGGTGGGCTTATGTTAGCAGAAGTGCTTTGTCATAAGAAAGAGATTGATATTATAAGCGGTAAAGGTCCATTTAAATTTAAGATGGTATACCATGTAAACGATAAAACCAAACTAAATCTTTCCATATATAAAAGAGCCTGCACTCCTGGTGTATTAAAAACAGTATACACAAGATAATTTTTTATGCTTTTTATAGCTTTTTATAAAGATAAAAAATTAAATTTTTACAAAGTGGGGGGAGTAGTTGAGACTTTTGAGCCCAAAAACACCAAGTATAAGTTTAAAGATAAAAAAATTTTGGTGATAGGAGATATACTTTATCTAAAAGAACAATATCCCAAAACCTCTGAAGAAAATCTAAAAGCTATCATCCAAAACACCTTAGAAGATGGTTTTCCTGATAAAGAGCTTGATTTTTTATATGATTTTGAAGAAGAGGGTGATTCTTTTAGTGTAAATATATATGCTTTTGATAAAAACATATTGAAAGAAATAAGGGAAGTTTTTGATTATCAATATCTTTTAGCGGAGTATATGTGTTTTTCTTCCACAGAGCCCACTTTGATAATATTTGAAGATAAAACCTATAAACTTATAGCTTTTGAAAAAAAGACCATATCAGTGGCAAGTCTAAAGGATATATCAAAAGAAGGCTTAAATATTTTCTTAAAATCTTTATACCCATTTACCCCTAAGAAAATTATAAACTATACAAATAGAGATCTAAATATAGAAAACGAGATAAAGCTACCTCCTCCAAAATACCCATTGTTCTTAAACTATATAAACCAAGTGGATTTAAGGCGTTATAAGATATCACCCGCTATATCCATAAACCCATACTTTATCTATAGAGTTTTATTTTATATAGCTTTTGCTTATGGTATGGCTTTGTATGTAAATACCTCTTATTATGATCATTATCTTAAAAGCCTAAAACAAGTGCATAAAGAACTTTCAAAGGCCTTGGCTAAAAAACTACATCAGTCAAAAACCCCTCAAAAAAATCTATCTAAGAGCTTTTACAAAGAGTATGAGACTACGGTGCTTTATCAAGATCCTATTTTTGTGTTTTCCACCCTTTCAAAGCTTTTAACAAAAGACTCTTATATAACAAATGCAGACATGAACCCCAAAGACCTAAAGGTAAATATAAACACCAAAGATCCATTTAACATAATATCAAACCTTACAAATTCAGATTGTGTAAAAGAGTTTAACTTAACCTCGCCCATCCAAAAATCCTTTGGAAATCAGTTTTATATGCTAAATCTTGAGATGGTGTTATGCAAAAGATAAATATAAATATAAATATAAACTATCTAAAAGATTTTGTATGCAAAGAAAGAAAAAAACTTGGTATATATACGATATTATTTCTTAGTTTTTTAAGGTTTGTGGTATATCCTATGAATGAGCGATACGATAACAAAAAACAAGAGCTTCAAAATGAAATCAGCTCTTACTTACAAGATTTAAAAATATATGAATCTAAAAAACCAGAAGAAAAGAAAGTACAAACAGTTTATAAATTAAACCCAGATGAGTTTTATCCACCAGATACCAAAAGTGCCAGCATAGATTTAGCTCTCATGCAGATAATAAAATATTATGCAGAAAAGCATAAGTTAGACATAGCAAGTTTTGAAGTCCCAAAACCTGTAAAAGGCAAATGGATAGAAACCATTAAACTAAAAGTGCGTATAAATAACACTACAGATTATAAATCTTTGTTTGAACTTCTTGATATAATAAAATCTATGCCAAGAAAAACCGCTATAACGCATTTACAGATTTTTACCTCTGGACCAAATGTGAGTATGTATTTTAGCATAACCTCTTATAAACTGGTGAAAATACCATGAGTATGAAAAAAGACATCCTTGCTTTCTTGATAATATTTTTTGTGGTGTTTTTGGCTTTTAAGAAAAAACCTAATGTGGAGTATCCAGTATTTCATCCAATTGTAGAAACTAAAACCCAAAAAGAGGTGGCAATAAACACCACTTACAACGAAGAGCAAAAGCCAAAGTTTACATTTGTCAAAAACCTATTTGCCCCACCCCCTCCTCAAAATGGTCCCACAGGACTTCCTTCTTTGCAACAACTTCTTTTTGGTACAAACGCTCCTGCAAACACAGGTCCAAAACTTGTGGGTATAGTAAAAAAAGGCAGCGAAAAGATAGCCCTTATAATGATGCCAAACAATCAATTAAAAGCCCTAAAACAAGGACAATTTTTAAAAGATCATGTGAGGGTGGCTTCTATATCAGATTATGATGTGGTGTTATCTTACAAACAAAAAGGAAAAGTGTATAAACAAAAATTATCCATTTATAATGTAGAGGCGAAAAAATATGAGAAAAAGTAAATTGTTTTTAGTGTTTGCCCTTGGAATATCCATTTACTCTTGTGCTAATGTATCTAAGAGTGCTTTAGAAAAGGCTAAAACTACCCCCAATAAAAACCAAAAAACAAACAGTTCTGTGCTAAGCAACCTCGTACAAGAACCTATAAAACCATCAAACGAAGTGGAGAAAGTTCCCCTTCCAAACTTTGTAGAAAAGACAAAAGTATTGCCTCCACCCATAAAAGAAAAACCAAAACCTCCACCAAAACCCCTTGATTTGTCTAGGATTTTAATAGGAGATAAAAAACCAGTGGCTATAAATGTACAAAGCATGCCAGCGGGTGCTTTTGTAGAGTATGTACTTGGTAAAGTCCTAAAAGTGCCATTTTTTATAACCCCTCAAGCCCAAAACTCTACCACTCCCATAAACTTGGTGATGCCTGTGAAGATGCCTCCAAGAGATGCTCTTAAGATGGTGGTGTCTGCTTTGGAAAACTTTGGATTAAAGGTAGAGATTAAAAACAATGCCCTTTACATAAATGTCATACCCCCCCCACCCACCCCACAACCTCAACCTCCTCTTGAAACCGTATACACCTGAAAAGCTCTAAATACCTCTGCCACCATAACCCAGATTATACCACTTCATTACATAGATCCAAACACCGCTATAAATCTTATAAAAAATGTTTATCATTCTTATCTAAACGTATCTATATTTCCCAAAGGGAACTCTATAATGGCTACAGGGCCAGGTGTTGAAATAAAACCCCTCATAGATTTTCTAAATATGGTGGATATACCTTATATGAAAAACAAACATCCCATAATACTTCATCTTACCTATTGGCAACCAAAGGATTTTGTAAAACAAGTTAGTAGCATACTTCAAGGTCTAAATATACCAATAGCCCAAACCCCAGACCAACCTGGCATACTTTTTATCCCTATAGACTATCTAAATAGCGTGTTAGTGATACCCCCTGATAAGAAAACCCTCGATGTGGTTTTATATTGGAAAAATAAATTAGATACCTCGTCAGCTGCAGGAGCAGAGCAAAAAGCTTTTGTATACAAACCTCTTTTTAACAAAGCCACAGATTTAGTCCAAGCTCTTCAAGCTATATACAGTATCACTTCAAGTATGTCCACAAAAGGTTCAAAAACCACATCCACTCAGGTATTAAACCAAAGCCCAATGGTGTCTCCGCAGTCTGCCATGACGGGCGGTACTCCTGTTATGACAGGAGGCGTTACATATACAGGAAACTCTGTAGTACCTTCTATGCAAGGAGCGGTACCCACCAGTAATCAACTTTCCACAGGTCCTCAAATCGTAGCCTTTTCCACTAAGGGTCTAAAAATAGCAGCGGACGATAGAAACAACTCTATCATCATAATATCATCACCAGCCAGATATAAACTTATAAAAGGGCTTTTAAAAGAGCTTGATGTACCTCCAAAACAAGTCTTAATAAAAACAACGGTGGCCCAGATAACCCTCACAGGACAGCTTCAATTTGGTCTTGAATGGTATTTAAAAAATATATACAAAGGTGGTACTTATACGATATCCACGCAAGGGCTTGGCGTGTCATCTGCAGGTACTTTGGTATCCACCTTTACCTCTGCCTCTGGAGATTTTACAGCCCTTCTTAGTTTACTTGCTTCTAAAAACAAGGCAAAGATTTTATCAACACCAACTTTATTGGTGCTAAACAACCATACAGCCAGTATAAACGTAGGCACTCAAGTCCCAGTGGTAAACAACATTGTGACACCCCTTACTACATCAATTACTACCACCAACGAAATACAGAGCGTACAGTATGTAAACACAGGTATAAGCTTAAATATCCAACCCACTATAGATTCTGATAACCTCGTTACTCTAAACATCTATCAAGATGTGAGTGATGCTGAGCCAAACACCGTATCTGGTATAAACTCCCCCATCATAAACACAAGAAACATAAATACCACTGTAATAGTCCCCAACAAAGGCACCGTCATACTTGGTGGTCTTATTCAAAACCAAAAAACTAACAGCTATTCTGGAATACCACTGCTAGATGATATACCAGGATTTAAATATATATTTGGAAACACAAATATTCAAAATACTCGCACAGAGCTTGTAATAGCCATTACCCCTACTATAATTCATACTACCAATGAAGCAAAGCGTATTACCAAAGATGTTATTAAAAGCCTAAAACTCCTAAGGATGAGTGTATCTAATTAATAGGTTTGTATAAGTTTTACCTTTCTTGCCAGTTTAAGATAGTGTAGGGGAAACTGTAGTTTGAACTTTTATCAAGGCCTACTTTTAGGGTGTATACAGGCTTTTTGTTATGAAAAGCTCTTATGGTTATACGGTATATGTTTGATGGATAAAAATATACCCTTAGTATGTTAAAGGGTAGCATCACATCGGTGAAGTTTCTAAGCTGATCGTTTGAATATATGATGTTGTTTTTTCTATATTCTATAAATCTTTTGGCTTGTTCGTCGGACATGTCAAGACGGGCTTTTAAAACATCCAATGGGGCTGTGTTTGGATTAAAACCTGTGTTTGGTAAGATGGTGATATCATCTTTTATAGCCTCGTAGGCTTTTTTATCCATACCTTTTATAAAAAGTATCTCTTTTTTGTATTGAAGTGGATAATGCCTTGGTTTTTTATCATCAGAATAATCAGAATCTGTAGCCCCTTGATAGTTTGTTCCTGTGGATATATAATTTCCTAAAGATGCTAAAAAATAAGGAGCATTTATATTGGTTTTTTCTTTTAAAAGCTTATAAAAGGTATCATAATTAAATCCATTTAGACTTATAAGACCGTTTGTGTCTTGGATAGATATTTCTACATCCTTTGATTTGTTGTAAATAGGCGTTCCATCAAGCCTTATCTTGTTGTGAGGGATGATTTCAAGAGGTAGGTTTGAGTATAAATAAGCGTTGTTTTCATCAGCGAGCAGTGAAAAGTATAGGACTTTATTAAACCAAGAATAGGTTTTTAGCATAGCTTCATTTTTTATCTCAAGGTCATAAGAGGCTTTCATATGCTCTTTCACAATCCAGTCAAAGCCTATACCCACTGTTATGATAACAGCGGATAAAAGCAATACCAATATAGTGGCAGAGCCTTTTTTACTCCTCATGGGGCATACCTTGTATAAAGTTGTAGTTTGATTTGTATGAGGAGTTATCGTTTACACCAAAAATAAGCTCATGGGTTTTTTGGCTTTTAGTATAAACAATCTTAACAAGAGTGGGAAGAATCTTGGCCTTTAGACCGTTAAAGTTTTTATACCAGTTGTATTTGTGGGTATTAAAATCGTATCCATAATACATTAGCTTTATACTATCACAATCTTTTAATATCACAAAACTTGGTAATTTTTTATAGTTATCTTCTTTGTATTCACTTTCTAAAGCTCTTAAAAGCTTAGAATACGCAGGAGTTTCATAATAATAAAGATAATATCTGTCTTTAATTCTTTTTACCATCCATATAGCTTGGGATGGCATGTCGTTAGCTAGAGGTGATAGAGTTATATAAGACATCATATCCTCATGTCCTACGAAGTATGGGCCATATCCGTAAGGACTCCAAATATAATAATCTAACATAGAACTTATATTTTTTGTAATCCAAACATACTTTGCATACTTCCAAAAACCAATACCAGAGGATAAAATATGCTTATACTGTTTTAAGCCTTGGGATAGTGCCATAGCCCCAATATACACCATCATGGCAAATATAGCTATGGCGATTATAGTCTCTATGAGGGTATATCCTTTTTTCATATTAAAAGCCCATAAACATAGGATTAAAGGGTTGACCTATAAACTTATACTGCATTACATCTGTAGAAAAATACTTTGTATAATGTCTATAGGTTATACTAAAATCCACTTTGTATAGATAAAACTCATAAGGAAGCGTAGAAGATGCTCCAAATAAAAGACTTTTTGTAACGATTTTACCTTTGTCTATGAGAGTGGCATTCCATTTTAGGGTTATATCTTGTCCTAACTTTTCACTGCCTTTTGGATGTTTTCTAAATTTTACGGTTTTAAGATAGCTATAAGCTTGGGGTATGCGGGATATCACCTCATTCACAGTTCTTGTTTTCATAAGCTCTTTAAAACCTATCCTAAATAAATACATTGTAGCGGCTATGGCAGAGGTGAGTATCAAAGCAGCTATTATCATATCTATCAAAACAAAAGCTCTATCCGTTTTCAAGGCTAAGCTCTCCAGATGGGGGTTTTACCTTTATTTTATAAAAATATTTATCTATATTAAGATGAATGACACCCCCTGAGGATGTGCCATTTGAATAAAAATATATAGGTTTTTTTATATTTATACTAAAAGCCTTAAAACCTCTTATAGGTTTTTCGTTTATAAGAAGCTTTTTATCTTTTGAGGATATTTCATAAACCTCTCCATACAAAAATGCATGCCTTCTTAAAGAAGATATATAAATAAGTAGTTTTTCAGCTTTTAATGAAGCCTCATAGCTTTTATACATAGATATAGAAAGAGGTGTCACCACTCCAAGTAGTACAGCAATAAGAGCCACTACGATAAGAAGCTCAATGAGGGTGAAACCCCTTTTCATAGTTTAATGTTGCTCACACTCATCACGGTAAGCATCAAGGATACCACAATACTTCCCACAATAAGCCCCATTATGGTGATGATAGTTGGTTCTACCAACACAAGTAGTTTTTTTATGGTATTGTTTAGTCTTTCGTTGAATAGACTATAAAGCTCATAAAACATATCCTTCATGTTGGCGCTCTCTTCTCCCACTTTTATCATACCTATCATGATGGGAGGTAAAAACTTCACTGATTCAAAGGCGCTTGATATAGACTCCCCTTGTTTTATCTTAGGTATAGTTTTTGAAATCTCTGAGGCTATATATTTGTTTTTTATAATATTTTTGGATAGGTCTAAGGCTTTTATAAACTCTACACCATTTTTTAACATAGAATACATGGCATAGCAAAACTTAGAAAGCTCTATCTGAAGTATGAGGTTTTTAATAAGGGGTAATTTTACACTATAGTTGGATATCTTCTCTGATATGTTTAGCTTTAGATATTTTGATATCACATAAAGTATCACCAAGAACCCTATAAATATTATCTCATTTCTTGTGGTGAGGTTTTTGCTCGTGGTGTATAGAATTTTGGATAAAAGTGGTAGATTTTTTGGCTCTGAACCAAATATGCTAAAGAATTTTGGTATTATGATTTTAAAAATAGCTAAAAGGGTTAAAAAGCTTGCAGCAATCAAAAACATCGGATAAGCCATGGCGTTTCTAATATCGTTTCTAAATTTTACTCTAAACTCCGTATACTGGGCTATATTGTCAAAAGAGTCTTTTAAATTTCCAATGGTCTCTCCCACTTTTAGCATGGTGATGATAAGTGGGTCAAACATCTTTTTTTCTTCAAAAGCCAAAGACAAACTCTTACCCGCTCTAACCTCTTTTAATATATCATCCATGAAGTTTTTGAGCTTTTCAGATTCTAAAGAATCTCTTACCATGATGATGGCTCTATCTAATACGATACCAGAGTTTAGTAATACTGCAAACTCTTTGGATATCCTATAAAGTTCTTCATCTTTTATCGTATAAGATTTAAAAGAAAATATATCTTTTTTATACTCTTGTATTTTTATTATTAAAAGCCCAGATTCTTTTAGTTTTTGCTTGGCATCTTTTATGGAATCCGCGTTTATAAGCCCTTTTACCTCTTTTTTGGATTTATCTATGGCTATATATTCGAAATCCATTAGGCGATTCTCAAAACCTCTTCTATGGTGGTTTTACCCTGTAGGACTTTCAAAAACCCATCTTCTCTAAGTGTTCTATAATAAGGTCTTTTATAGAGTATATCTTGCAATGATATCAAAGAGCGTTTTCTTATAAAATCTTCTTTTAACTCCTCATCGTATTCAAACATCTCGTATATGGCAGATCTTCCTCTATAGCCTGTATTAGCACAGTGTTTACAGCCTTTACCTTTTTTAAAGCTTTTAGAAATACCAAGATGAGAAAATCTATCAAGTAGTTCATCAAAATGATATTTATCTTGTATGTCTTTGTCTATGTCAACTGGTTCTGAGCAATGAGGGCAGTTTGTCCTTGTGATACGCTGGGCTATTATACCCACGATGGATGCGTTTATGAGATAATCTTCAAGCCCCATATCCAAAAGTCTAAACAAAGAGCTTGGAGCATCGTTGGTATGAAGGGTAGAAAATACTAAATGTCCTGTGAGAGCTGCTTGGATAGATATCTCTGCGGTTTCTTTATCCCTTATTTCACCTACCATTATGATATCTGGGTCATGTCTTAGGATAGACCTAAGAGCAGAAGCGAATGTTAGTCCTATCTCTGGTTTTATCTGGATTTGATTTAGGCCTTCTATTTGATATTCCACTGGATCTTCTATGGTGATGATTTTATCCTCTGGGTTTCTTAGTATAGAAAGCACTGAGTATAGAGTGGTGGTTTTACCGCTACCTGTGGGCCCCGTAA
>DDOS01000063.1:9240-9390 GCA_002341805.1 Aquificaceae bacterium UBA2488 | reverse complement strand
AAGCTCTAAAAATATTGGTAGAAAAGCTTTAACTGAAATAAAAGAAGCTCTTAAGAATATGGGATTTACCCTAGGTATGAATATTTCAGAATATAGGAAAACAGAGGTGTGAAATATGAGACATAAAGTTAAGAAAAAACATTTTAGCAG
>DDOS01000063.1:8308-9204 GCA_002341805.1 Aquificaceae bacterium UBA2488 | reverse complement strand
GAAGCCAAGGCCAAAGCTTTAAGACCATTTGTGGAAAAGCTTATTACGCTTGGCAAAAAAGGTGACCTTGCCTCTCGAAGAAGGGCTTTATCCATACTTTCAAATCAAGAAGCCGTTAAGAAGCTCTTTGTGGATATAGCTCCAAGGTTTGAAGGTAGAAATGGTGGCTATACGAGAATCATAAAGCTACCCATCAGAAAACCAGGGGATAGCACAGAGCTTGCTGCTATAGAGTTTGTGGAATGATCCTTAGGTTTTTGGATTTTATTATACAAATATATATAATTTTAGTGATTATATATTCCTTAGGTTCATGGTTTCCACAACTCACGGAAAATAGGTTTTTTGATTTTTTGGCAAGGATTATAGAACCTCCCTTAGAGACTATAAGAAGAGTTGTCCCACCAGTGGCAGGGTTAGACTTTTCTCCTGCTATTTTGATATTTGCCTTGATTATTTTTCAACACTTTTTAAGATGAACATTATGGTATAATAAAGCTATGCTGGAACTTTTAACAGAAAAATTTAGTNNTAAGAAGTTAAATGAAAAGCTTGTCAATGATACGCTGAGAGATATACGATCTGCCCTTTTGGAAGCGGATGTGGACTATGATGTTGCTAAAAATTTTATAAAGAAATTAAGAGATCGTATATTCTCTGAAGAGATAAAAACTCACTTATCACCAACAGATATGATAATCATGAGCGTGTATGACGAGCTTGTGCAGGTTTTAGGTGGTTCTGCATCCTCTTTGGAAGAAGGGGTGATTATGTTTGTGGGATTACAAGGTACGGGTAAAACCACCACCATAGGTAAATTAGCTAATCTTCTGAAAAAACAAAATAGGAAGATAATAACTGTATCCACTGATGTTAGAAGACCAGCTGCCATGCTT
>DDOS01000063.1:4503-8276 GCA_002341805.1 Aquificaceae bacterium UBA2488 | reverse complement strand
CTGGTAAAGGTTTTGAGGCTTTTACAAGCAAAAAATACGATTATCTATTTTTAGATACTGCTGGTAGATTGCATATAGATACCGAATTGATGGATGAGCTGAGAGCCATAAAAGAAGCAGTTAAGCCTTCTGAAATCATATATGTGGCAGATAGCATGCAGGGTCAAGAGGCTTTATCTGTGGCAAAGACTTTTCATGATACAGTGGGTCTTACCGGTGCCATACTTACAAAGATGGATGGTGATACCAGAGGTGGTGTTGCTTTATCCATAAAAGAAGCCATAGGTATTCCTATAAAATATATAGGTGTTGGAGAAAAGCTTGAAGACTTAGACCAGTTTTACCCAGATAGAATAGCTCAGAGGATATTGGGTCTTGGGGATTTGCAAAGTCTAATAGAAAAAGCGGAGCAAGTCATAAGCGAAGAAGATGCTCAAGCCATGACATACAAGATGTTAAGAGGTGAGTTTGACTTAAACGATTTAAAGAAAAATATAACTTTTATAATGAATATGGGACCTATGGATAAAGTTTTATCGATGCTGCCTGGAGTGGGTGCTCAGCTAAAAAACGTTAAGGTAGATAAATCGGTGTTTAAACGTATTATTGCTATAGTAGATTCCATGACTCCAGCAGAGAGATCTAATCCAAATATACTAAATTTAAGTAGAAAGCAAAGGGTTGCAAAGGGGAGTGGTACTACTGTTTCTGATGTAAATAAGCTTTTGAAACAGTATCAAGATATGAAGAAGACCATTAAAAAGCTTAAAAACCAAAAATCGCCTTTTGGTGGTTTGGGATTACCATTTTAACTATCGCTTGAGTGTGAGGCGATTATAAATATCCACTCTATTTAGGTAAAAGCCTAAATAAAGGTAAGTGGTTTGGTTAAGATAAGATTAGCTAAGTTTGGAAGAACTCATAGTCCTATATATAGAATAGTGGCTATGGATTCTAAGTCCCCAAGAGAGGGAAGATATTTGGATATTTTAGGCACTTATGATCCAAGAACTGGTAACATAGTATCTATAAATGTGGATTCTATAAACCAGTGGGTTCAAAAGGGTGCTCAGTTGTCCGATAGAGTGGAAGCTATATTGAAACAAGTTTCTAATTCAAAAACCAGTTAAGGAGGTATTGTTATGAGTCAAGCTAAAGAATTAGTGGAGATTTTCGCTAGAAGTTTGGTGGAAGATCAATCAAAAGTCAATGTAGTGGAGATAGAAGGTGAACAAACCGTCATTATAGAGCTAAGGGTGGGTCCTCAGGATATAGGTAAAGTGATTGGAAAACAAGGGCGCATCGCAAAAGCTCTTAGAACGTTAGTTTCTGCCATGGGTAGAAAAAGTGGCAAGAAATATATGTTAGAGATTATCGAATAACATATTTGCTCCCCTGCTAATGCAGGGGATATTAAAAAGTTGCAAATTTTTATTTATTTGCTATATTAAAATAAATATAAAAAATTTTTTAAGGAGAAGTTGATGTTAGTTTTTTCAAAACTTAGTAACGAATTACAAAAAGCACTATCAGATCTTGGGTATAAAGAGCCTACACCCATACAAACAGAAGCTATACCTTTTGCATTAGAAGGGTTTGATATACTTGGCCAAGCAGCTACTGGTACTGGTAAAACCGCTGCATTTTCTATACCTATTATTGAAGGTGTTTCAAGGGATATTAAAAGCGTAAAAGCTCTTATTTTAACACCTACCAGGGAATTAGCTCTTCAGGTGAGAGAGCAAGTCTATGCCCTTACCAAATATAAGAGATTGTCTTCTTTTGTGTTTTACGGCGGGACTCCTGTTAAGCAAAACCTTGATATTTTATCTAAAAAACCTGTGGATATAGTGATAGGTACACCAGGTCGTATAAAAGATCTCATAGATAGAAAGGCCCTTGATATATCAAAGATACAGTATTTTGTATTGGATGAATTTGACCAGATGCTTGATATGGGGTTTATAGAGGATATAGAATATATAATGAGCTTTACACCTCAAGACAAACATACCTATATGTTTTCTGCAACAGTGCCACCTCGTATCGAACAGCTTGCAAAAAAGTATCTGAAACCTGGTTTTAAGTTTATAAAAGTAGTATCCACTGAGTTAAAACCAAACATAGAAGAGCGTATGATAAAGCTTCCCTCTGCAGGAGAGAAAACGAGTGAACTCATGCGTATTTTGGAAAAATATCATATGGACAAGACTCTTGTTTTTGTAAAAACCAAAAACGATGCTAAAAATCTTTATTTTACTCTTTCTAGGAAAGGTCTAAAAGTGCAATCTCTTCACGGAGATTTGACCCAACGTCAACGCGAAAAAGCTCTTTCAGCTTTTAGAACAGGCTATACAAACATTATGATAGCTACCGATGTGGCAGCAAGAGGCCTTGATATAAAAGATGTAAACATAGTTATAAACTACAACATTCCAGAAGACCCAGAGCTCTATATCCATAGGATAGGTCGAACGGGTCGAATCGGTAAAAGTGGCAAGGCTTTCTCTTTGGTATGTCCAGAAGATTCCAAGGCTCTTTGGCGTATTAAAAAGTTAAGATCTAAAATATCGGTTTGATTTTATATTATTTTTATAATTGTGATATAAAATATATAGTATGACTATTTTACTTTATGTGTTTGCTTTTGCGGCTTTTGTGAGTGCAGTGCTTTTTGTGGCATTTGTTCTTATAAAAGCCGAAAAATAAGGCATTTAACTAAACCAAAAGATATCTTTGACAAAAGAATAAGTTTTTTATTTTTTCTTAAGTTTTTGGCTTTTAAGATGAAAATAACTTTACATCTATCAAACCTTTGGGGTGGTAGGACATTTGGAGACAAGTGCTTGGATGAAATAGGTGGTTTTATCCTTTATCTATTCTTAAGACTCCCCAGGAGTTTTTGTTGGTGTTTAGCTTGTAGCCTTGTTTTATAGCGGTGGTTATATAATCTTTGGCTTTTAGAATGGAGCTTTTGACGTCGTTGCTTATGGCTAAATAAGAAGCTATGGCAGAAGCGTATACACAACCTGTACCGTGGGTATTTCTAGTGTTTATAAACTCTTTTTTAATTTCAAAGCTCTCTTGGAGACTTCTGTAAAAATCTACTCCTGGAGCATCTTCTCGGTGTCCACCTTTTATTAAGACATGTTTTACACCCATATCAAGGAGTATATCAGCAGCTTTTTTAATATCTTCTTTAGACTTTATATCTATGTTGGTCAAAAACGAAGCTTCTTTTATGTTTGGGGTGATGATGGTGGATTTTGCGATGATAAGCTCTTTATATAGCTCTATATCTTCAAACATTGGTGTGTCATTTTTAGAAAAAAGTGGTGTATCAAGGACTACATATTTTGGTTTTAGGTTGTCTATAGCTTCGGAGATTAGTTTTATGGCATCTTTGTTGCCAATAACACCAATTTTTATGACATCTGGTTTTATGTCTAATATATCTATATGTTTTTTGATGATATCTTTGTCTATATAAACTACTTCTTTGACCCCTTCGGTGTTTTGAATTACAAAAGAAGTGGTTATACAAACAGGGTGAGCTCCTATACAGGTAATAGTTCTGGCATCTGCCAACACACCAGCGCCAGCAGTCTGATCGTATCCTGCGAACACAAGCACTATATTCATAGCTTTATCTCATAGCCTATATAAACTTCTCTCACCTTATCGTTTTCAAGAAGTTCTTTGGGAGTTCCTTGGGCTAATACGCTTCCATGGGATATAATGTATCCTTTATCTATTATTTTTAAAAGCTCAAA
>DDOS01000063.1:0-4433 GCA_002341805.1 Aquificaceae bacterium UBA2488 | reverse complement strand
AAGCATTATATAAGAGGGTTCTATGAGAAGACATCTTGCCACTTCTAATTTTCTTTTCATACCCCCAGAAAGCTCTGAAGCTTTTTTAGTCTGATGATCGAAAAGTCCAAAGACTTCCAAAAGTTTTTGAGAGACTTCTAAGGATGTTTTTTTATCTTTATAAATAAAATCTGAAAACATGAGCATATTATCTAAAACAGACAACTCTTCAAATAACGAATGCTCTTGGGGTAAAAACGCCAAACCAAACTTAGCTCTTTTGTAAGGAGGGAGCTTTGTCACATCTTCATCATCTATTTTTATGACACCATCATCTATTTTTATAAATCCAGATATGGAGTTAAATACGGTAGTTTTGCCTGCACCGTTTGGTCCCATAAGGCCCACTATCTGACCAGGATGCACTTCTAAGCTTATATTTTGGAGTATGACATTGTTTTTTATACTTTTAGAAATATTAATAACTTCTATCATAATTCTTTAAAGGTTTTTATCTCTTCGGTATTATTTAGCAAGACAAAGTCTTTGGCATCTTCATAAGAAGAAAACGGATATATTTCATCTTTTAGTTTTACATAATAAGCCTTTGTACCATCTATCCATCTTTTGGTTTTAAAGTCTTTTATGTGTATAGATTTTATGGTTTTATCTTTTATGTTTAGATGTCCGTAAGATATATAAAAATCCATATCCTTTATAAATTTTACCATATCTGTGGGATTGTCAAAGTATAAATATTTTCCATCTATATAGATTTCTGTGGCAGTATCTTGATGCTTTGATACAAAAGTCCCGCATACAGGACATCTATCTGAACTCCTTATATGAGAGGGTTCTTTGTAAGCGGTTTTTATATTGTAAATAGTAAATAAGCCAAAGAATGTAAATAATATAACAGGTCCTACTATCACCCAAGCTACTTCAAACCATCTTATATGAAGCTTTGTAAGAGTAATTCTATAAAAAGCATATATCATAAGACCTATTTGAATGGCTAACACAAACCACAATGGATTTACTTTTTTCATATATTTATTATAAATTATAAAATTTTTTTGAAGCGACTTACATCATGGTTTTCGCTCTTAAAATTATATATTTTAGTTAGTAGTTATTAACTTTATTAACTTTTAGGAGGTTAATTTATGAAAGTGTTAAATGTTTTAGAAACACCTGTATTAGATGAACCAATGAAATATAGAGGATATATAGCTATACCCATAAAAGCCCCAAAGGAAAATGTAGCGATTAAGATATCTCCACTTTTTGGAGAGGTTAAGTTTTTTGGCTTTTATGATAAAAGCTCAAAACATATAGATATTTATAGAAATCCCGTGGAAAAAGGTGGACCTGTTATTAGAATGCTACTTCATTTTGGTATAAAAGATTTGATAGTTTTGCATATGGGTTTTGGAGCATACAATTTAGCTATATCTAACGGCATGAATGTATATTTTGCAGAAGATGATAAAAAGACTTTAGACGATGTGGTAAAACTATACGAAAACAACGAGCTTGAGCTTGTAACCCCTGATAAATTTGAGCTTTTAACAAAGTATAGCTGTCATTCTCACGATCACAGTCATCATCACCACCATCACCCATGATATAATATTTTTCATGCTAAAAGCCTATAAAGGTATTTATCCTAAAATTGGTGAAAATGTTTATATATCAGAAAATGCTTTTGTAATAGGTGATGTGGTACTTGGAGATGATGTGAGTGTTTGGTTTGGCACTGTTATAAGAGGTGATGTAAATTATATAAGGGTAGGAGATAGGACAAACATACAAGATAACTCTATAATCCATGTAACCCATGATACACACCCTACCATCATAGGTAACGATGTAACCATAGGACACGGAGCCATAATACATGGATGCACTATCAAGAACTTTATATTGGTGGGCATGGGAGCCACCATCATGGACGGGGCTGTCATAGAAGACTTTGTGCTTGTGGGAGCAAGAGCCCTTATAACCCCTAACAAGCATATACCAAATGGAGTCTTGGTGGCAGGAGTACCTGCAAAAATCATAAGAGACTTAACCAAAGAAGAGATAGAGCATATAAAAGAGTCATCTTCTAACTATGTAAGATATAAAAACGAATACCTTTCTAATCCATAAAAGAGACTATAGCTCTAAATATATACGGATACACAAAGGAGCTTAATATAGTAGCTATTATAATACCGTTTTGTGCCACCAAGGATATATTGGCATCTTGGAATATTCTCATGCTAATGATAAGCATCGTAAAAGGAAAACTTAGGAATATGCCAATTATAGGAAGTTCTTTTAGTTTAAATCCTACCTTTAAAAGCCAAAAACTCATGCCAAATTTTACCAAAAACAAGCTTACAAAGAGCTTTATGCCATCATCAAGGCTGTTTAGACCTATAAATTCAATATGCATATTACTACCAGTATAAACAAAGAATATAGGTATCAAAAATCCAAAAGCCATATCGCTGAGGCTTTTATTAACAGAATGCTTTTCTCTTATAAAATATCCAAAAAATAATCCCACCATTAAAGCTCCCAAAGCAGGCTCCAAATTTACAAAAGAAAATACGGATGATGCTAAAAAGATAAGTAAAAGACTCAGCCTTATAAAAATATGAGTTTTATCTGAAGAACTTATATGTTTTATAATCTTACTTTCTTCTAACTTGTTTTTGGCTTTTAGGAATAACAAAAATATAAGCATTATAAAAAAGAATATGCTAAACAAATCTAAGAGTTTGTGGGTATCTGATCTGTTGCTTAGATATATATTTAAAAAGCCAAGTTCAAATACGGTGATGGTCTCTCCTATGCAAGCTAAGGCTAATAGTTTCTTGGTGAAATCGCTATCTTCTAAGAAGTCTTTTAATACAGGAAGCCCAAGTCCTGCAGATATCAAAGATGGTATTATAAAAAGATTTTTATGTAAACCAAAAGTACTTACCACAAAAAACCCAAAGATAGGTAAGCTAAGAAGATAAATTACCATAAACACCTTAGATTCTAAGCTTATATCTTCTAAAAAATCAAAATCTATTTCAAACCCCGCTATAAACATCAACACTAAAAGCCCTATATTAGCTAAAAAACCAACATCAGGAGTGCTTAACCCAGCATCTCTTATTAAAAATCCAAATAATATACCAACTATAAACTCTGTTACCGACAAAGGTAGTTTTATATATCTATAAACAATAGGGCTTATTATAGCCACTACAAGACTTAAAAGTAAGAACCAATGATGTAATACCATGTTTATATTATAATAGATTTATGTTAGAAGAGCGTGTATTTTCCTTAAACGATAAACCAGTGATGGTTTAAGAAAATATGTGGCAAGCCAAAGGATAGAATGTAACTATGCACTTCTATATGCCATAAATATTGCTAATGAGCTTAAAAAAACCTATTTTGGTAGTGTTTAATATAACAGATACTTATAGGCATTCAAATATAAGATACTACAAATTTATGATAGAAGGTATAAAATTAAAACACCAACTTAAAACTCTTGGTATTAGGCTTTTAATAAACAAAGATACATATAAAAATGGATGTAAAAAGTTTTTAAAAGATGCTTGTGTTATCGTGGTGGATACAAACTATCTAAAAACCCAAAAATCTTGGAGGAATTATATAAGCACTATATCAGATGTTAGAGTTTTTGAAGTAGAGTTTGATGTGGTGGTGTCTGTAAGGGTAGTATCCAATAAGCAAGAACCATACGCAATGAGCATTAGACCAAAGATATATAATATTATGAAATGAATACATTTTTAGAACCTGTTGAGATCTATCCTCCAGATATAAACTCTTTAGATTTTGATTTTGAGGCTTTTGAATTTGATAGTGTAGAAGAATATCTAAAATATCTTAATATTGATAAAAGCATAAAACCATCTGATAGATTTATAGGTGGGACAGATGAGGCTTGCAGGCGTTTAACAGATTTTATAGAAAGTAAGCTTTATCACTATAAGGATTTTAGGTCAGATCCATCAAAAGATTATCAGTCAAACCTTAGTCCATACATTCATTTTGGTCAATATCTCCCGTTTAATGATAAAGAAGATGAAAATGTAAAATCTTTTTTAAATGAGTTAGTGGTATGGCGAGAGCTTGCTAGAAATTTTTGCTTTTATAATAAAAATTACAATAAGTATGAAGCTGTTCCCGAGTGGGCTCGCAAGAGTTTAGAAGAACATCTCAAGGATAGAAGAGAATATTTATATTCTTTAGAAAAGCTTGAAAACGCAAATACCCATGATATATATTGAAATGCAGCCCAAAAGGGGCTTCTTGTAAGCGGTAAGATGCATAATTATATGAGGATGTATTGGGCTAAAAAGCTTATAGAGTGGACTTCTCATCCAAAAGAGGCTTTTGATATAGCTTGCTATTTAAACGATAAATATGAGCTT
>DDOS01000006.1 GCA_002341805.1 Aquificaceae bacterium UBA2488 | reverse complement strand
TCTTTTTATAGCTTCAAACTTTGATATAGAAACTAAATAGTTTTTCTTATCATTAGTATATAGAGGTATATAGCTTATTATACCCTCTTCTGCTATAATTTTATCTGTTTCTATGCTTTTAATGGTAAAATTCACATTATACCCATCTATGGGTTCTAAGACATAATCCTTAGCTATTTCTATGAAAAGTTTTACTTGCTGAGGAAATGTCATAAACCCTAATATGTTAAGAGCTTTTAGATCATGAGCACCTAACTCTCTTCTTTTTTGTAAGAATATTTCGTATTTATCTTTTAATATATTTTTTACTCTTTCTAAGAAATCTCTATATATAAATTTTGGTATTTGATTACCAAACTCTTCTAAATATTTTGCCTTTGATTCTTCGTCGTCTTGTAGGTTTTTAGCTTTTAAGTATTCTAAATACTTCATATAAATATTATGCCATACAAGATAAATTTGCAGTAAAATATTTTAATGAGCATTGGTAAAAAAGTAGGTATCATAGTAAAAGAATCCTCGGCTCTTTCNNTGGTAAAAACAACCTCGCCTCTTTCTTTTGAAGTGCTTTTAGAAGACGATGCATTTGTTCAATTAGATGATGTGCTTGTGTGCAAGTCCTTTATAAAAGACGAAGATAAGGCTGTAGAAATTAAGTTCTATGGAGTGGTAACAGAGGTCTCAAGACATTTAGAAGGGGTAACCATGCTTTATCAAGAGCAAAAAGCCAAAGAGGGTGTTACACCTGTAAATCCAGTCTATAAAGCAAAGCTCAATATCAATAGGATAGAGCCTCAGGCTTATGTACCACCAAAGCCAGGAGATGAAGTTTATAAAGCCACAGGGGATGATAGGGATATAGGGTTATATTTCGATACAATGAAATCAAAAATACCAGCAGGGCTTTCTCAGGATGGTTTGCCCATCTACATAAACTATGATTTTATAAATGGAAAAGACGGGGCTCACATATCCATAAGCGGCATGTCTGGAGTAGCTACAAAAACTTCTTATTCATTGTTTTTAATTAATTCTATTATTAAAAGCTCAAATCAAAAAGAAAAGTTTGTAATATTTAATATAAAAGGCAAAGATTTACTATTTTTAGACAAACCAAATAATCGATTTAGTGATAAAGACAAAGATATGTTTACAAACCTTGGTTTAAATCCAGAGCCTTTTAAGGATATTGCTTTTTACTGTCCACCTAACAAAGAAAATGATACAATACCCCAAGGAGATGCCAGAAGAGACGATGCGGTAAAGCTATATGGCTTTAGTATGTATGAGTTTGCCAAGTATAAACTTCTTAGCTTTATGTTTGTGGAAAATCAGCAAGAGATATCAAACTTAAATTTTCTTATAGATAAAATATCATCAAAATTATACAAATTAGCAGAAGAATCAAAAGACAAAAGGTTGATAGATGACAAATCTTCAAGAGATATAAGAAATTTGCAATATTTAAGAGAATTGCTTCAAGATGTGTATGAAAACAAAGATCTTGATCCCACAAGATACAACGATTGGTTTGGTAAGCATACTCCAACACAAACCATAGAATCATTCTTAAGGAAGTTTAGTTTTGCCAGCAGTAAAATAAAAGCTCTCATAAAAGAAAATGATTCTGAGCGTATAGGCAGTCTACTGACAAGATTTGAGCATATCCAAAATGTTAACACTGTAAATGTGATAGATATATCAGACCTTCATAGTGCAGGCAAAATGTTTGTGGTGGGCAGCATATTGCATAATATTTTTAAGGTTAGAGAAGAGTCTGGTGTNNACGAATTAAATAAATATGCTCCAAAAGATGGATGGAGTCCTATAAAGGATGTATTGCTCGATATTGCCGAAAGAGGAAGAAGTTTGGGCGTGATATTAATAGGTGCTCAGCAAACCGCCAGTGAAGTGGAAAAGAGGATAGTGGCAAACAGTGCTATAAAAGTGGTAGGAAGGCTCGATAGCGCAGAGATCTCTTCTGAAGAGTATGGTTTTCTTTCTAAAAGCATGAAACAAAGAGTTAGCATGCTAAAAAAAGGCTCTATGGTGTTATATCAACCAGATATACCCACTCCCGTGGTGGTGAATATACCTATGCCACCATGGGCCACAAGAAAAGAGGAGGTTAAAGAAGATGGAAAAGCGTTTGAAGATATTGTTAATTCTATTATTTAGCGTTTTAGGCTTTTCATTTGGACAGATAATAGATGTTAGAACTGGATATTATCCTGATAAGACCAGGTATGTATTTGATGTGAAAGGCGCGGTAGTTTATAGTGTAAAACAAGATGGAGATAGTGTTATAATTCACATTGACAACAAGAAAATAATACAAACAATGCCTTACAAACCCTCTAAAGTTAACACTTTCATGCTCCAAAATCCAGAACGTATAGTGATAGATGTCTATAAACCCGTAAAAACCCAAAGCAGCACATCTAAAGATCCCATCCAAGATATAATAGCAAAAAAATACTTATATCTTGTGAAGAGTAAGCCAAATATAAAAAATGTTTCATATCAAAACCAAGATCCTCTTAGCGTAGTAGATAAAAAATATTTAGAGATGCTTGACAAACCTCAAGACAAACCATATAGATATATACCACATCCGCCAGGCGTGAAGGTAGTGGTTATAGACCCAGGACATGGTGGAAAAGATTCTGGAGCTATAGGCCTTGGTGGAGTAGAAGAGAAAAATATCGTTTTGGCTATAGGCAAAAAGTTAGACTATTTTTTAAAGCAGGATCCAAGATTTAAAGTGATAATGACAAGGGACAAGGATGTATTTATACCTTTGCAAGAAAGAGCAAGAATCGCCATAGAAAATAGAGCAGATTTATTTATAAGTATACATTGCAATATGACACCACATCATATAGAATGGCCTCATGGCACCAATATCTACTATCTATCCACCCCTGGCATAAACATGAAATATAACGAACTTGTAAATGACTCAAGCTTTGCTCATTTTGTTTTTGGGAATGCAGTTTATGAGCCAAGTATAAGCGCCAGGAGAGTTTTAGCAAAACTTGCCTTAGATATCACTAAAAATCAGAGCTTTGTATTTGCCAAAGATTTAGCTGATACTTTGGATGATGAACTTCATAAACATGTAGATATTCACAACATCCATAGAAGAAATTTTGTAGTATTAAGAACCCCNNTTTTATAAGCAATCCCCACGATGTTAAAGAGCTAACAAATCCATCCTATCAATGGGCTTTTGCAAAGGCTATGTATAATGCTATAGTTTATTATTTCTTTGGCCCTCACGAAGAATACACTCCAAACAACATAGCTCTAAAAACCTCTAATAGGCTATAACCTTATATAAACCATCTTGATGAATAATTTTGGTTTTATAGCCTTTGGCTTTTAGCTCTATGCTAAGGCTAAGAGCATCTGAAAAATATTTAAAAGCTCCAGCCTGATAGTAGCTGCCTTTATTTAGCATTTTTAAAGAGCTCTTGCCATCAGATTCTTGGTTTAATCTTATTTGAAGGTTATTATTGGTTTTTTGGTTTTTTATCGTATAGTTTTTGGGTTTTCTTATAACAGGTGTTACTTTAGGCTTAGGAGTATATTTTGGCTTTGTGTATCTTGTTATCTTTGGATATTGTTTTCTTATTACAGGTTTTTGGCTTTTAGTAAAAACTTTTTTAGGAGATTTAGATTTTTCTTTATTGGCTACGGTGGTTGACGAAGGAAGTGAAGATGATGGTTGATTTGTGGTCTCATTCTTAGTGGGTTGGTTGGTATTTTGTTGGGTATTAGGCGGATTGGTTTGAGTTTGGGTGGGTGTGGTTTGGACGATGGATGGCTTAGGTAAATTTTGTTGAGGGGGTGTAGATTTTAGATTTTCCTCTATAAGATGTTTATTTATAGAATGGCTTGATATGTTTGTATGCCAAGTGCTATACCATAGGTAAAATAAAGATGCTCCGAGGGCTATTAATAAAATCGTAATAACACTTTTTGTGTTAAACATAAATATCATTATAAAATTTTTTTGGTTTTTAAGGAGTGTTTAGTATTGGTATATCTATAGATATATCGTTTAGATTTAGTTTTACCATCTTGTAAGGACTTGATATTACAAATTTTGCTTTTAAATTGTGGGCTTCTACAAGCTTGATAGAATGATTTTTATCGTAAAATGTCATATCACCAAGGATATAAGGATAAGCATAGACATATAAATAATTATCTTTTATAAAATACACTTCCTTTGAAAAGCCAGGATACATCCCGCAATAAGTATACATGTATATAATGGAGTTATCCTTAGAATTATTTATCTTTATATTTTTAGCACAGTTTATAGCTTTTTCTATACTATATAAAGTATATATATATTTATAAGAGCTTCGTAATTCTTTTATGGTTTTAAGGCTTTTATTAACTATAAAAATATAGGATGCTATAGCTATACTAAAAAACAAAGACAGTATCACTATCACCACCAATATCTCCAAGAGGGTAAAGCCTTTTTTCATTGAAATCTTACGGTTTTCAGATGTCTATATTTAAAGATATAACACTTGGTTTTTAAAGATTTTATATCATAGGTTTTTGTAGGTGTTTTTAATCTAAAAAGCACAAAACTACCTTTTATGATATCTTGCTGTCTTTGTCTTAGATTTAGGGCTTTTAAAAGAAGTGAATAAGATATAGATATTAGTATTACAAATACTATAAAAGCTCCCAAAGTCTCTAAAAGGGTAAAGCCATTATTTTTTAAGATGCATCGTCCATACATCAACTTTCTTACCATCTGGGGTTTTGGCAAATAAATCATAAGGATGGTCTGGTGCAGGAGATATATAATAAAACTTATGTCCCCATCCATCGGTAGGCACTCTATCAAGTTCTTTATGCCAATTATCTGGTATAGGTGGTAATGTGGGTTTTTGTACTAAAGCATTAAGTCCTTGGGCGGTGGTGGGATACATACCAGTGTCTATATAATACTGCTCCAACCCTCCTTGAAGGTTTTTAAGTTGAACTTTTGTGGCTTTTAGCTTAGCTTCACCTATCCTATTAGTAATACGCGGTATTATGATAGCAGCCAGTACACCGATTATAACTATTACCACTAAAAGCTCAATGAGGGTAAAACCTTTTTTCATCATTCTCTCCAATACCTTACCATAACGCTAAACATAGGAAACTGTATTATGTATATACCAATTATCAAAAGCCCAATAAAAGCCGCAATACTATAAAACATCAAAGGCATTATCATCACTATAACCATTGTGGAATATACAAACCACATGCTTACATCAAAAAAATAAGTTAGATTAAAACATTTTTTCCAAACCCCTAAGGATATTAGGTCAAATACTCTTGTGAAGGCTTCTTTAAAGTTTTCTGAGGTATAAACAGAAGCATACACATATGGAGCCACATAAGATATTATAGACAAAGTGATAAATACAAAAAGCACTCCTAAAGTAATACTTGGTGTGTAGTTTATAGCAAATATATTGTGGTTTTTTGCTTTATAATAAGCTTCTAAAAATCCACTAAAATTTAAAACGGCTGCTTCTCCAAAGAATATAATGAGAAAAACGAGCACATTTCCAAGAAGCATGCCTACTGATTGGGCAATGTACTCTGTAAAAAAAGATAAAACACTTGATTCTTTGAGGGCTTTTTCAAAAGAAACGAGCTCTTTGTTGCTTAGGGTTAAATGCCCTATTTTTATCAGAAAAGCGTTGGAAAAAAGCGTAAATAGTATAGATAAAAATATGCTTATATAAACAAAGTCCTTAGGGACTATGTTATCAGATACTTCCACTATTATAATGAGTAAGATATAAGAAAACACTGCCAATGGCTTTTTGGTTATAAAGCTTTGAGTATAATCAAAAAGGTATTTAAAAATTTCCCATATACTTAGCATCACTCTCCTCCAAAGCTAAAATTTGGGCTGATATACCAAGCTCCATTATTTCTAATAAAAAACATCTTTGATTCTTTGGTGGTACCGTCTTTGTAGATAAGTTTAACCCTTGACCTGGCAGTCCCACCTAAGATAGCCATATCCTCTAATTTTACGCTTTTAATATTATGAAAATGAAGCTCTATCCATCTTTTAGCCCACTCTTTACCTCTTTCTGAAACATCATCTGGGTTTATAAGTTTTATGGCATCCTCTACATCGCGGGTTTGTAAATCTTTTTGGTATTCTTTAAAAACATGTTCTGGTGTATCTATGTGAGCCATTTCAGGAGAACAACCACTTAAAATCAAACATCCTGCTAATCCAACAAGCAATAAATATCTTATCTTCATACTTAATATATTATCATTATAATATAAATTTTTTATGTATTTTTTAAAAGCTAAAAACTATGACTAGGCATCATTGTTTTTTCCTAATTAAGAATTATTCTTAATTAAAATCCATTTTTAGGAGGTATTTGCTATGAGCAAAGATTTAAGAGGTACCAAAACATTGGAATGTCTAAAGCACGCTTTTGCTGGGGAGTCCCAGGCCAACAGAAGATATCTATACTTTGCCAGAGAGGCTGATATCCAAGGCTATCCAGATGTAGCTAACAACTTTAGAGAAACTGGCGAAGGCGAAACAGGACACGCTTTTGGACACCTTGACTACATGAGAAAATATAACGGCGTAGATCCAGCCACCGAGAAATCCATAAACACCTTAGAAGAAATGCTTGAATCCGCAGTAGCTGGTGAAGTGTATGAATATACAGAAATGTATCCAGGTTTTGCAAAAACTGCTAGAGAAGAAGGCTTTGAAGATATAGCCCTTTGGTTTGAAACATTGGCAAAAGCAGAAAAATCTCACGCTGGTAGATTCCAAAAAGCATTGGAATCCGTTAAAAACGGCTAATAAAACATAATGTTTGGGGCTTTTAGGCCCCTGTTTTAAATAGGAGTATTTTATGTCAGATATTGGTGGGTTAAAGGATTTTAATTTTAATTTAGATGATCCAAATTTTTACAATGAAGGAGATCTAATAAAAGAAGCAAAAAGGGTATATACAAAATGTAAAGACTGTAGAATGTGTGTTAATTTTTGCCCATCTTTCCCTGCTCTTTTTGACGCGGTGGACAAGCACAACGATAATTTAGAAAACCTTTCAAAAGAGGAGCTTGAAAAGCCTTTAGAACTTTGTTTTCACTGTAAGCAATGCTATTTTAAATGTCCATACACACCTCCACATGAATGGATGCTTGATTTCCCACATCTATCTTTAAGATACAAGGCTATTAAATATAAAAAGCAAGGAGCAAACCCTATAGACAAAGTTATTTTAAATACAGATTTGATAGGTAAACTATCAGTACCTTTTTCTAAAATAGCAAACACCACAAACAACATAAAACCAGTAAGGGTTATAATGGAAAAAACCATGGGTATAGATACACGTGCCAAACTTCCTCCTATCAATGAAAAAACCTTTACAAGCTTTTTTAAAGAACATTATATATCACCAAAAAACCCTGTTAGAAAGGCGGTATTGTTTTACACATGCTTATTAAATTACAACTTTTTAGAAAAGGGTAAGGCTTTATTAAATATTTTATCAAAGAATAACATATATGTAGAGATTCCAGAGCAAAATTGCTGTGGTATACCGTTTTTTGATATTGGAGATATAGATAGTTCCATCAAAAAAGCCAAATACAATGTAGATAATCTAATAAGCTATGTAAAAAATGGATACGATATCATAGTACCAGTACCTACCTGTGCATTACAGCTAAAGCATGAGTATCCACTCCTTTTAAGAACAGATGAAGCTAAACAAGTGAGCGAAAAAGTCTTTGAGATAGGGGATTATCTGTTTAGTCTTAATCAAGAAGGGCTTTTCAACAAAGATTTTAAAAACTCTATAGGTAAGATAGATTATCATATAGCCTGTCATTTAAAATCCTTAGGAGTAGGTTATAAATCTGCAGCTTTGATGCGCATGATACCAAATACAAAAGTTCGTATAGTAGAGATATGCTCTGGGCACGATGGGACTTTTGGTGTTAAGAAAAACACCTTTGATATGGCTATAGAGGTAGGTAAACCACTATTTGATAATATTTTACATCAAAATGCTGATATGGTAGTTTCTGATTGCCCTTTGGCGGGTAATTTTATAGAGCTAAATACTTCAAAACATGTTTATAGCCCATTAGAAGTGCTTTCTATGGCTTATGGAGGTTAATATGAAAAAGCTTACTTTTGATGACATTTTAAATTTATACGAATATGAAAAGCTTAGAAACCAAAAAACAAGGGATTATCTTGATATAAAAAAGAATAGAAGTGTATTTATAGGAGATAAGTTTCATATATTTTTTGAAAACACTTTGAGTGCATGGTTTCAAATCCAAGAGATGATAAGAGCAGAACGTATGGTGGACGAAAAGGACATTATGTTTGAGATAGATGTTTATAACGATCTCATACCAGAAAAAAATCAGCTAAGTGCTACATTCTTTATAGAAATTCCAGACAATGAACTTAGAAAGAAAACTCTTCCAACGCTTGTGGGTATTCACGATGCTATTTATCTAAGCTTTAAAGACCAAAAGATAAAAGCAAAAGCCAACGAACAAAGCGATATGGATTATAAATATGGCATAGCTGCCACAATACACTTCTTGAAGTTTGATTTTGATAACTATCAAAAAGAGCTTTTTAAAAACAGTGATGCTTTCATAGAGATAGATTATAAGGGTATGAAGCTAAAAGCTCCTATACCACAAAATGTAAAGCAAGAGCTTAACAAAGATTTATCTGAAGAATAATATCTATCATTGTATTTGGCTTTTGAAAGGATAAAATGTAAGATATGAGAAAGTTAAGTTTGTTAGTACTAACTGCTATGGTTGGTGTGGCCATGAGCTTTGGAGCTCCTCTTAATGTGATTTTGGATTTTCATAATCCTAAAAGCCTGAAGATGGTGGATAACATATTAGAACATACTTCCAAAAACAAAGAAGCCCATGTGGTGGTGGAGGTATGGGGACCCACCATAAAGTATATGCTTAAAGATTCAAAAACTGAGAAAGCTTTTGAAAATTTTGTAAAACAAAGCGATGGAAGGATAAAGTTTCATGTATGTGAAAATACTATGGAAAAGTTTCATATCACCAAAAACATGATGGGAGATTTTGTAAAACCTGTAAAGGGGGTTCTTATTGATATGAGTGCTTTAGAAAAACAAGGTTTTATGTATGCAAAACCATAACAAAAAGCGGGGATAAACCCCACTATATTTATCTTGCATATTCTACATATCTATTTTCTCTTATAACCACCACTTTGATATTGCCAGGATAATCCATCTCCTCTTCTATCTTCTTGGCTATTTTTTTAGAAAGCTCGTAAGACTGTTCATCGGTGAGTTTCTCAGGAGATATGATAACTCTTACTTCTCTACCTGCTTGGACTGCATAGACATTTACTACACCTTCAAAGCTTTTAACAATCTCTTCAAGCTTTTCAAGTCTTTTTATATAAGTTTCCAAAGATTCTCTTCTGGCTCCTGGTCTTGCAGCCGATAGTGCATCAGCGGCGCATACCAAAGCAACTTCTGGATATTTCACAGGTTCTTCTTCGTGNNCGTGATGAGCTTTTATAGCATTTAGCACATAATCTGATTCTTTATATTTTTTACAAAGCTCAATGCCTATATCTGTGTGGGAACCACCCATTTCGTTTGATATAGCTTTACCAATATCGTGTAAAAGACCTGCTCTTTTTGCAGCTTTTTCGTCTAATCCAAGCTCCGTAGCCATAAGTCCTGCTATAGTGGCCACTTCTTTTGAATGAAGCAACACATTTTGAGAATAAGAGGTTCTATAGTATAGCTTTCCTATGTAGTAGTAAAGTCCTGGGTTCATATCATGTATACCAAGCTCTAAAACGGTTTCTTCACCAAGCTTTCTTATGTTGNNGTTGTTATCCATCTCTTTCTTGACTTCTTCCACCACCTCTTCTATGCGGGCTGGATGGATTCTACCATCAAGTATTAGCTTTTCAAGAGCAAGCTTTGCTATCTCTCTTCTCATAGGATCAAAAGAGGATAAAGTTACCGTATCTGGAGTATCGTCTATTATAATATCCACACCCGTTAAAAGCTCAAAAGTCCTTATGTTTCTTCCTTCTCTTCCGATGATACGCCCTTTGAATTCATTGCTTGGAAGCTCTATGGTGGATATGCTATAGTTTATAGCTATCTCTGGGGAGAGTCTTTGAATAGATGTGGTTATTATCCTCTTGGCTTCTCTTTCGGCTTCTTCTTTGGCTTTCTCTTCTATAGCCTTTGCTATCTTTATGCTTTCGGATTTGGCTTCTTCTTCTACTTTTTTGAGAAGTTCTTTGTATGCCTCTTCTTTGGTTAAAGAAGCTATGCGCTCAAGCTCCTTAAGTTGTCTATCTTTTAGAGCTTCTATTTCTGCTTTTACACTCTCTAACTGTTTGTATTCTGTATCAAGCTGTTTTTGAGATCTCTGTATAGACCTTTCCAATTCTCTTAGCTCTTTTTCTTTAGAATAAAGATCCTCTTCCTTCCTTTCTATGTTTTGGAGTTTTTTCTCTAAGCTCTGCTCTTTGGACCCTAAAGCACTCTCTTTTTGAATTACCACTCGTTCTTTTTGAAGAAGCTCTTCTTTTTTGGCGTTATATTCTTGCTCTAATTGGATTCTTCTTTGTTCTATCTCTTTTCGTAGAGCCTCTTTTTCTTTTTCAAGCTTGGCTTTTTCCTCTTTTACAAAATCCATGTACTTTGAAGCTTCTTTTTCGGCAAGTTCCTTTGAGGCTTGAAGTTGGCGCTTCGCTTCTTCTAAAATCGTATCCGCTTGACGTCTTGCCTCTTCTAAAAGCTTAGATTCTTCCGCTGATGGACGAGTAGTATTGTACTCCTTCTCACTTAGCTTCTTAAAAGCTACAAAACTAATACCACCAAGTATCACAATGACTAATAATAAAACACCTATAACGATAGGTTCCATCTATAACCTCCTTCTATAACATAATTTTCTGAAATAATTTTATTGAGTCTAACATCATGAGTTTCTGGCTCTATATCATCCACAATCTGAAAATCATAACAAATACCTATAGAATACACACTTTTATGCTTTTTTAAAAATCTATCGTAATATCCTTTGCCAAAACCAATTCTATAAAGATGCTTATCAAAACAAACACCCGGCACTAAGCATAAATCTATATTTATTTCTTCACAACCTACGGGCTCTTTTATGCCATATTTAGACACCTTAAGCGGTTCTTTATAAAGGCAAGGCATTATATCTTCTTTGTAAGTTTTTGGCACTGATAATATCTTATCTTTATATATATCAATATTTACAAAAGGATCTGCTTCGTTTCTTATGGGCATATAGATCATAACACTCTTTGATTGTATAAAATACGAATCTTTAGAAACATTGTCCATTATTTTTAAAGAGGCGGAATACACCTCTTCCTTAGACAATTTATCACGCCTTTTCAAAAAAAATTTTCTTAAATCCTGCTTTTCCATATACCTCCAAATCTTGGAGGCAATAGAAGAAGATGAAGATGCTAAAAACCCGCCCTATCGTGATGCACACATACATGCGGGCCTCTAAATTTTAGGTGGGTATCCTGTCAGGAAGTCTACAAGGAAACGTTCCTGAACTCCGGATTCCCTATTAGCTCACATGTAGGCCCCAAAAATACATCTACATTCACGCATAGGGTAGGCGTTTATCAACTAAATCTAAGCTTTATGTCAACATCCTCTAAGCGTTCTAACAATCCTTCCATTAACTTGTTTACTTCTTCGTCTTCTAAGCTTTTATTATAAGCTCTTAAAACAAGTCTCAAACCTACGCTTTTCTTATCTTCTTCTATTTGCTCTCCTTTATAAAAATCAAATACTTTAACATCCTCTAACATTTCATTAAAATATTCCCTTATGAGAATAATAAGCTTTTGTATGTCAAAATCCATGTCAAGTATCAGTGAGATATCTCTAACCACTGGTGGATACTTCGATACAACAACGCATGGCTTTTGGCTTTTAAAAGCATAAAACCTAAACTCACATAAAAATGTATCTTCAAGCTCCTCATCTAAGACTTTACCAAAAAAACCTATTTCTTCGTTGTCTAAGTATATATTACCCTGCTGATATGGATGCAAAAACTTATATTCGGAAAATCCGAAATTTACATGTTCATTTATCAAGTAAGCAAGTTCTTTTAGATGATGGATATTCCATTGAGTATTAGGATATGTTCTCTTATCTCCTTTTAAAAGCATACATACATGTAAGTGTTCTCTGTCTTCGTCAAATATATGAGATATTTCAAAGATGGCAAAGTCTTTTATATGTTTTCTAACATTTTGCCTTGCAAGTCTTAACATAGATGGGGTTAAGTATCTTCTTAAAAACCTAAAAGAAGGAAGTATTGGATTTTTAACCTCTACAATGGGAAGATCAAGCCCAAGCTCTTCATAATCTTCTATCTTGTCAAAACTTAAGTTGATAACTTCTGTAAGATAGTTTGATGTGAGCCTGTATTTTATCTCTGTTATATAGTCTTTCTCATAGTGTGGAGTTGGCACTGAGGGCATGGGTTTTACTTCAAAGTTGTTAAAATCTTTAACCTTTACGATCTCCTCTATGAGGTCAATAGATGAATCTATATCGTAATATCTATAAGAGGGTACTTCAAACTCAACTCCACATCTCATGGCGTAATGCTTAAACCCAAGGATATTTAAGATATCTGATATCTCTTTTTTATCAAAATTTAAATCTGTATATCTAACATAATCATTTAGGCTTAAGAAAAATTTCTTAGGTTTTAATTCTTTGTGTATCACCTCTTTATAGCCCTCTATAGAAGCTTGAGTTTCTTCTAAAAATAATTTTAAGGCAAACATAGAAGCCTTTAAACTCATATCTATATCTACGCCCCGCTCAAATCTATAAGATGCATCAGTGCTCAGTTTCAATTGTTTTGAGGCTTTTCTTACAAAAAGATAATCAAAAAGAGCAGACTCTAAAAATATATTAGAGGTTTCAAAACCAACGCCCGTATCAAATCCGCCCATTACACCAGCTATGGCTATAGGTTTTTCTTTATCTGCTATAACCATTATAGACTCATCTAATGCATAGTCTTTTTTGTCCAAAGCTTTTATAAACTCATCTTTTTTAGCTTGCCTTATATTTATAGGAGTTGTTATTTTATCAAAATCAAAAGCGTGAAGGGGCTGACCCAACATCATCATAGTATAGTTTGTAATATCCACTGCGTTTGATATACTTTTAAGCCCCATCTTCCAGAGGGCTTTTCTAAGCCATAGTCTTGAGCTTTTAACTTTAACACCTTTTAATATACTACCCACATACTTATGACATCCATTAGTGGTTATATTTATATCTATATCAATGGGTTTTAAATCCATATTTATATCAAAAGCCAAATACGAATTTGTAATTATAGATATTTCTCTGGCAATACCGAGTATAGAAAGCAAGTCTCCTCTGTTTGGCGTAGTCTCACATTCAAATATTATCTCACCAAAATCAAGGAGCTTAGATACATCTTCGCCTACTTTTACATCATTATCAAATATGAGTATGCCATCGACATTATCATCAATACCAAGCTCTGATATAGACAACATCATACCCTGAGATAGAATTCCCTTTATGGTTTTTGGGCTTATAATAACATCTTTTATCTTGGCTTCTGGAAGGGCTACAGGCACTTTTACCCCTTCATACACATTTGAAGCAGCGGTGATTATATCAAGGGTGGTATCTCCCACAAATACTTTACATAAATTTAGATCTTCATGCTTTTTAATGGATATAACCTCTCCCACTTTTACATTTTTTATATCTATGCCAAAGGTTTTTATGCTAGATTCAAGGCCGTTTATAGATAGCCTTTGGGCAATATAATGTGGGTCTTTTATATCCACGAATGTTTGTAATAATGAAATAGGTGCAAGCATAGTATACTATTTTATCATGGAAGATAAAACTTTGTATTTATTTATAACCAAACCCCCAAAGGGTAAAGCCAATAGGTATATAAGGCAAAAAAATGGTGCGGTGTTTAAACCATGGCTTGTGACTTCTTGGGAAGCATTAGCTCTATGGGAGATTCAAAATCAGTTAAAGGAAAATGCTTTTAACAGTCCTTTCTCTTGTGAGGTGTCTGTGGATATAGTGATATTTTTACCAGATAAAAGAAGGAGAGACATAGACAACATGCTAAAAACCTTATGGGATACATTGGAAAAAGCCGACGTAATCGAAAATGACAATCTAATACATGAAGTACATACGATAAAACATATAGAAAAGGGTTTAAATGGTATTTTCTTGGCTATAAAACCCTACAAAAAGGAGGAAAACATGAAAAATATAGAAGAGATTAAAAAAATCTTTATAAAAACCGATAATAATATCATTGCAAAGGATGATTGATATGTATATATTAATGTTTAGATTTATTTTAGAGGAGGTGCTTGTATGACGCCCATTAATGGTTTGCAAAGGATTTTGCAAGGTAGTGGTATAAGTTTACCCAGTACCGATAATCAACAAATTAAAAATACATCGAATAACCAAAACCAAAATACCCAAAATGTGCAGCAACCAAATCAAGATAACCAATCCTCTCAAGATAGCAATTCCAATTCTTCTCAAGATCTACAAAAACAAGTTCAAGAAGCAATAGCAAAGTTAACAGAAAATCTTTCTTATCTTAATACACACCTAAATATTCAAATAGATAGCAAAGTTAACACAGTAGTTGTAAAAATCATAGACAACAAAACCAATCAAGTGATAAAAGAGATTCCACCAGAATATATGTTAAAGATAGCTGAGGCTATGAACAATTTGATGGGTATCTTTGTAAACAAGAAGGTGTGATATGGCAGGTATAGCTCTTTCAGGATTTTCAAACTTATTTAATAGTGGCTCTATATTGGCTGCGGTGATGTCATCAAGCAGTCTTCCTTTGATATCCTTAAGCCAACAGGCTGCTTATATACAAAACCAAACTCAAGAAGTAAATTATGTATACAACCAATCAATGTCTGTTTTTTCCACACTCATGGGCTTTGTGTTGAATCCTATAACTGGCTCTATGACTGGTGTATCTTCAAACTCCAGTATATTAACTACAATAGCAACCCCAGCAGCCCAAGCAGGTACATACAATATAAATGTGCAACAATTAGCCCAACCAGAGATATCCCTTCTTGGAAGTTTCTCTTCTCCAAACACTCAGATTGGTCAGAGCGGTACAATTTCATTGTTTTTTAGATCAAATACATCTTCTTCTGGTGTAACGGATAACCAACTTACCCAAAGTACATCAGGAGTGCAAGAATTTAACATAACTTACAATGGAGCAAATACTCTTCAAGACATTGTTAATGAGATAAACTCTACGGCTGGCTCAGACATGACGGCATCTATATTTTATAATGGTAGTACTTACAGTCTCATGCTTGCTGAAAAACAAGGAGCTTCTACGTTTACCACATCACCATCTACCACTCAGCATGTCATAGTAGCAAATGACTCCGCTGGTATATTTACTCAAAATTACATACAAAATGCCCAAAATGCCATTGTAAACTTTGGTGGTGCAAGCATCACATCCAATGTAAATCAAATCCAAAATGTTTTAAATGGTATCACACTAAACTTATCTGGCACTGGCTCTGTAATGCTTAGTGTTTCTCAAGATACATCCCAAGTAACAAACAATGTATCAAATCTAATAAATCAGATTAACAACATACTAACTCCTATAAACGTGTTAACAGAAAAGCCTGGTACATACTCATCTCAAGCTTCTCTGACATCTGCAAATCCTTTCATCGTCCCAGGAGATTTTATGGGTAATTTTGCCCTTAGTGATCTAAAAACACAGCTTCTTAATGTAGTCCAGCCATTAGAAAACCTTGGCGTAGTGAACTACAACTATCAAACAGGACAGCTTCAATTTAATTCCAATAGCTTCCAAAATATACTAAGCACAAGTTCCACAACAGCACTCTCATCAGTAACAAGCTTTGTAAGCAGTTTAAGCCAAGCTATAATGAACATTATATCTCCAAACGGTGTATTAATGACTGAAGAAAACAATTTATCTTCTCAGTATACTTATAATCAAGAACAAATTTATCAGCTACAGCAGTCTTTAGCATTGCAACAGCAAAATTTGCAGCTTCAGTTTTCTCAAGTGGAGGCTCTTATGGCGAGTTCCAGTGCTGAAGTTAGCAAGCTTACAACGCTTTTAGGATAAAACTTTTTAAAAAAGGAGGTATACCATGTATCAAAATCTAAAGGACAGCTATGTTGAAAACATGCTATTTAGCGCAAATCCATTACAGCTTATCATTATAGCCTACGATAAGGCTATAGAGTTTATGGAGTTAGCTATTGAAGCTATTGATGCAGGTCTTGATGATATCAACAACCTTATTAAGAAATGCGAGTATATAACAAAAGCCACCGAAGCTGTAGCTATACTTCATGACTCGTTAAATTTTGAAAAGGGTGGTTCTGTGGCAAAGGATTTGTCTTATTTCTATAGGATTATATTAGAAGGGCTTTTAATAGCCAACCAAAAGAACGATAAAGAGCTTTTACAAAATATGATTATGATGTTATCTGGGGTTAAGAAAGCTTGGGAAGAGTTAGAAAGGAGAGAATATGGATCAAAACAACAGCTCCCTGAAGCAGCTGGTTCTTCAGTGTGAGATACATCTACAGGCAGATGAGTTTGATAAAGCTTTGGATTGCTTGCAGAAGATAAGTGATCTTGATCTTAGCAAAGAATCAAAAGAAGATATAAAAACCTCTATAGATATTTTAGAGTATGTTATAAAAATAGCTCAGGAAAAAAGGCTAAACTTAGCCAATGTGATGGCAAACTTTAACAGATTTAAAGATTATTTAAATTTCTAAGCCCATCACAAAGGCTATCTCTCCATCCGAATAAAAGTTTGACCTTTCTCTTCTTATGCTAAACCCAAGTTTTTTATATAGGTTTATG
>DDOS01000117.1:17310-18027 GCA_002341805.1 Aquificaceae bacterium UBA2488 | reverse complement strand
ATAGAGTACTTTTTGGATTATATTTCTGTTAGAATATGCATCTTTTATTAGTACAAAAATATTCAAGCATTCTAATGGGCATTGCTTATCGTTGGTGGATTGAAATTCTATATGAAGAATTAGTTACTCTCATTCCATTTTTAGTGATATAGTAAAGGACATTTCTATTTAAAGATATCTCTACTTCTTTGTTGGGATATGTAAGAGAATAGATAACTCCATCTAACATCTCCTTATAATCTCTTATGGTAAGATATCCTGTTTCAAACCAAAAAGGTCTAAACTTTTTCTCTGCAAGATATAAAAGTATATCAAATGGATTATACACTTCCTCCCCGAGCCAAGAATAGCCATTGTACCATTTCTCACTTCCTCTAAATCTACATCTTCTAATCTATCTCTAAAGACATTAAGAAGTTCTTCTTCTGTATATCCGCATAATGATTACCAAATCGTCTTGGGCGAGAGAGAAAATAGTATCCACCTTTGCCAAGCTTTTCCACAAAGTTAGTCTTATCCATATAATAGTAATCATCTGTTCTTATCTTATCAAAACTTGATATACCTATAGGCAGTGTTTTCATGCTTTTAATATAAAAAATACATAAAGTTTTGTCAATTGTGGTGGATTATTAGATAAAGTAATCAAAAAATTTTTGCAGAAAATATTTTTTTATGCTATAATAATAAATCTATCTGGGGTAGCTCAACCGGCAG
>DDOS01000117.1:2902-17272 GCA_002341805.1 Aquificaceae bacterium UBA2488 | reverse complement strand
TCGAGCCCCTCCCCCGGAGTTTAATAAATTTACAATAAACCTTATATTACAATAAACCTATCAAATTTTTTAAAAGCTAAATCTTTATATATTTACAATAGTTTTATCTTGGATAGGTTTTAACTCGTAAGAAGAGTCAGAGTTTATGAGAAGTTTTTTGATGTGGAACTTCTCTAAGGATTTTCTATGACCTACGCTTATAAGGGTTATGTCTTCTATGTATTCCAAAAGTATTGTATATAAAAGTTCTTCTTTTTCTTCGTTTACTGCAGAGGTGGATTCATCCATAAAAAGCCATTTGGGTTTGTGGATTAAAACCCTTGCCATATTTATGGTTTGTTGTTCACCTGGGGATAAGACCTGAGACCATAAGTTTTGGGTATTAAGGTGATTGCATAGTTCTGGAAGTCCCACTTTTATAAGTATATCCTTTAGATATTCATCTGGTATATTCTTACCATCCAAAGAAGGATATAAGAGTATATCCCTTATACTACCGTAAGGAAGATATGGTTTTTGGGGTAAAAACATATGATTCTTAGGCAACATTATGATACCTTCTCCAAAAGGCCATATACCCGCTATGGCTCTTATTAGGGTGGATTTTCCTATGCCAGGAGGTCCCATTATAAGAAGGTGCTGTTTTTTATGGATTTCTAAGTTTAGGGCTTTTATTATAAACTTATCAGTATAAGGTAGTTTTAAAAAGAGATTCTCTACTTTTAAGACATCTTCTGAAGGGATTATCTTTATAAGGGTGTTTTGTTTTGAAATTTCTATGGCTTTTATATTTTTCTCAAAAGTCCTAAGCCTGTCCACCACTGCATACCAAGCGGCTATAGAAGGATAAGAGTTTACTATAAAAGATAAAGAGGATTGCACTTGACCAAAAGCGCTTGCTATTTGCATCACATCCCCAAGCTGTATTTTTTTGGCAAAAAATCTTGGAGCTGCTACTAAGATTGGAAATATAATGGCTATTTGATTATATCCTGAGGTAAACCATCCGAGGAGTTTTTGTCTTACCATGATTTGCCAATAATTTTGAAACACATATCTAAAAGTATCCATGAGGTTTTGATGCTCTTTATTCTCAGCTCCTATAAGAGCCACAGATTCGGAGTTCTCTCTTATCCTTATTAAGGAAAATCTAAAGTTTGCTTCANNCAAACATCTGCTGGTCAAAGTTTAATTTTACAAGGGGTTTACCTATCTTAGCGGTGAGATATGTTCCAAGTACTGCGTATATCAAAGCTGCCCAGACCATATAAGCTGGTATTGTGATTTTCATATTAAAAGCCGTGAAACTAATGGGCCCAGATATTATCCAAAGCATGCCCACAAAGGAGAAAAATGTCACCACAGAACTCATTAACCCTAAGAATAAACTAAGCGTTTGAGAGATAAAAGCATTCACATCATCGGCTATACGCTGGTCTGGGTTGTCGGTGTTTTGTTCAAACACTTGCATATAGTAAAACTTTTTACCAGATACCCATTTTTGTATATAAANNTTTTATCTGAAGCATCTGTTGAAGGTATGTGGCATAAACTGCTGATACGATAAAAAGCGTTGCCAATATACTAAACTCTATAAGGGCTTTCCAAAAACCTTTTTCGTCAAAATGCTGTAATGCATCGTAAAATACTTTATACCATTTGGTAAAAAGCACATTTAAAAACACTTGAAATAGGTTTAAAAATATGATAATACCAAATAAAACCCAAGCTTTTTTCTTTTCGTCCGAATGAAGCCAATAGCCTTTTGTGATATGCCAAAAGTCTTTCCAAAACTCTTTGTCTAATTTGCTAATATTTTTAATGCTTTTCAGACTACTATCCATCTTAATATATTTTACCCATAAATTATGAAATTAAAATGAATTTGGACTTATAAGCACAGTATCTTTGCCTATTACCTTGCCAGTGATAAAGGTTTTAGGATTGTCTAAGGGCTCTAACCTTACATATCTTCCAAGATATCCATTTTGCATAGCTTTTGCCTTGGTGGTAATTCTTATATAGCCATTATCATATATTACTCTTACGATATCTCCATATCTAATAAGAGGTTGCATAGATATCATGTTGGTTCTTATGGGTTCTCCAATACCTATATCTGTGTTGGCGGTGGCTCCTATCGCTTGTTTTTTAGATATCACTAAGTTTTGGGGTACAAACCTTATATATTTTACGGCGCTTTTAATATCATCTTTATTTATAATCTCTCCTCTTCTTATTAGTTTTGTGGCTACAATTACAGGCACTTTCCATTCTATGGTGGCTATGGCGTTTATAGTTTTCTGAAGTATGTGGTTTGAGTTTATATTTATAGTGGCATAGGCGGCTGGTCCAAGAGGCGGTATCCTTAAATTTATGGATATATCTTTATCATTTACCATAAAAGGTTTATATATAAAACAGTTTACCGAATCCAATTTTATATTTTTACCATATTCTTTTTGTATTTGGCTTTTAACAAGATTATCCACATATTTTTGGTCAAATAGTATTTCTTTTGAAAAGCCAAACACCACAAAGCCCAAAAGTATTGTTAGAAGTTTAAGTCCTTTGTTCAATGTTTAGCCAGTGTATAGGTTCGCAGCAGTGGAAAGCATCGTATCACCAGCGCTAACAGCTTTTGAATTAAATTGATAAGCTCTTTCTGCTATTATCATATTTACCATCTCGTTGACGATGTTTACATTGGAAGCTTCTACATAACCAGATAAGAGTGTGCCAAGACCTTGGGTGCCTGGGTTTGATACAATAGGATTGCCTGAGGCTTGGGTTTGCTCATATAAGTTGTTACCTATCCTTTGAAGACCTGCTGGGTTTATAAAGTTTGCAAGTTGAAGTTGACCCACTGTCTGAACACCCGTCTGACCAGGTATAGTGACTGCCACAGTGCCATCTGGTCCTATGTTTACGGAAGTGGCGTTTGGTGGTATGGTGATCTGTGGTTGGATAAGATATCCATCTGCGGTTACAAGGTCTCCATTGGCATCTAATTGAAATTGTCCGTTTCTTGTATATGCAATAGTTCCATCTGGCATGGCCACTTGGAAAAAGCCATTACCTTGTATGGCCACATCTAAAGGATTGCCTGTTTGTTGGACATTTCCTTGGGTGAATATACCATATGTACCATCTATGTAAGCTCCAAGCCCCATCTGATAACCTGTAGGACTCTGGGAGTTTTGTGAAGTCTCCATACCTGGGTCTTTCACAGTTTGATATAATAGATCATCAAAAATAGGTTGAAGTTGCTTATAACCTACTGTATCCACATTTGCCATGTTGTTTGATATCACATCTAAATTTTGCTGTTGAGCAGTCATTCCAGCTGCAGCAGTCCATAGCGCTCTAAACATATTATCTTACCTCCACATATTAATTATATTAAAAGCCAAAAAATTTTCAATGGTTTTATACCTAAAACTCACACCCTTTCCCACTCAAAACTTGATATACCTATAGGCAGTGTTTTCATGCCTATAATATAATAATATATGAAGTTTTGTCAATGACTGATAAAAATCTTTTAAAGAGGGCAAAAGCCCTCAACTATATTTTTTTTACACTTTTAGTATAAAGTCACTATGTTTAATGGATTTATACTGGAAACCCCACTATAACAATATACAGGATTTAGAATGTTTTGAAATGATCGATATAATTGATTTAGCGTAGCATAGTCAAAGTTAATGGAAGCATTACCACCAATACTAAGATTAGTTACATTGTTTGCATAAAAAGCACCATTGATAGAACTGTTGCCTAAGCTAGAACCACTGCCTATACTGTTAGCCATTATAAGACCATAATATGATGTATTGCCTTTCATACTGATATTTAGAGTATTTGCTACGGTCATGGTAGGTTCATTGGTAGTACCTATATTTTCGCCTCCATTAAGCTGCATGTTAACTGTATTTCCATATATGAGTCCACCTTGGATAGGACTGTTTATATATACATTTCCATCTGTATATACTATACTATCTGTACTAGAAGTGCAAGGTTGCCCACCGCATAAATCCACTCCACTACCAAAGCTTACGCTCCCGCTTTGCACATAAACAGTAGAACCTTGCAAAGTAGAACCTTGACCAAAAGTTATACTTGAATTACTTCCTGCATAGATGTGGCTATTGGTCATTGTAAGAGGACCACTTATGTTTATGCCACCACCAGCATATATGGTTTCACCATTCAAGGACACACCACTACTAGCAGTAATAGTACCTGTAGCATAGTAGTAGTGAGTAGTGCACTGCGACATGTTGTATGAAGATATCATATTGCAGGTCATATTACCAGAACTGTCCATAGTAACATTGCCATTACAATAGCAATTTCCTGATGGTTGCTGAGGAGGAGTTAGGCAAGAGCTACCATCTGGAGGGCAAGCTTGGTTTTGAAGATATGAAACTAAAGATGGCTCACCTGAGCTCGGTTGATCAAAGCTACTAAATGGAGTAATAAGTGGAGTTACATCTGTAGCTCCAGTAGATTTATAATAAGAACTGCCCATGATACCCTTTGGATTATTTGGATTTTGTATATTACTACAAGTCTGTAAATCTAAGCCTGTAAGATTGGAAATATTGCTAGCACTAGTTACCAAACCTACCGCTAAGCACTCGTCCTGAAAATCGCAACCATTTATAGACATTGAACCAAAGAAATTCGAGGAAATGCCATTTAACATACCAGCAGCTCCCCAGTTTGAAACATTGCCTGCCACAGATGCTACTTTTGCCACATATCCACCCGTTTGGCCAGTACCAATAGACTCTATAAAACATGTTCTACCAGCTTGATCTGTGTTGGTGATAACCTTTATAGCCCCACCTGTGGGCATAGTTTGAGAAAAACCGCATCCATCGTTAGCACAATTACAAAAGTAGTTATTGGCATTATACATCGCCTCTCTTATACCATAATCTGCATTGTAGTAGGCTTTTGCAAAGTTTGTCATAGCACCTGATGTCATGTCCCCATAATATGCAAGCAAAGCCCCCGCTGCTCCTATAACAAACAATACTACCATCACCATCATAGTGGTGATTAGTGTATAACCTCTACTGTGTCGCATGACACATACCTCCTACTTATAGAAATTAAAACCAAATGTTATCGATGTAGTTCCCCCACTGGCGTTTTTCTCTTGAGAGCTAACAGCTACAGTAGTTTGTAGCATATCGCAGGTATAAGTAGATTGACATCCTGATGGATAAAGTGTATAGTGTATACTGCTTACAGGAGCCAGAGGTTGAATGTTTGTGGCTGATGTAGCTTCATTTATAGTTTCCACATAAAGCCAGTTGTTATTATTGTCATTAGGATTTGCTTGACAGAAAAATGTTATCTGATCTGGAACCGCATATAAGGCATCTCCACTTTGAAGAGATAGTGTTTGGCTAGTAGTCACATCATATACATAATTAGCACTCGTGGCATTGGCACTTATTGAGGTAGCAGAAACTAAAGTGTTTGGAGGTACTATACATGTAGCATTATCTGGTGATAAAGATACAAAGCTAACTTCATCTGGAGTTAGGTTAGAAGAACTTGAATAATAAAAACTTCCATTTCTTATAATGTAATAATATTGGGTATTACCTGAGTTATCTGTAGAGGATAATCTACAACTTAAAAGATTAGCGGAAGAACTTGCTAAATTCATCACTACACCAAAACCTTTTGTATCTCCAAAGAATGTAAGAGAATCGCACGGAGTTCCAGAGGAGGTTGATATGTATCCAGAGCTTGGTGGCGGATAAGTACCATTAGAAGATGTACTAGATGGGACACCTACACCGCCGTCATCTAAAAATTTCTGCACAACTGTATAAACATTATAACTTTGAGTCATAGCTCCAGATATGGAGTTTGTGTTAAAAAATATCTTTTGGGTAGACTCATATAGTTCAAATAAGGCTAATAAGAGTATAACACTCATTGCTATACCCACAAGCATCTCTACAATGGTAAAAGCCTTTGACTTATGGACACACATACTCTGACTCCTGATAAGAAAATCCATTGTAAGAGGATGTCACGCTAATTTGATTACAAGAAGTGGTTGGTTGGCAACTCCCACTTAAAGATATATTTACATTTATACCACCACATTGCGTATTGGAAGATGGGGTTTGACCTGCCATGCAAGAAGCTAAAGCGTTGGAAGCCCCGCTCACAAGACATCCATATATAAACCTATTTTTAGTATCGTTTGAGAAAAATGCTTGCATAGCTGCAAATACCATAATACCTATAACCATTATGGCTATGCTTACCATTAACTCCGTTATCGTAAGCCCTCTGCTTCTTTTATTTATCATACACATAATATAATTACTTTTAAGAACTTAGTCAATGTTATATTCTAATAAAGATATATTTATTTGCTTATTTACAAAATCTTCGTTTGTGCTTCCGTAGGTTTTTTTGCGGTTTATGGAGGATTTTGGGCTTATGATATCTTTGGCATCTTTGTCAAATTTCTCAGAGAATTTTGTAAGTTCTTCTTTTGTTAAAAGCTCTAAAACTTTGTTTTGTTCCAAAGCGTAAGCCACGATAGCTCCTACTATATGATGAGCTTCTCTAAAGGGTATACCCTTTTCCACAAGATAGTTGGCTAAATCTGTGGCAAGTAATAAATTTCCTGTATATATGCTTTTATTAAACTTAATACCATCTATAACGATTTTCATCATTTTAAGAGAGTCTATAATTGTTTTAGTGGCATCAAAGATAGGCTCTTTATCCTCTTGTAAGTCTCTATTGTAAGACATGGGAAGAGCTTTCAGATTAACCATAAGATTAAATAAACTACTATATACCCTCGAGGTTTTTCCTCTTATAAGCTCCAAAACATCTGGGTTTTTCTTGTTCGGCATGATGGAGCTACCTGTGCATATGGCATCTGGAAGCTCCACAAATTTAAACTCTTCGGTGTTAAATATGATAAGGTCTTCTGATATTCTTGAAAGATGCATAGCGATGGAGCTTAATGAAAATAGATACTCCAAGGCAAAGTCTCTATCTGCTACAGCATCCATTGAGTTTCTTGATATTTTAGAAAAACCCAATATAGAAGCCTCTAAAAATCTATCTAATGCAAAATCAGAACCTGCCAAAGCCCCACTTCCTAACGTAAGGATGTCTATTCTTCTATAAGCGTCTATTAACCTTTGGGAGTCTCTTAAAAAAGCTTCCTTGTAAGCAAGAAGATAATGAGATACCAAAACAGGTTGAGCCCTTTGAAGATGTGTATACCCTGGCATTATAATATCTTTATGCTCTATGGCTTTTTTTATAAGAGATTGTTTTAATGCTTTTAAAAGCCTAAAAACCTCTAAAATCTTATCCTTTAGATAAAGTCTTAGATCTGTGTTTACTTGATCGTTTCTGGATCTTCCTGTGTGGAGTTTTTTTGCATCTTCATCTATTAGCTCATAGAGCTTTGATTCTATATTCATGTGAACATCTTCTTTTTTTATATCCCAATCCATTATGTTTGAATTTATCATATCAAGGATTTCATTTAGTCCTTGTTTTATGTTTTCATAGGACTCTTTTGAGATGACATTTGCTTTTAAAAGAGCCTCTAAATGGGCAAAATCCTGCATTATATCATAAATAGCAAGCTCTTTATCAAAGCTTATTGATTCGGTAAAAGCTTCCACATCACCAAGGGTTTGTTCTTTAAATCTACCACTCCAGGCTTTCATAACTACCTCATCACCAAAGTATGTTTTATAAATACCACTGATAATATGGTGATACTGCTACCAACAGCGGATAATAGCGATATAGTGCTTGGTTTAGCAGACCTAAATATATAAATGTGCACAAGTATGGCATAATAAAACCACAATAAAAATATAACCACGATACGAGGATCAAAATACAGTTTGGTGTTATAATAAAAAGACCACAAAGCCCCGAATAATATAGTAAGCGTCAAAAATATAAAACTCATGTTTATAGCAAACTTTTCTATACTCATTAGGGTATATATAGGCACATAGGTTTTTTGAAATCTTTTTTGTTTTATCTGCTTTTCAGATAAAAGCTTTAACAAAGAAAACATACCACCAAGGATGATAAAAGCGTAAGAAAATGCTGCTGATATTATATGGATTAAAAATATGGGACTTGAATAGCTTACTTCATTATGATTGAACAAGTTTCTAAGGTTTGCCATGCTAAAGATAACACCCACAAAAGATACTATAAAGCCTATATTTTGTAATACCTTAAATCTTAAAAGCAAAATACCATAAAAAAGCATAATCACATTGCCAGATAGAGCTAAAATGGCATCTATGTTGTCAAATATCTCTTTGTCTTTTAGTCCTATGAGAAGCTTTATCAGATAAAATATATTTCCAAGTATTATAAATGTAATGCTATATTTTAGCGTGTTTTTGGCTTTTAACGTAAATAGTAAGAAACTACCAAAAGCAAGGATATAAAACAACACATTTAAAACTATCAATATCATGCTATCCTCACCAGCAAGTCTGTACTTAGAACCCCTTGAACCTTAGCTTTTACTACACTACCGGCAAGCTTTCTAGAAGGATTTTCTATTATACAAATACCATCTATCTCGGGAGCTTGGAAGTAAGCCCTCGCTCTATCCTTTGATTCTATTATTATATCTATTTCTTTATCAAGATAATGCATATTTTTCTCTTGGGTTATCTCTTGGGATATATTAAATACTTGTGCAAAGCGTCTTTGTTTTTCATCCTCTGGTATTTTATCTTCTAAATCGTAAGCTTTGGTTCCTTCTTCATGAGAGTATCTGAAGACCCCTACAAAGTGAAAATGCTTTTCGTTTACAAAGTTAATAAGCTCTTCAAAATCCTCGTTAGACTCCGTAGGATATCCCACTATAAAAGAGCTTCTTAAGGTAGGGGATTTTTTCATTTTGTATATTTTTTCTAAAAGCTTATAAACATCAGTCTTTTTATAACCTCTTCTCATATTTTTTAAAATATTATCAGATATATGCTGAAGGGGTATATCAAAATAAGGTAATACATTAGAATTGTCTATAAAGTTTATAAGCTCATCAGTTATAGCGCTCGGATATAGATACATAAGCCTTATAAAATTAAAATCTAACTTCTCTAACTCTTCTAATAGTTTTATAATGCTTTTAAAGGTGTTATCTTCATTATAATAAAGTGTATCCTGAGAGACTATTATAAGCTCTTTTATACCTAAATCTTTTAAATATTTAGCCTCATCTATGAGTTCTTTTATAGGTTTTGATCTATGTGAGCCTCTTATGGATGGTATGGCACAAAAAGAGCATTTTCTATTGCATCCTTCTGCTATTTTTAGATAAGCGTAATGTTTGGTGGTGATGTCTCTGATTGGTATATCTTTTATTTTAAAAGCATTAAGGGTTTTTATATCCTCAAAAAATATAGCTTCTGGTATTTCTTTTTGAAGTATATCTTTATATCTATACACCATGCAACCTGTGACAAATACTTTCTTGCCAGCGTTTATGGCTTTTAGTATCTCATTTATGGATTCTCTCTTGGCGGGTTCTATGAAAGAGCAAGTATTTATGATAATACAATCTGCCTTGTGGTAGGAGGTTTGTTCTATATTATCTATACTTCCCATGATATACTCAGAGTCTACTAAATTTTTAGGACATCCTAAATTTACAAAACTTACTTTCATAAAGATATTATATACTTATCAGAACTTTTTTACAGAACTTATTTTAGCCTCAATCACCCATTTATATAGTAAATATCATAAATGATATTAGACATATTTGGACAAGTATCTCTATGGTTTTTGGCTTTTAGAAAAAATTAAATATATCACTTTAAGGAGGTAAGGTTTATGCTAAGAACCTTCGTAATGCCGCATATCGTGCCTATCAAGGAGACCTCCGATGAGAAAAGAGTCCAAACGGCCATCCAAAATCTCATCAAGGCTGGTGGATATGATCTCTTATCAAGGTTTGTGGCGGTGGTGGATATGGGTAAATCCACCGTATTGCCCCAAGACCCAAGCGCTTATTACTTTGTCTTTGATGATGTAGTAAATGGCACACCGTTTATAATAGCAGATGCTCTAAAATACTGGACTAAAGAACTTAGAGTATTAAAACCAAAGAAAACCACATCCACCCACACATCAAAAACAGCTAAGGAAGAGCAGATATTAAACTCTATTCTCAATGAGCTCACAAACATCCAAGCTAAGAATCAACTTGAGCAGGTTTTAAGCCTCTTAGGTGCAAGCAAGTCTAAAAGCTCAAAAACCCCAACAGTGGGTACGGGTATTAAGCCAAGCAGGTAAAGGTGATATTGTCAATGTGGGCAGATGCGTGATAAAGAAGCTTGAGTCTGAAATACGTTCTAAAAAAGATAGTAAAACAGGTCAAGTGGTGCTTTACAGAGCCTGTGATCAGCTAAGTGGCTAACGAGTTTAGAACTCTCTTCTTTCCATCCCCATTTTATGGGGGCTTTTTATAGACTTATAGGGGGTTTCTTATGGATTATATTAAAGTTTTAACGCTTATCATAGAGGATGCTCCAAAGTTTGTGGCGTTGGCTAAGGATTTTGAAGGTATGATAGAAGATATTAAAGACCCTCACGAGAAAAACTTTGCATTGGAGGTTTTGGATATGATAGAGGATATCATCCCAAAGATGAACACCCTTGCAGAGGATATAAAAGCTTTTATGCAAAAAGCTTAAGGAGTATGACTATGTCAACCAATAAGCAATCCATAGACAATATCCTATATAACCTCTATGTATCGGACAACAATGCCGATGTGAGGTCAAAGTTAAAGGCTTTTATAGGTAGCGATCCATCAAAACTTATAAATGCATTAGCGAACTTCCTAGGTTATGAGAAAATATCAAATGGCAACTTAGCAGGGCTAGTTATTGAGTCACATATTTTGGATGGGGGGCTTCAGAAGTTCCTACAGTCTTTAATAAATATAAAAGCTACCAATGACACCCTTTTAAAGGATGATTTTACGGATTTATTTTATACCATGATACAAAATAGTGTCATTGATACTTATATGATAAAGTCCCAAATCCAAGAGATAATAAACTACTTTGGCTACTCTTTATCTTATAAGCGTTGCAGGATTAAAGTTTAAGCCTTTTAGTTTTATGCTTCTAAAAGCCAAAAAACAAGATAAATTATACAATATTCCAAACTCTTACAATAAAATCCAAGTCTTAGAACACACTGCCCATATTACTTGGCATGGTATAAAGGTTAAAAAATAATTTACACTCGAGGGGCTTTTGCCCCCGTTTTTATTTTATTTTTATATTGTGAGATTATAATAATGTTATGAATGTATGGCATAATATCACTCACAAGCAGATGGCGTTTTCCCATCACTCTATGATGGTGGTGGTATTCTTAGGAACATTGTTTGTATTAGGATTTATAGGTATTCTTTTTACGGCTTTTAAGAATAGGTAACCTTTGATCAAGAAGCTTTGGTAAAGATAAAATGTTAAATTAGGCATCAAGGTTTAAGTTATAATATTAACAATGGAGCTTAAAGCTATTATAAATAGTTATGATTTAAGGAAGAGAGTTTTTGAGCTAAGCCTTGAAATTCAAAGAGATTTTAAAAGTGAGATATATATGATAGGGCTTTTAAACGGGGCTTTTATATTTGTGGCAGACCTTGTAAGGCATATTAAAAATCCTGTTTATGTGGATTTTATGAAAGTTAGTTCTTATTTGGGTAAAGAGTCTTCGGTATTTAATATAATATGTAATATAACCTTAGATATCAAAGACAAAGATGTGTTGTTAGTGGATGATATATTGGATACGGGTAAAACCCTTTCAAAGGTAAAAGATATTCTTCTTTCTAAAAGCCCAAAAACGTTGAAAATATGTACGATTATTGATAAACCATCGAGAAGAGAGATGCCAATAGAAGCAGATTATGTGGGTTTTAAAATAGAAGATGATTTTGTAATAGGCTATGGGCTTGATTATGATGGTTTTGGTAGAAACTTAGATTTTATAGCGAAGATAGTGTAAAATGCCGACCCCTGAAAGGAATTTAAGATTTTTAAAGTTTCTATTAAATAAGAATGTCATAAGTAGTGAAATTTTTGATTTAGCTAAAGATGTAGATGATGTTATAGCTTATCTTATAAACAATAAAATTATTATAGAAGATCAACTTCTTAATATATATAAAGAGCTTTTTAAACTTGTGGATGATGGGCATGTTACGGACCCAAAATCAATAAATAAAGAGCTTTTTAAAATATTTCCAAAAGAATTTATGCTTACAAACAAAATGGTACCCGTTAGCGCTACAGACAACAGCATAACGATAGCCACATATACGCCTTTTATAGACGAAAATCAAGTAAGATATATGACTAAGAAGCAGCCTATTGTTATATATACTACTCCGTCTCGTATAAATAAGATCTTTGAAGAGTTTATATTGCAAGATAACACTATAGAAGACTTTAAAAACATAGACTATGAGGAGCAAGTAGAAACTTACAATATTAATATAGACCAACTTGCGAAGGAATCAAGTGATTCCGCTATCGTCAAATTAGCTAACAGCATTCTATATAAGGCAGTTCAGTTAATTGCTTCTGATATACATATAGAGCCAAGAGAAAAGGATATAGTGATAAGATATAGAGTGGATGGAATTTTAAAGAAAGATACAATCTTACCAAACAACATAAAAACTGCTCTTGTGGCAAGATTTAAGATTATGTCTAATTTAGATATATCTGAAAGAAGAAGGCCTCAGGATGGAGTCATAAGAATTACAATAAACAATCGTAAAGTCCAACTTAGAGTATCAACATTGCCTACTGCTTTTGGTGAGAAAATTGTTATGCGGGTGCAGTTTCCTGAGGAGTTTAACAGTGTAAAACTTGAAAACCTTGGTTTTGAAGAAGAAGAGCTTGTTAAGTTAAGAGAAACATTCCATAAGCCTTATGGTATCATCTTGGTGGTAGGACCCACAGGTAGTGGTAAGACTACAACATTGTATTCTGTTTTACAGGAGTTAAATACCGATGAAGTTAATATAGTAACCGCAGAAGATCCTATAGAGATAAATATACCAGGTTTAAATCAAGTGCAAATAGATGAAAAGGTAGGAAGAACCTTTGAAGAGGTACTAAGAGCATTTTTAAGACAAGACCCAGATATCATGCTAATAGGTGAGATAAGGGATAAGATAACAGCAGAAATTGCTGTAAAATCTGCCCTAACAGGACACCTTGTTTTATCCACTTTACATGTTAACGATGCCCCAAGCACGATTGCAAGGCTTATGGATATGGGTATAGAGCCCTTTTTGATATCATCATCACTTCTTGCCATATCTGCCCAAAGACTTGTAAGAAAGCTCTGTCCTTATTGTAAGATATCCTATCATCCCACAGAGGAAGAAAAACAATTTTACAATATAAAATCAGATGTTATTTATAAAGCTAATAAATCTGGATGTGATAACTGTAATCATCTTGGATATAAAGGAAGAACCGTGATAGCANNATAAAAGAAGCTATAAACCAAAGAAAAACCACCGAAGAAATAAGAAATATAGCTATACAAAAAGGTATGAAAACCCTTTTTAACTCGGGTTTATCAAAGGTAGAAAAAGGTATATCTTCTATAGAAGAAGTTTTAAGAGTTGCTATAATATCTACTTAGTGTTATAATTTTTAGAAAACTTGGAGGTATTTACATGGAACTAAATATAGGTAAGCTAACAGAGATTTTGATAAAAAATAGAGGAAGCGATATCCATATAGTAGCTGGGGCAAAACCAGCGATAAGAGTAGATGGCAAAATCACATTTTTAGAAGAGTATGATGTTTTAGCTCCAGATATGACTCAAAATCTAGCTTATAACATAATGCTTGAAAGATATAAAAAGATTTTCGAAGAAAAAAATGCAGTGGATTTTTCAATAGGGGTTAGCAATTTAGGAAGGTTTAGGGTTAATGTCTTTAGGCAAAGAGATTCCGTAAGTATGGTTTTAAGATATTTAACAAGCGACATAAAAGACATAACTCATCTTGGGCTTGATAACAAAGTATTAGAACTCACCAAGCGCAATATGGGTCTTGTGCTTGTAACAGGCCCTACAGGTTCTGGTAAATCCACCACTTTAGCTTCCATGATCCAACATATATTAGATAGTGAGCCTGTTCATGTGATTACCGTAGAAGACCCCATAGAATATTTATTTAAGCATAACAAAGGTATAATAAACCAAAGGGAGTTAGGGCAAGATGTGCCAAGTTTTGGAGACGCCCTAAGAAGTGCTTTAAGAGAAGACCC
>DDOS01000117.1:0-2851 GCA_002341805.1 Aquificaceae bacterium UBA2488 | reverse complement strand
GTTTGGAACACTTCATACAAACACTGCTATATCCACTATAAATAGAATTGTGGATGTGTTTGGTGCTGAGGAAAAAGATCAAGTGAGGACCCAGCTATCTATATCCATTCAGGGTATCTTATCCCAAAGGCTTATACCGAAGATAGGTGGCGGTAGAGTCTTGGCGTATGAGCTTTTAATACCAAATGCAGGCATAAGAAATCTCATAAGAGAGAACAAACTTCCTCAAGCTTACGCTCTCATGCAAGCAGGCCAAGCCCAAACTGGTATGCAGACCATGAATCAACATCTTAAAAGGCTTGTTAGTCTTGGGCTTATAGCCAAAGAAGATTCCTTTAAATTTAGTCCAGATCCCAAAGAGCTTGCAAGACTTTTAGGTGTTAATTACGAAGAGAGTTAAGCCCCTTCTTCGTCAGAATAAGGTTGTCTTTTCTCGATGCTATCTTCCAAGGATAGATCGTCAGCGTACTCTATGAGTGTGCCAAACTGAATAGCGGTGGCTATCCTGGTGATCTTAAGATTGTTAGGTTTTAGGATTTTAACAAGATAATTAGCGGTAGCCTCACCTTCGGGACTTGGATTTGTGGCTATTATAATTTCTTTTGGATTTAGTTTTTTTATTCTTTCTTTTAAAAGCCCAATACTTAAATCCTCTGGACTAACACCTTCCAATGGGCTTATTCGTCCTCCAAGGATATGATAAACTCCTTTGAAGCGCTCTAACTTTTCTATCTTATAANNAGCATCTTGGGATTCTTCTACGATGGCTATGTATTTTTTACTTCTTTTTGGATGAGAACATATATTACATATCTCCTTGTCTGTTATAATATTGCATTCTTTACAGCGTCTTATAGAAAAAAGGCTGTTTAGGCTTTTTATAATGGATTCTTTTTTTCCGTCTTCTATTTTTAAAAATCCATAAACGAATTTAGAGGCGTTTTTTTCTCCATATCCAGGGATATTCTTTAACTCTTCGATGGCTTTAAAAAGTTCTTTTGGGATAAAATCTTCAAAAGCCAAAAGGTAAACCACCCATAAACTTATCTTTTAAGCTCCCGGTGAGGTTATCTTTTACCATATCTTGATACTCTTTTAATAAAATTTTTAGGTCTTCTTGAAAATCTTTTATAGGATTAGAGGAGACTTCATCGTTAATATCCAGAGAGATTATATCTCCAATGCCATTAAACTTTATAGTTATACCTTTTCTTTGAATTATATACTCTTTCTGAGATAGTTCAAGCCTTAGCTTTTCATACTCTTGTTCCAAATTTTTGAGCTGTTTCATAAGACTTATGATATCCATGTAAAGTATTATACCACAGCCCCGCACTTAGCTATAAATTTTTTGCGAGTATTTATGAAATGCTAAATCCATAAAAATCATATTGACAATTTTTAACAATGTTATAAATTAACATTCACTTATTTATAGGAGGTTTTAATTATGCTTTTATCTAAGGATAGAGTGCCACAAGTACCTTTAATGGAGATGAATGAAATCCATTTTGAGGAGATTGATTTGTTAAATGAACTTTATGATACCATTAAAAGCCAAAAACCAATGGAACAGATAGAAAAGCTCTTCAATGAGTTTTTAGAGGATGTGAGATATCATCTTGAATTTGAGAACAATGCCATGAAAGAGAGCGGATTCTTTGCATATCCTATGCATAGGCAAGAACATGAAATGAGACTTCAGGAGTTAGATCAGTTAAAAGAGCAATTTGAGAAAACCAAAAACCCAGAGATTATATCCACTTACTTAGAACAAAAGTTTGTGCCTTGGCTTATCATACATGTACCTACGATGGATAATGTGACAGCCCAGTATCTGGCAGATTATTTATAAAACCACCCCAAAACTCCTATAACATATTATATTAATAATATTAATACTTTTCGGAGGTAGTTTTTATGCTTTTAGACTTAGAAACAAGAGCCCAACTAAAAGAGATCTTTGATCAAAACCTAAAAGAGCAGGTAAATCTAAAGCTCTTTTCCCAAGCTATTGGATGCGAGACTTGCAATGTGGCAGAAACTCTAATGAGTGAAGTAGAGGAAGTGGCTGGTGATAAAATATCCCTTGAAATTATCTCTCCTCTGACCAATCAAGAGCTTGCAAACACCTATAAAATAGAGAGAGTACCTACCTTGGTGATAGAGGGTGAGAAAGATTATGGCATAAGGTATATAGGGCTCCCAGCAGGCCTTGAGTTTAATACACTAATACACGGCATTATACATGTATCCCAAAGAAATCCAGGCTTAAAAGAGAGAATCCTTGAGATGTTGCAAGAGATAGATGTGCCAATAGATATTATGGTGTTTGTGACCACTTCTTGCGGGTACTGTCCTGCTGCTGCTATAACAGCTTTTAAATTTGCTATGGCAAACGATTTCATCATATCAAAAGCTGTAGACGCATCGGAAAATATGGATTTATCTGAAAGATTCCAAGTGGTGGGTGTGCCGAAGATAGTGTTAAACAATGGTCTTGCAGAGTTTGTAGGTGCTCAACCAGAAGAGGCTTTCCTTGGTTATATAGTCTCTGTAGCTAACAAGCTAAAAAGTCTAAACTAATATATTGGGCCTTACGGCCCTCTGATATAATATATCTATGAAAGTGGGTTTTGTTAGTTTAGTGGGTAAACCAAACGCAGGGAAGTCATCATTATTAAACGCTATACTCGGTAAAAAGGCTTCCATTGTTTCAAATGTACCAGGCACCACCCGTATAAGGATAATGGGTGCCAAAAACACCAAAGATGCTCAAATTATCTTTGTGGATACGCCTGGATTTATGAAAAAACCCAAAGACCTGATGGAAGAATATATGGTAAAAGCT
>DDOS01000080.1 GCA_002341805.1 Aquificaceae bacterium UBA2488 | reverse complement strand
ATGGCAATACATGGCCACTAGAAGAGACCTTTATAAGTACCATAAAGATATAAAAAGTTTTGAGATTTTATTAAAATGTAAACACTGTGGGTCTTTAAATATAAATCAAACCACAGACGTACTTGATACATGGTTTTCTTCAGCTCTATGGCCTTTTGGGGTATTTTCGTGGCCAGAATCAAACAAAGACTTAGAGGCTTGCTATCCAAACGATATGCTTGTCACTGCTTTTGATATACTATTTTTCTGGGTAGGAAGGATGATAATGATGAGTGTACTCTTAAACGATAAAGAACCTTTTGAGAACACTTACATCCACGCTCTTATAAGAGATGAAAAAGGTCAAAAGATGTCTAAAACCAAAGGTAATGTCATAGACCCTATAGATGTTATAAATAAATACGGTGCCGATGCTCTAAGGTTTACATTGGCATCTCTGAGCTCTGCCACAAGGGATATAAAACTATCCGAGCAAAAGTTTGAATCCGCAAAGTTTTTTGCCAACAAATTATGGAATGCTGCAAAGTTTGTCATATCAAATACTCCTGAAGACTTTATGACAAATATTATATATGGAGATATACCAAGAAAAGAAGATAAATGGATAAATACGACTTTAACTCTCACCATAGGACAGATGACAGATTATATGGAAAAATACGATTTTGCTCATGCTTCACAACTCATTTACAACTTCTTCTGGAACGAGTTTTGCGATTGGTATATAGAATTTTCCAAATTAAGGTTATATGAAAAACCCATAAAAATAACAGGAAATATGACAGAAGACCAAAAACAACAAATAGAGCAAAAAAACAACGAAATCCAAAAAGAAAAACTCACTGCATTACTAACTCTAAACAATACCTTATCAAAAGCCCTAAGATTTTTACACCCTTTCATGCCCTTTATAACAAGCTACATATTTGATAAAACGATATTTGGCGATAGCGATATATCTTTAAAAGAGTTTCCTATTTTCGACGAATCTGCTATAGACCTAACATCTTATCAAGAGGTAGAGTGGATAAAAGGTTTTATAGCTTTTATAAGAAAGATAAAATCGGATTTTAAAATAGATGCAAAGATAGACATGTATTACGAATCTTCATATAAAGAAGAACTCATAGAGGAGTTTAAAAAGCATATCGTATTTCTTTGCAAATTATCTTCTTTTGAAAAAGCTCAAAACATATCAAACATGACAAAAATTGTATATGAAGATGTTTTTATATATATACCAGAAAAAGATTTTGACAAACAAGCCCTCATAAAGGATTATGAGAAAGAGCTTCAAGATATAAAAAAACAGCTGTCTATATACGTATCAAAACTATCCAATGAGAATTTCCTCAAAAAAGCTCCAGAGCAAGAAGTAGAAAAAGCTAAGCAAACTAAAGAACGCTTAGAGCTTCAAGAAGACAATGTAGAACAGATATTAAGCATGTTAAAAGGAGGTTAAAATGTATAAAAAAATCCTAAGTGTTTTGGTTTTTGTAGGCATAGGTACTTTATTTAGTGGATGTGCTGGTGTTGAAGTCAAAAAAACAGGTCCAAATAAATTAGCACAGTTGACAAAGCCATTGGAAAATTTAGTGCCTAAAAAACAGCCTCCACCAAAACCAAAAGTAAACTCTGTCTATCCAGTGGAAGCAAAACCTGTTTATGTGGGAGATAAGGTATATTTTTATACAAACTGCGGTAATTTTGTCCAAGCTGTAGAACCGGGACAGATAATATATGCAGGTAAAACCCTAAAAGCTTACAATTATATAGTACTCATAAAAACTACACAAGACATAGTGGATGTATATACATATTTGGGTAGAATCTTTGTAGCCAAAGGAGATTATGTTAAAAAAGGCGCCATCATAGGAGAAGTGGGCGTTGATCCTCTTGACAATACGTGCAAGCTCATGTATCAAACCAGAGATAAAGATGGTAATATTATAAACCCAGTGTTCTAAACAGATGCTAAAAATCTAAGTATTTTGATATGATGAAATGGAGCATTGTCTGGAGGTATTATAAAGCCATTCCAGTCTAAGCCTATTTTTGTATTATTTTTAATGGCCTCTAAAACTATATAACTCATGCAACTTAGTTTTTGCTCAATCTCCATGTCAAAATCTTCTGGTTTTAGAACTATCTCTTCGTTTATAAAATCCGCATACTCATTTACCATAAGCTTTCTTAATTTAGCAGAGGCTTTCCAATTTATAAATCTAAGAGATTCATTCTTATATTCTTTTATCTGGTAAAGCTCTTCGTTGTTTTTGATTTTTATCTTACCACTATCGGAAGCATAATTTAGATTATTTGACTTACAATACTTTGGATTTGGATATACATATGTATCTGATTCCAATAAAAACTTTATCTCTCTATAGGCAAAACCAAAAGGAAAATCTGAGGCTAAATATACTTCAAACTCTTTATAATGCCCTCTTTTTTCAAAAGTATGCGTAATCTCTATTATCTTCTCTTCGTTGGGTTTTAATAAAAATATATTTTTTTCTCTTAAAAGCTCAAAAGCTGTGGAGTCTTTTTTTAAAAGTCTATTTATAAAAGAAGATTTCTCTGGTTTTATGGCTTTTAGTGTAAAAACGCTTAGTAAAAAAGAAGGTATAAGCTTTTTAGACTTTAAAGATAAAAATATAGAGTTTTCTTCATTTGCAAAAAAATCATTGGCTCTTAGAAATGTTATATCTATATATTTTATATTGTAATAAGATATTATACCGCTTATTATCATAAACCCCATCATAAAGGATGTGATTAAGTATAAAAGATTGTTGGATGTATTTATAGCAGCAAAGCCAAACATGAGCATAATAATGATATAAAATCCGCCAAGAGGTGTAATTCTAACCTTCACCAGACAAAGCCTCTCCGAATAGATTTAAAGATACTATAAGAACAAAAATCACAATGGCCGATGAAAATGTCCAAGGGTATAAAAGAATCGTATATATGTTTTTAGGAAGCATATTACCCAAAGATGGATATGGTTCTTGAATACCAAGACCCAAAAAACTAAGAGCCCCTTCTGCTATTATATAAGCCGGGATTGATAAAACAGCACTTATGATAATATACCTTCTTATGTTTGGAAGTATATGCTTTATAATTATATAAAAAGGATTTGCCCCATAATATTTTGCCATCATAACATAATCGTAAGATTTTATAGATAACACCATACTTCTTATAACCCTTGAAAAAGAAGCAAATCCAAAAAATGATAATATAAAAATTATCATAATAAACACATAAACCCCGGATATATCAAGAGGGAAAAGCGCTCTCAAAGAAAGCATGAGATAAAATGTAGGCATAGCCATTAAAACCTCCACAAGCCTCATAACAATGCTATCAAAAACCCCTCCTATATACCCAGCTAAACTCCCTATTAAAACTCCTATACTTATGGTACTTATGGTACCTATTATGGCTACACTAAGAGATACCCTAAGCGCATATAAAAGCCTTGAAAATATATCTCTTCCAAGATTATCTGTTCCAAGCAAAAATATAGGACATTCTTTTGTTCCAAAAAGCCTAAAACCATTGTTATAAGTAAAAAAATGTATATAACATCTTTTTGAAGTATCGTAAGTATATACCCTATTTAAAGATTTTACCTCTTTTAAAGGATGTATGTATAATCCATGGAAAGATATATGTATTTTTGTGGGAGGAGCTAAAGGATGATTTTTAAACTCTTTTTTGTAAGAGTAAGGAGCCACAAACGGAGCAAGAACCGCCAACAACACAAAAAATAGCAATATGCTAATAGAAAACTTAGCCTTCCACATCTTCTTTTATATAGTTTGTTAAAACACCTATGCTATCTATCTCAATTTTTACCTCATTACTGATATTCAATGGGCCAATCCCTGGAGGAGTACCTGTTAGTATGATATCGTGTTTATTTAGAGTCATTATGCTAGATATAAAACTTACAATCTCATAAACATCAAATATCATATCTGAGGTATTGCCCTGTTGTTTTAGTTCTTTATTTACATAGGTTTTTATGTTAAGATTTGATGGGTCTATATCTTTTACAACAATAGGTCCTACTGGGCAAAATGTATCAAAGGATTTGGACCTGGTAAACTGTATATCTTTTTTCTGAAGGTCTCTGGCAGTCACATCATTACCTATACTAAAACCAAGGATAACATCTTTTGCATCTTTGTAAGAGACTTTTTTGCAGGTTTTACCAATAACGATAGCAAGCTCTCCTTCATAATCCACCCGTTTTGAGCTTTTAGGATAAATAATATATTCTTCATTTAATATCAAAGCAGAAGTAGGTTTTAAAAATAATAAGGGTTCATCGGGTAGTGCCATATTTAGCTCTTTAGCGTGAGCTTTATAGTTTAAGCCCACACATACTATCTTTGTAGGGTTAAAAGGTTCTTTCTCATTGTCTTTTAAAAGCCAAAGACCATCTTCTCTTATTATCCTATACATACAAAGATTATATCAGATTATGAGAACTCTAACATAAATTTTCTATAATGCTTTGGTATCCATTGGTTTTGAAGTTTTGTGTTCTCTCGCTCTTTTATACTCACTGTCTCAAAAAATATTTTCCATAAGTTGGTATATTTATCTTGATTTATTGGTATATCTTTATCAAAGAGCTCTATAAAATAGTGTTTTTTATCGTATATAAAAGCTTTTTTTCGTTTAGTATCATGAATTATAAACTTTTGATTTTTATATCTACTTTTGAAAAAATACCCAAGATAATCAAGTACATAGTGTTTTGGCTCAAACCTTGCATAAAGAGCGTCATCTACCTCATAAAACCTTAAAAATCCACTGTATTTGTGCCTTTCTCTACCTACAGCTTTTCTATAGTAATATATATTTCTTATAAAATCCTTTGTGATATCTTTTAGATGTTTGTTGTCTATATAAAATAAAAAACTCTTGTATATANNTTTGAATAAGCTTTTTCTTCATCATAACAAAATGAATCGTAAAAGAGCTCCATAGTATCTTCATCCAATATAGATTTTGCTTCTTTTATAATATCTTTTTGGGTTTTTATCTCTATATTACCAAACAAAGATGGTTTTTTGGCTTTTGAGAAAAATGGATTTTTAATGTCATTTTTAAAAGCATAAAATAAAGCACTTACAAAGCCTTCAAAGGTATCTTCAAAGATTATATTCACCATAACCTTAACTGGACAAATGGTTTTTTATTTTGTTCAGAGAGTATAGCTTTTTTTATGTACTCGGGTGATAAAGAATAACCTAAATATCTTTTTGCCACTATAAAATGNNAAGCTTTGTAAGATCATAATGATCTAATGCTTTAAAAGCCCTTACTTTTATAATTTTTTCGGCGTTTTTTCTACCAATTCCCGGTATTCTTATAAGCTCTTCGTAAGAGGCTTTGTTTATATCCATTGGAAAAAGATGGATGTTTTTAAGAGCATAAGCGGTTTTTGGGTCTAACTCAAGATCTAAATTTTCGTTTTCTTTTACAATCTCTTCAAGTTTAAAGTCATAAAATCTTAAAAGCCAATCAGCTTGGTAAAGCCTATGTTCTCTGGTCAGAGGAGTGGTATCAACTTCTATATGTTTGGTATTTGGTACTGGTATGTAAGCTGAGTAGTAAACTCGTTTTAGGATTTTTTTAGAATAAAAGTAAGAGGCAAGTTTTAAAATTTGGGAATCTGGTTCTGGTGTAGCTCCTATTATAAGCTGGGTGGAAGCACTGGCTATTTTTTTATTATCGTTTTCTTTTTTATCTTTTAAAAATAAAAGTGGTTTTAAGACTTTGTCTTTTGATTTGTCTGGGGCTAAAAGCTTAAGACTTTGTTCTGTGGGAAGTTCTATGTTTGAGCTAATTCTATCTGCTAAGAGAGAGGCTTGTTCTATAAGCTCCTTTGAAGCTCCTGGTATGATTTTTATATGTATATATCCATTAAATTTGTATTCTTCTCGTAAAATTTTTAGGGTTTTTAACATAAGCTCCATTGTATGATCTGAAGATTTTGCAATACCAGAGCTTAAGAAAAGTCCTTCTATATAGTTTCTTTTATAAAAGTTTATGGTGATATCTGCGAGTTCTTTCGGGATAAAAGAGGCTCTTTTTATAGGATTTGAAACTCTATTTATACAATATTCACAATCAAATATACAGATATTTGTAAACAAAACCTTAAGAAGGGATACACATCTACCATCGGAAGTAAATGTATGGCATATACCCGGAGCATGCGAATTGCCTATGCCATCCACCACACACTCTCTTGAGCCTCCTGAACTTGCACAAGACACATCATATTTGGCACTATCTGCCAATATCTTAAGTTTTTGCTCAATCTCCATTTATATAAAATATTCTCAGCATAAGGCTTTTAAAATGATAAAGATTAACTTACCTTACCAGCGACTTTCATAAGAAAATTAGGAAATTCATCTTTCTTTAATACATAATCAACACAACCTGTTTTTATAGCATTTTCTGGCATAGCCCATAGTATAGCACTTTTGGGATCTTCTGTTGCTGTTATGCCGTTTGCCTTTTTTACATCTATTATACCCTTTGAACCATCATCTCCCATTCCAGTCATTACTATACCACAGGTATTTTCTTTAATCACCTGAGCGCAGGATGATAAAAGCAAGTTAGCTGAAGGTACATATATTATAGAATCATCTTTGTGATATCTTACAGTAGGCATAGCGGAGTTGCCCGTTATTACCATGTTTGTCCTACCCCTTGATATATAGACAATACCTTTTTTAATCACCTCGCCCTCTTCTGCTTCTTTTACCTGCAATTTACACTTTGAGTTCAAATGATCTGCAAAACTCTTTGTAAATGTATCTGGCATATGTATAGCTATTACGATAGGATATGGATAGTCTGCTGGTAATTTGGGAAGTATTTCACCTAAGGTTTGAGGCCCGCCTGTGGAAATACCTATTGCAACAATCCCATTGTTTCCTAAGATTCTAAACTTCTCAGGTGATTTTGGAGAAGGTGTGGAAATAGTGGGTTCTTTCTTTTCTTGTAAAGCTTTTAATTTATCTAAAACACTTTTATTTTTTAATATCGCACTTTTTACCTTCATTAAGAGTTCTTCTTTTACTTTGTAAAAATCCGTATAATTTTTTGGTTTTGTGATAAAATCAAAAGCCCCCAAATCCAGAGCTTTTATAGTTTCTTGAGCTCCCTTTGATGTATAAGCACTTATCATTATAACTTGAGTGGATGGGCTTTTTGCTTTTATATGTTCTAGTGTTTCAAAACCATCCATAACAGGCATTTCTACATCAAGCGTAACAACATCTATTTTGTTCTTGGTTATTATATCTACAGCTTCTTGACCATTTCCTGCTTCATAAACTTTATCTATTAGTTCACAACTCTCTAAGACCTTTCTTACAGCTGTCCTTATAAACATCGAGTCGTCAACTATTAGCAAACTGGCCATATCATTCTCCTCATATTATTTTATCATACAATAAATATATTATACCAGTTATTATTCTATAAAAGCCAAAAACCTTCAGATTGTTAGAAGAAACAAATTTTAAAAAGATTTTTACCGATAAAATTGCAAAAATAAGAGCTGTAATAAAACTAACACCCATAGGTAGTATATCTTGCGAATGAATCTCTGAGTGGTCTTTTAATATAGAATAAAAACCAGCGCTCAATATAGTGGGTATTGCTATTAAGAAAGAAAATTCTGTAGCTGTCCTTCGTTCAAAACCTATCAGCATAGCTCCTATTATGGTGGCACCAGAGCGTGATATCCCTGGTATAAGGGCTAAAGATTGTATAAAACCTATAGTGATAGCATCTTTTATCGTAATGTCTTTCAGATTGTTAACCTTTGGTGTACGCTCTTTGGATTCTACTATAAGAATTATAATACCACCCAAAAATACCATAAAAGCTGTTATCAAGACATTACCCAAAAGATAGTGTTTTATGGGCTTATAAAGTAAAAAACCTATAGCTCCAGTGGGTATAAAACCAATTATAATTTTAAGCCATATATCTCTATCCACCAATAGTCTTTTAAAATATAAGATCATCACCGCTATCACAGCACCCATCTGCATAAATATTTCGTATATCTTAAAAGCTGGATTTTCGGTTTTAAGATGCAAAAGATTACCCACCAATGTGAGATGTCCTGCTGCTGATACTGGCAAAAACTCCAAAAGTCCTTCCACTATACCAAGGATAATGGCATCAAATATAGTCATTTTTTACCGCCTTTTTGAGAGGTTGGCACAAATACAGATTGCACTCTTTTACCTGTTACAACAGCTTTATTTAGCTTTCTATAATAAATCACTTTATTGCCTTGAACCACATCTTGTTTATTTTGTAAGAATGCACGCCCAGTTACTATAACAACATCCTGAGGTACATCGTATTCTATGTTATCACCTTTTATAAGCCTGTTTGGTTCAGTATAAACAGGATTTCCCGTGGCTATAATTTTTTGAATTTTGTTATTTTTATCCAAATATATAAATAAATGTTGGCAAGTGAGCTTGCCATTGCCCCTTGTGGCTATCACATTTCCTTCGTAATTNNCTTCTATATATATAGGTTGATTGTTATTATTTTGATTTGGCTTATTTTCACTAAAAGCCAACAAACTAAAAATAAACAAAAAACCAAATAAAAACGATAATTTATTTTTCATAGCTTTTAATATTATATACTATAACATGTAAAGACGGCTTTAAATATATATCAAAGGCACTCCCTTGACCGCTTAGATTTTTAGTATGCAAAGTTATATTGTTGTTAGCCCAAAAGTGAGATTTTTTAAGATCTATATTTGTGTATTGAGTATATATGGCATTATTATTTGATACATTTTTTATAATTACATCTTGTTTTAGATAACCAACACCGTTAGTTCTTGATAATTTACCATATTTTGCATTTATAGAATAAGGGTTATTTATAGCCATTATATCTTTTAAATATAAAAAATCCCCGGAAACTTTTAAGATACTTCCCTTTATATTCCAAACATTTTTAGAGTTATCTTCAGAATAAAACTTTAAATTGACTTGTTTAAGCACTTCTGGAATTTCATGGCTTTTAACATTGTCACGATGCTCTTTTATATATATAAAAAAGGCCCCGATACTCAAAAATAAGACAACTATAAGGCTTAATAATATCTGCACTTTAGATCATTCTGTAAATATTTGACCTTCTATAGGCTGAACATCTACACCTTTTTCTTGCAAAAACTTTATGGCATTATCTATTTGGTCTATATCACCATCTATCTCTATGTTTAATATAGCACTGTCTTGGGTAACCTTTGCCATCTTTATATTTACTTGGATATCAAAGTTCTTGCAAAGACTACATATGATAGGTTCTTTCGCCACAGCCTCAGGATATATAAGCCTCAATCTCACAAAATTCATAAATATGATTATACCATGTTTTAGGCTTTTAAGAAGAAAATATTAAAGTTGGCTCTATCTAATAAAAGCATAAGAAACATAAAAAGTTATAAATATGAAAAGTTAATTAAATTTTGCCTAAAATGTAATTAGAGATATAATAGATGAAAATTCGGAAATGACTAATGAAAAGACTATTCTTAATCCTACCATTGATAACATTTTTAGTAGTGGGCTGTTCTAAGAAACTCCAAGAGAAAGCTGGGTTTCAGGACTATTTAGCAAACCATCGAGCTCAAGTAGCGTAGAACTATTACCAGTGGAAATAGGTGATAAATGGGAGTGTATAAATGCGCAAGGTAAAATAATTATAAATCCTCAGTTTACGAAAGCCCTTCCTTTTTCACATGATTTAGCAGCAGCTTATATATCTCCTAATAGCTGTGGTTATATAAACCAACAGGGTAAATTTGTTATAAATCCTCAGTTTGATGTTGCTGCAAGATTTCATGGAGATTTAGCTGCTGTACTCATCGGTAATCACTGTGGATATATAGGAAAAGATGGTAAATATGTTATAAACCCTCAGTTTAAACGTGCCTATGATTTTAGCGACGGTGTCGCAGTAGTAGAGGCTGATAACAAAAAATATGGTGTTATAAACAAAAAAGATCAATACATAATAAATTCCAATGTATAACGTAGCTGTAAGTTATATGTTTAAAAATAATAAAAATTGGTTTATGAGTGGGACATCAATTAATGGAATCCTTGATAGCTATACAATTTACGTGGTTGATAACACCGGTAAAACTCTAAATACCATAAAATATAACATAAAAGGAAGTAATGTATTTGAATTTCCCATTCCAAGTTGGTATTATGAAAATTATATACCCATTATGTATGTGGATTTAACTCAAAAAATCCAAGTTTTAAGTTTGGGGATATGGATGATACAGGTAAAATAGTTATAAAACCGCAGTTCAGACATGCTTTAACTTTTCTACCAGATGGTTTAGCCCCAGTAAAAAGTGGTAATGAATGGGGATTTATAGATAAAAGTGGTAAACTTGTAATAAATCCACAGTTTGATGGTATATTTTTAGCACCATCAGTAAAAAGGACAAGTTTTGATTTTCTTAATCTATATTTACACTATTTACACTAAAACTTGAAAACTCTTACTTATCATCTTTTAATATTTATGCTTTAGAAAATCTATCAGGCATAAATCATCAACCCTCTAACAATCAAAACCAAAATAACAACACCCCACAAGTGAGTTCCACAATTGCAAAATTCCAATAACTCTAACAATACCAATAATTCTAATAACCCTAACAATTCCAACAACCCTAATTATTCTAACATCTAATCTTGTTTCTGTGGTTCAAAGGTTTTATGCTGATATACCAAACAATTTAGTGGATGCTTATAATCTTTTAAGTCCTGCAAGAAGAAGCGTATCATTTGGATCTTGGGCATCTGGATATCAAACCACTATATTTGATGATTTAGAAAATGTTCAGCTTTTAGATGAAACACCAACTACTGCCGATGTTAGGATATATTTGAAATCAGAAGATACTACTCCCAACGGTGGCACGCTTGTCCAACATTGGCAAGGCATTTGGCATCTTGTAAATATAGGTGGTCAATGGTATTTAAATAAATCTGATATAGTTAGGGTCAATAGATATATGGAGTGAGAGATAAGTTTTTAATACTCATTACAGTACTAGTTGGGTTTAGCAGTTTTTTGGCTTTCAATAAATACGGTAATCATCGTATTAAAAGCAAAATACCACAAAAACAAATAACCCATGAGGCTAATGACAATGATACGTATATCAAAGAAATGGTAGGTCAGATGTTTTTTGTGAGTATACCAAATGTATATCTTTCTCAGAGTCTTATGGATTTTTTAACTAACCATCATATAGGTAGTGTGATATTATTTAGCAATAATATAAAACACCATCTCAGGTAAAATCCCTTACAAGTTTTATACAAAAAGCCTCAAAACAAGATGATGATATAAAGCTTTTCATAGGTATAGATCAAGAGGGTGGGCTTGTGGATAGATTGTATAAGTTTTTACTTCCTTATTATAGATTATCAGAACAACAACTTGGTGAGCTTTATAAAAACGATCCAAAAAAGATAGAGAATATAGATTATAACGTTGGTTATTTGATGAAAGAACTTGGTATAAATCTAAATTTTGCTCCTGTAGTAGATGTGTCCTATAACAAACAAGGGTTTATGTATAAACAACAAAGTCTTTCTCTGATAATCCTATTATTGTAACAAAGCTCTCCAAGAAGCCATAAAAGGCTATACAAAAGATGACATAACAACTTGTCTAAAGCATTTTGCAGGGCTTGGAAGAGCTACATAAGACCCCCAATATACACCACCTGTTATAGATGTAAGCTTTAACACGCTTTATAACAGCGATTGGATTCCTTACGAAACAGCCATACATGATCATGATGCTTATATGATAATGATAAGTCATGGGGTTTATCCGCTTTTAGACTATAATAAACCAGCTTCGATATCTTATAAAATAACAACTGATATATTAAGAAAAAGACTGCATTACAACGGAGTTGTTATAACAGATGATCTTACCATGGGAGCGTTAAAAAACTATGGAAACATAGGCCAAAGGGCAGTAGATGCCATAAAAGCTGGTGCTGATATAGTCTTAATATACGGAAATGAAGAGCAAGCAAAACAATCTTACTTATATGTTTTAAAGGCTGTAGAAAACCATGAAATACCTATATCTCGTATAAAACAATCTGTAAGAAGAATACTAATTCTTAAAAAGAGTTTGGCTTGATGAATTAGATTAACCTTTTAAACTCTATAAGTCTACCACGCACCACAAGTCTAGCTTATATGATAATCGTGACCACTAAATTGATATTAAGCCAAAGCATATTTTATTAAATCGAAAATCTAAGAAAATATTATTTATAATTATAGTATGCAAAAAGTAATCATACTTGGAAGCGGTCCAAACAGAATAGGTCAAGGCATAGAGTTTGACTATGCTTGTGTACATGCAATACAAGCGGTAAAAGAAGAAGGACTTGAAGCTATCATGATAAACTGCAATCCAGAAACGGTCTCCACTGATTATGACATAGCGACAAGGTTATATTTTGAGCCTATTGTGATGGAAAATGTAGATTATATCATTAAAAGAGAAAAAGATATAAAAGGGGTGATTCTTCAATTTGGTGGTCAAACCCCTTTGAAGTTAGCTACAGAGTTCAAACACAAAAACATATCAATTCTTGGCACATCTCCAGATAGCATTGACATGGCAGAGGATAGAGGTAGATTTAACGATCTTATGAAATCCCTTGGTATCCTTCAACCAGAAGGAGGCATTGCCATAGCAAAAAAAGAAGCGTTAAAGGTGGCTCAGAGAATAGGCTATCCTGTGTTGGTAAGGCCTTCTTATGTACTTGGGGGCAGGGCTATGAAAATTGTATATACCGAAAAAGAGCTCATAGAATATCTTGACCAAGCCGTAGAAGTTAGCTATCAAAGACCAGTTTTAATAGATAAATATTTGGATGATTCCATAGAAACCGATGTGGATGCACTGTCTGATGGAGAGGATATTTTGATAGGAGCTATAATGGAACACATAGAGGAGGCTGGGGTTCATTCTGGAGATAGTGCAGCTTCCATACCACCATATTCATTATCTGAAGATGTTTTGTTAAAAATAAGAGAACAAACCATCAAAATCACAAAAGCCCTGAACGTAAAAGGTCTTATAAATCTTCAATTTGCTATAAAAGATAATATTCCCTATATTTTAGAAGTAAATCCAAGGGCTTCAAGGACTGTGCCTTATGTGAGTAAAAGCGTTGGTTACCCATTGGCAAAAATTGCCACCAAGATATCCATTGGCAAAAAGCTAAGAGAAATAATCCCTGAGGTGTTTGAATTAGAACATCATGTGGCTTCTGATTTTTTACCAAAAGCTTTTAAACACTATAGCATAAAAGAGGTGGTTTTCCCTTGGAATAAATTTCCAGAAGTGGATCCTATATTAGGTCCAGAGATGAAAAGCACAGGTGAAGTGATGGGTATAGCAGAATCCTTTGGCATAGCTTACTATAAAGCTCAGCTTGGATCTGGCAACCTGATACCTTCTTCTGGTAATGTATTTTTATCTGTAGCCAATAAAGATAAACCTAAGATCATAAATTTAGCAAAAGGCTTTTTAGATCTCGGTTTTAGGGTTTTTTGCACAGAAGGAACTGCTTCTTTCTTAAAAGCCCAAAACTTAAATGTAGAAAAAGTATTAAAAGTCTCTGAAGGAAGACCAAACATAGTAGACTATATTGCTAATAAAGAAATACAAATTGTTATAAATACCCCATCTGGTCATCAAGAACGCTCGGATGCTTTTTACATAAGAAGAGCAGCCATAAACCACAACGTAGCTTATACCACCACCGTAAGAGGAGGGTATGCAATGCTTGAAGCGGCAAAAGCCATAAAGCAAAATAGTGATATAAGCGTATACGCTCTCCAAGATATAAAATGACAAATAAAGACAAAATACTTCATGCTATTATTGTAATGGTTGGAGCATTTATGGCTATTTTGGATACAACTATAGTGGATGTGGCACTTCCAAAGATGATAGCTCCTCTTCGTACAGATTTATATGGCATCCAATGGGTGGTTACATCTTATATGATAGCATCGGCGGTACTTTTACCTCTTATTGAGTATATAGAAGCCAAAATAGGTCTTAAAAATATGTTTGTCATTGGTATTGGGCTTTTTACAATAGGAAGTTATATATGTGGAATATCTCAATCTCTTAGTGAGATAATAATATTTAGAAGCATACAAGGAGCAGCGGAAGCACTTATAATGGTATCTGCTCAGGCAATACTATTTACCATATTTGAAAACAAAGGCACAGCTATGGGCATATTTGGACTTGGGGCAAGTTTGGCTCCTGCTGCAGGACCCACCATAGGAGGTTGGCTTACCCAACACATTGGCTGGGAGGCTATATTTTTTGTAAACGTACCTGTGGGCATTTTAAATACATTTTTATCTATTTTCTTTCTTAAAAGCCTAAAAACAGGCAAGCACATAGAAAGCTTTAACCTAATAAGTCTTCTGTTTGTGAGTGTATCCACTATAGCCCTCATAATACTTCTATCAAACGGCCAAAAATGGGGATGGCTCAGTTCAAATATTACCATCATAACGGCTTATGCATCCATTGTTTTTATGCTTTTATATATAATATCTGACCTATATTCAAAAAATAAGCTCATAGACCTTAGTATATTTTCAAAAAGAAGCTTTTTAATGGCATTTTTTGCATATTTTTGGATACTTGGCTTTTCTATGTATGCTATATTTTACGCATTGCCTTTGTTTTTTGAAAAATTAAAGAATATAGAAAGCTTCAAGACTGGTCTCATACTCCTTCCATTTGCTATATCTATAGCTCTTTTTTCAGTAGTGGGTGGGGCTTTGAGCGATAAAAAAAGCCCAAAACTTGTGCTTATCATAGCCATTACTATATATCTTATTACACTTCATACGTTCTTGCTTAGATTTGATTTTTATACACCAAAGCATACGGCTATGTGGCAGTTGTCTTTACTTGGAGTGGGGCTTGGTCTTTTCTTTCCACCAGTAACCGTTATAGCCTTATCTGGGCTTGAAGAAAAAATGCTTATAGTAATAACAATATTAGATTATATAAGGTTTATAGGTGGATCTTTTGGCACAGCCATCGCCACAAACATACTAAACACAAGAACAGATTATCATTTTGATAATATTACATTTATTCAAAGCTTTAATACATTAAAAGCAAAGATGTTTTTACATAGTGATTTTCTAACAAAACCCATAAGAGAGGCTATTTTGTATAAAAACATCGAGATATCTTCTTTATCGGAGGCTTTTCAGGATTTATTTTTCTGGTGTATAATATTTACCTTAGTGGGTATATTATTTTTAACAATAGGTGTAAAACAAAAACAAAACTGATAATTTCATTTTATAATAGAAGAATGAGTGTTATCAAAAAAGAAGTTTGCCCTAAGTGTAAAGGTAGAGGTCTTATAATAAATGAAAACAATAAAGTGGATATCTGTGAATGCACGAAGATTCCTAATCAGGTAATTTTAAGAAAGCTAAATATACCAAAAAGATATTGGTCAATAGTAGATCGTATAGACAAAGCGGATTTATTGCACAACATCAAAAATAACGATGATGAAGAGGATACTTATGTAAATGCGTATCTAAATGTTTTAAGCTATGTAGAAAATTTTAAAGGGTTTGAAGAAGAGGGCAGAGGTCTCATGTTTATGGGTCCGCCTGGTGTTGGCAAAACATATCTTTCTGTATTTACATTGTTATATTTATATGAAAAGCACAAAAAGATAGGGCTATTTTATGATACGAGAGGGTTTGTATTTGACCTTAAAACGCTTATAGGTAAAGATAGAATATCTGGTGCAGAAGATTACAACAGGCTTCTACATAGAGCAATAAATACTCCACTATTGGTGCTTGATGATCTTGGTAGTGAGACCCTAACAGATTACACTAAAGACATAATCACTTATATAATAGCTGTCAGATATAACAACCTAAAACCTATAATAATAACCACAAATTTAGACATAGGCCCAAAATTCAAAACATCTTTCATAAAGGATATATCTTCAAATCAGAACAATATCAATATTATGCAAAAGATAGATAGCCAAAGAACATTATCTTTAGCAAAAGAAAATGAGGCTGAGTTATACAGAAAAGCCAAGAGTCGTAAGCTATCCGAAGTCCCAGATGATATGAAATTTAGTCTAAACATGAGGCTTGGAGATAGCATAATCTCAAGATTGGCAGAGATATGTAGAGTTGTGTACATATCTGGTGAAGACATGAGATATAAAAAATGAACGCAAAAACTAATTTGTCGTCGGTTTTTACCAAAAATTTAGGACTTAAGTTTTTGGCTTTTATTATAAGTATAGGGTTATGGTTGTATGTGAATTTTGGCAACTACGTGCCCATAAACGTTTATAAAACCGTCCACATAGAGCATAAAGAAAAAGATTATACTTATAAAGTAGAGCCCAAGAATGTAGTCCTTAGAATTTTAGTGGTTGATAGAATATTAAATCAAAAACTTTTAAAAAATACCAAGGCTTTTATAGATGCAAGGATGCTAAAAGATGGTATCAACATTGCGAAAGTAAACATTAAGGTTCCAATACCTTTCTTAATAAAACCAGACGCATCAGAAAGTGTTTATGTGAGAGTAATAGTTATGAAAAAAGCTCAAAAATAGCTTATAATGTATATATGCTTATAGAAGGCTCATTTTTAGGTGAAGGTTTAAAAATAGGTATAATAGCTTCGAGATTTAACTCAACCCTTGTGGATAGGCTCGTAGAAGGAGCTTATGATGCATTAAAAAGACACGGTGTAAAAGAGGAACATGTTAAGCTTGTAAAAGTTCCAGGAGCTTGGGAAATTCCTATAGCTTGTAAAAAACTCATAAAAACAGATGTGGACGGAATATTAGCCCTTGGAGTTTTAATAAGAGGTCAAACCCCTCATTTTGATTATATATCGGCAGAAGTTTCAAAAGGGCTCGCCATGATATCCTTAGAGATAGAAAAACCAGTGGCTTTTGGTATAATCACCGCAGATTCTATAGAGCAAGCCATAGAAAGATCTGGTACCAAGCAAGGCAACAAAGGTTTTGAGAGTGCCATGGCTTTGATAGAAACTATAAATGTATTAAAAAACATCTAATATGTTTGACCTAATCATTAAAAACGCAGATTTGGATGGTAAACTTACAGGTATAGGCATAAAGGATGGCATCATAAAAGCTATAAGACCACATATAGAAGAACCATCAAAAGATACAATAGATGCAAAAGATAAGATTATAACGAGCGCTTTTGCTAATATGCATACCCATGCTGCCATGAGTTTACTAAAAGGTATAGGCCAAGACCTACCTCTTATGGATTGGCTTCAGAAAGTTATCTGGCCTTTGGAGTCTAAGTTTGTATCAAAGGAGTTTGTAAAAGCTGGCACAGAGCTTGCCATTGCCAAGATGATAAGAGAAGGTACTACCTTCTTTTTAGATATGTATTTTTTTGAAGAAGAGATGGCAAGTATAGTAGAACAAGCTGGTATAAGAGCTGGTCTTGGCTTTGGAATACTTGATTTTCCTACAAAAGTAGCCTCTACTCCAGATGAGCATATAGATAGAGCAAAACATTTTATGCATAATTTTAAAGATAATAAAAGCATAATACCAGTGATATGTCCACATAGTCCTTACACATGCTCAAAATCCACTTTAAAGAAGGTTATAAATCTAAGAGATGAGTATAATGCATATATTCATATGCATATATCAGAAACAAAAAAAGAGGTAGAAAACCTATATTTAGAGCATGGCAAATACCCAATTGAATATCTTAACGATATTGGGCTTTTAAATGAGAGATTTATAGGAGCCCACGGAGTTCATCTAAACGATGAGGAGATAGCCATAGCTAAAGAAAAATCTATCACAATAGTCCATTGTCCAGATAGCAATTTAAAACTTGGGTCTGGCATAGCACCCATTTGGAAATATGTAAAATCTGGTGTTAGAATAGCCCTTGGAACAGATAGCGAGGCTTCAAACGATAATTTATCCATGATGGAAGAGATGTCTATAATGGCAAAACTTCAAAAAGGATACCTACAAGATCCTACTGCTATGCCCATAAACAAAGCTATAAAAATAGCCACTAAAAACGGTTTTGAGGCTTTTAACATAAAAGCAGGGGAAATAAAAGAAGGATTTGACGCAGATATTATCATCATAAACCCAAATGATATCACCAATATACCTATATATAATAAAAAAGCATCCATTTTATATTCACTAAACAGCTCATACATAGAAACCACCATAGCAAGAGGGAAAGTCTTATATCATAAAGGCGAGTTTAAAACCCTTGATATAGAAAAAATTATTTATAATACTAAACATTGGCAAGATAAGATATCAAATGCCCTATGAATACCGTTTATCTTGGTATAGGAAGCAATCTTGGAGATAAGATATCTTACCTCATAAAAGCCCTTGATAGATTAAAAGGAATATCTCATGTGGAAAAAATTTCTTTTGTATATGAAAGCATTCCATTTGGGGTAGAAAATCAACCAAATTTTTTAAATTTTATAGCAAAGATACAGACATCCATTGGAGATTTTGAGCTTTTAAAAACCATAAAACAGATAGAAAAAGACATAGGTCGTCAAGAAAGACCAAGATGGCATCCAAGGGAGATAGATATAGATATACTTTTATTTAATAAAAGCATAATACTCACAAAACCCTTAGAAGTGCCTCACCCATATCTTTTAGAAAGGGATTTCTTTTACTATCCCCTTTTAGAGATAGATAAAGATGTATACCATCCTCTTAAAAGAATGCCTTTGAAAGATATAAACACAAAACCTATAAATAGACTTACATTTTTCTGTGGTCTTTATATCTAATATATTGTAAAATATATATCTATGGATTACAAGGATAGTATTAATTTACCGAAAACAGATTTTCCCATGAAGGCAAATCTTGCCCAAAAGGAACCAGAGATTTTAAAATCCTGGCAAGGCTTATATCAAAAGCTAAAGGACCAAAGAAAGAATAAACCCCTTTTTGTATTGCATGACGGACCTCCTTATGCCAACGGCAATATCCATATAGGTCATGCTCTAAACAAGATTTTAAAAGACATCATCGTAAAAGTGGCGCTTTTGGAAGGTTATAATGTAGATTATATACCAGGATGGGATTGCCATGGGCTTCCCATAGAACAGCAAGTGGAAAAAGAGCTAAAAGCTAAAAAGACAAAAAAAGAGGATATACCAAAGAATGAATTTAGAAAACTCTGTAGAGAATATGCTCTTAAGTATGTAGATATTCAAAAAGAGGAGTTTATGAGGCTTGGGATATTAGGAGATTGGGATAATCCTTATCTTACTATGAATCCAAGCTATGAAGCCCAAGAGGTGATAGAGTTAAAAAAATGCTTTGAAAACAATGTCTTATACAAAGGCAACAAACCAGTTTATTGGTGTATATACGATAAAACCGCCGAAGCTGAGGCAGAAGTAGAATATAAAGAAAAAACAGATACATCCATATATGTAAAATTTAAGCTTTTAACTCCGCCAAAAGGATTTGATAAACCCACTTATATAGTGATATGGACCACCACCCCCTGGACATTACCCGCCAACTTAGGAGTTATGATATCCCCTGATATTGAGTATGGAGCTTTTGAAGAAAATGATGAAATTATAATTTTAGCCACTAAAAGCCCATATACCGAAGGGAAAAGCCCACTAAAAACCTTTAAAGGTGAAGAACTTGTAGGGTTAGAATACAAACATCCTTTTATAGATAGAGTGGGTAAGATATACCCTTCTGAGTTTGTGCAAGAAGGCACTGGTAGTGGTTTTGTCCACATGGCACCAGGTCATGGTATGGAAGATTATATAGTGGGTTTAAGATATGGACTTGAAGTCTTCTCACCAGTGGATGATGCAGGAAGATTCAACAAACAAGCCCCAGAGTTCTTACAAGGTATAAATGTGTTTGAAGCTAACAAAGTCATCATAGAAAAGCTAATAGAAGATGGATTTTTATTGAAAGAAGAAACCCTTACTCACCCTTATCCACACTGCTGGAGATGTAAAAACCCTGTTATATATAGAGCTACACCTCAATGGTTTATAGGGGTTGATATTAAAGGCCAAAAACTAAATAACAAAAGTATAAGAGAAATAGCTTTAGAAGAAATTGATAAGGTAAAATGGATTCCAAAAACTGGTGAAAATCGTATGAGGTCTATGCTTCAAAATAGACCTGATTGGTGTATATCCCGTCAACGCTCTTGGGGAGTGCCCATAACAGTATTTTATTGCAAACACTGCAATGAACCACTTTTAGAAGAACAAGTGTTTGAACATATAGCAAATATATTTGAAAACTCTCCTTACGGGGCAGATGAGTGGTTTATAAAAAAAGAAGAAGAGCTGTTGCCTCCAAATACCACTTGTAAAAAATGTGGGGCTAAAGAGTTTGTAAAAGAATCAGATATTTTGGATGTATGGTTTGACTCTGGATCTTCTCATGCTTCTGCGCTAAGAAAAAGAAACATAGAAAAAGCAGATATGTATTTGGAGGGCTCAGATCAACATAGGGGATGGTTTCAGGCATCTTTATTAGAATCCATCGCCTCTTATAAAGAAGCACCTTTCAAAAGCATATTGACTCACGGGTTTACCGTAGATGAAAAAGGACATAAGATGTCCAAATCCCAAGGAAATGTGATATCCCCTTTTGAGATAATAAAAGAGTATGGAGCTGATATACTAAGACTTTGGGTTATATCAGAAGATTATTCTGAGGATATAAAACTTGGAAAAAATATTCTAAAAAGACTCGCAGAAGATTATAAGAAGATAAGAAATACTTTGAGGTTTTGCCTTGGAAACTTGTATGATTTTACGCCGGATATGAATATTGAAGTGGATAAGCTATACCATTTTGATAAGTATATGTATATAAACGCCTCTTCTACCTTCAACGAACTTTTTGGCTTTTATAAAAATTATCAATATCATAGATTTTATCGTAGATTGATGGAGTTTGTAAGCATAGATCTATCCGCTATTTATTTTGATGTATTGAAAGATAGACTCTATATGTATAAATCAAAATCCTTTGAAAGAGTATCCGCTCAAACGGTGCTTTGGTATATCCTTAAAAATCTCACTATATTACTCTATCCTGCTTTAAGCTTTAGTGCAGAAGAGGTTTATTCTTATATGAAAAGCATAGATAATACTCTTCCAGAGAGCGTTTTTATGAATGATTTTAAACCTGTTGATATAAAAGATGATATCCTTGTAAAAGATTATCAAAAACTTCTTCTTTTAAGAAAAGATGTCTTAAAAGCTATAGAGCTAAAACGTAAAGAAGATATCATCAAACATCCTTACGAGGCAAAAATAATCATAGAACCAGATGATGAGTTTAGACCATTACTTGATAAATACGGAGATTATCTAGAATACTTTTTCACGGTGAGTCAAGTGGAGTTTGATAAGTTAGAGGTAGAACCATCTGAATACACTTCTTTAAAAATAAAAGCCATGAAAGCCCAAGGAGAAAAATGTCCAAGATGCTGGCTTATAACAGAGCATCTGCACGACGGGATCTGTGAAAGATGTTATAAAGTATTGACTACTTAAAATTAACTTATTAAATTTTTAATAGGAGGTTTTGATATTTGAGAAGACATGTTTTAAGAGCTAAAATACATAGAGCTACCATAACAGGCTCAGAGCTTCATTACGAAGGTTCTATTTCTATAGATGAGACATTGTTAAAAGCTGGAAACTTTGCGCCCTTTGAAAAAGTAGATATATACAATGTATCAAACGGCAGTAGATTTTCTACATATGTTATACCCGGTGAACTAGGTGAGATAAGACTAAATGGTGCTGCCGCAAGGCTTGGCTCTAAAGGAGATATCATTATAATAGCTGCTTATGCAGAGGTAGAAGAGGATGAGGTGTTTGACCACAAACCATATTTGGTGTATGTGGATAAAGATAACAATCTTATAGAAGTAAGGAGAGAAATGAAAGTTGGAGCATGAAAGCCTTTGTTTTGACAAAGTACCTTCTATAAGCCCACAAGAGGCTAAAAAACTTTTAGAAGAAGAAAAAAATTACGTGCTTCTTGATGTAAGAACCAAAATGGAGTATGATAAATGGCGAATAGATGGAGCTGTTTTATATCCTCTTGATACACTAATGAAAACATATAAAGAGTTAGATAAAAATAAAAAATATTTGGTAATATGTCTAAGCGGTGGACGAAGTGCATGTGCTGCTTACGCCTTAAAACAACTTGGTTTTGAAGCTTTTAATATACAAGGTGGTATGTTAGAATGGCCTTATGAAACTATCGGAAAATTTGAAGATTTATGAAACCCGTAAAACTTAAAATAGAGGGGTTTTTATCCTATAAAGAGTCAACCACAATAGATTTTTCAGATCTTGGGCTTTTTGCTATAACAGGAGCTACTGGTGCTGGTAAAACAAGCATCGTAGATGCTATAGTATATGCTTTATATGGTAAAACACCACGGTTTGATGATAAAAAAGATTCAAAGAATCTCTTATCAAAACTTTCAAATAGGCTTTTGGTAGAGTTTACCTTTTACATAAACGGCCATTATTATACTGTGGAAAGATCCTACTCCGCCGATGATAAATCAAACTCTACATCTATAAAATCTGCGAAACCCCATCAAAAGGCAACTATATTAAAAGATGGTAAAATATTGTTTGATAAAGACAAAAATAATTTGATAAATAAAGAAATAGAAAAAATACTAAAAATAGACTATGATACGTTTACAAAGGTGATATTACTACCACAAGGAGAATTTGCTAAATTTATAAAGCCTGATGAGCCCTCTGATAGAAGAAAGCTTGTTATGAAACTAACAGGTTTTGATAAGATAGAAAAAATTAAGGATAAAGCCTTAATTAAGTTTAAAAACATAAATGACGAAATAAATAATATAAAGTTTAAATTAGAGACACTAAAAACCCAAGACAGCCTGGAAGAACTTCAATCAAAACTATTTGACACAGAAAATACATTAAAAGCTCTAAAAGAAACTTTGACACCACTTCAAGAACGCCATCAAAAAGCCTTTAGAAAAAAAGAACTTCAAGAGTATATCTTTATAAACTCAAAAAAACTTCAGGATATGATAAATAAAGAGCAAGATATGAACTTATTAAAATCAAAAATAGATTATTTAGAACAATACGTTGGCTTAAAATCTGATTTAGAAAGGTATGTAGAGTTATCTAAAAAACAAAATATACTTAAAGATAATTTATCTTCTCAAAAAAGCATATATACCTCAAAAAAACAAGAGTATGAAACATTCCTCGAAACATTTGAACAAATAAAACAAAAAAACGATGAATTACCTCAAAAAGAGGAAAGACTATCAAGAGGCAAACAGATCATATCAAAACTAAGTGAAGCTATTATGGTGGAAAAAGACATCGCTAATTTAAAGACAAAATTAGACGATAAAAGCAATACTCTTACAAACATAAAAAACCAACTTGATAAAACATTGACCGAGCTAAACACTCTAAAACAATCTATTGGCTTAGAGCACATAGATGATATCATAAAAGAGCAACAGCAAAGAGCAAAAGAACTTGGAGAATTAAACGCAGCACTCCAACAGCTTGAAAAAGCCAAATCCCAACGTTTAGGGCTTTTAAAAAATATTGAAACTAAGAAAAAAACACTATCATCCGAGCAAGAAAGACTCAATAGATTAAACCAAGAACTTGAAAAAGAAAAAGACAACATCATATATCAATACAGCAATATAATAAAATCTTTTTTGAAAGATCAAGACAAATGTCCAGTATGTGGCGGTATTTATCATGAAAAAGAGCATATAGAGAGCATATCAAGTCGTTACGATGAACTATTAGAAAATATAAACAAATCAAAAGAGTATATCTCAAAGTTAGAGTTTGAGATACACTCCCAAGAAACTCAGTTAAAAGATATTCAAAATACTATAGAAATTTATGAAGAAAAACTATCCAACAAAGAATCTTTGGAAAATGAACTAAGCATTATAAATAAAATCCAAGATAAATTAAAACAAAAGATCAACTTAGAAAAAGATATTGAAAATACAATAAAAAATGTAAATGAATTACAAAGTCTAATAGACGAAAAAATCCATATACTATCTAACATAGAAAAAGAATTAATAAACTTAAACCTTCAAGATAAATATCTCGTAAACAAAGAAAACACTTATAAGAGATTTGAAGAAAAGATAAAAGAAATAGAAAACGATATCAAACAAACAAAAGCTGAGTTTGAAAAACTAAAAGATAAATACAATGATTATAATAAAGTTTTGGAGCTTTTAGAAAAAGACATATCCCACATAGAAGAAGATATTAAAAATACAGAACAAGAACTATATAGTTTATCCCAAAAGCTAAAAAACATAGAAGATCAAGCTAAGACACTAGAAGAGCTTGAGAAGTTAGAAGATTATAAAAATAAATATATAACATACCAGCAAAACATAAAAGCCCTTAAAGATGATATAAACTCAAAGCAAGAAGAGCTTAACAGCATCCTTGAAGAAGAATCCTTAGAGACAATAGAAAAACTAATATATGATACAAATAGTAATATAGAAAATTTAAATCAAGAAAAAGGATCTCTGTTAACAAGAATTGAAACAATCAAAATCAATCAAGAAAAAGCCAAAGAGCTTAGCAGCACATTAGAAGAGCTAATGGCAGAAAACGAAGTATATAAACAAATAAACACAGACCTCCAAGGTAGAAACTTTCAAGACTATATTTCTAAAAAGATAATAGAAAATCTCTTAAAGTATGCAAATTATTATGCTGATATAACGGGGTTTCCCTATGCATTTTTATTGGAAAACGAGGATGATATATTTGTGGAGAATACTTTTGGTAAAAGACCTATAAAATCTCTAAGTGGAGGAGAAACCTTTATAAGTTCTCTTTGTTTTGCCTTAGCTTTGGGAGAAGCCATCGGAGTTACCAATATTAGATCCCTTTTCATAGATGAGGGGTTTGGCACGCTTGATAGAGAAACTCTTGATAGAGTAGGCAATGCTATAGAGCTTTTAAGTCAAAAAACAGACAAAGTCATTGGCATTATAACGCATGTGGAAGAGCTTGCAAATAGATGTCCATCAAAATTAACGGTGACAAAGATAAACGATGCATCACATGTTGAGACAAATACTCAAGAATGATAATAGTTTCTGGGCTTTTAATGGGATATTTAATGGGTATTTTTTATCTTATAATATTGAGAATTAGAGTAAAATTTGTGTTTAGAAGAAAATATATATATTATATAGGTTGGTTTCTATCTCTTAGCGCTTTTGCAATAATATTTTTAATATTAAACAAGCACATAGGTTTTAATATAATATCTTTTTTTATAGGTATATTATTAGCTCAGGCAAGTGTTGTATCCTTTAGTCTGATAAAATCAAAGTAATAGCTCAATATTTTCACTAAGAGTTATCATTGAAAAAGCCAATAAACAAAGATATAGTAGTTAGATATGAAAGATTTTGTGCATTTACATCTACATACTCAATATTCTTTGCTTGATGGTGCCATAAAGATTAAAAAATTATCAGAGGAAGCCAAAGAATATGGTTATAAAGCAGTAGCTATCACAGATCACGGGAATTTATTTGGCACCGTCAATTTTTACAAGGAGATGAAATCAAAAGGTATAAAACCTATAATAGGGGTGGAGGCTTACTTTACTACGGGTAAAAGAACAGAGCACTCTGGTAAAGGCTCAGAAGACAATATAACCGATAGAGTAAACCATCATATCATACTTCTTGCAAAAAATGATGTGGGTCTTAAAAACCTGATGAAACTTTCTTCTATCGCCTATCAAGAAGGGTTTTATTATAAGCCAAGGATAGATTATGAAGCCCTATCTGAACATAGTGAGGGTCTAATAGCTCTTACTGCTTGCTTAAAAGGTGTGCCTACTTTTTATGCTGCTCAAGGTAAAGAAGATATAGCTCTTGATTGGGTTAAGAAATTTAAAGATATATTTGGAGAAGATCTTTATTTAGAACTCCAATCTAATCATATACCAGCCCAAGCAACCGCCAATGGAGTACTCATTGAAATAGCTAAAAAATACAATGTTAAGTTTGTGGCTACAAATGATTGTCATTACTTAAATGAAGAAGACCAAAAAGCCCATAATGTTTTAATGGCTATACAGATGAAAAAAACCATACAAGAGCTTGGAGAAGATTCATTCGGGCATTATGAAGGCATGCATTTTGCCGGCCCAGAAGAAATGTATAAGAAGTTTGAAGGAAAATATGATGGATGGGAACAAGCACTTCTTAACACTGTAGAGATAGCAGAGAAAATAAGTGATAGTTTTAGCATATTTGAAGATAAAACCTATAAGTTTCCAGAGTTTTTAAAAGGACAAGAACTAAAATCTACATCAGAATACTTCAAGCATCTTGCCGAAGAAGGTCTTAAAAGCAGAATACAAAAAAATCAAACGGATAAGAGATTTAGCGAAAAGGATTATTGGGATAGACTTTATTATGAGCTTGATGTTATTCAAAGAATGGGTTTTGAAGGGTATTTTCTCATCGNNCGTTTCTGATTTTATAAGATGGTCAAAGTCAAATGAGGTGCCAGTGGGACCAGGAAGAGGTTCTGCGGCTGGCTCTATGGTAGCATATGCACTTAATATAACAGATGTTGATCCATTAAGGCATGGGCTCATCTTTGAGCGGTTTTTAAATCCAGAACGCATATCTATGCCTGATATAGATATAGATTTCTGCATGGACAATAGAGATAAGGTTATAAACTATGTAAAAGAACGATACGGACATGATTCCGTGGCTCAAATAATCACCTACAACACAATGAAGGCTAAACAAACCCTAAGAGATGTTGCCAGAGCAATGGGTATGGCTTATAAAGATGCAGATGTTTTAGCAAAGCTAATACCTCAAGGAAATGTCCAGGGTACATGGTTAAATTTAGAAGAGATGTATATAACACCCATAGAAGAACTTCAAGAAAAATATGGTCATAGAGGAGATATAGAAGACAACGTTAAAAAATTTAGAGAACTTGCACAAAAAGATCAAAACATCAAAGAACTTATAGAAATATCCATAAAGCTCGAAGGTCTTACAAGGCACACTTCTTTACATGCTGCAGGTATTGTCATAGCTCCAGAGCCCCTTCAGGAATTGATACCATTATATGTAGATAGAAACGCTAAAACCCAAGAATCAAACATAGCTACTCAATACGATATGAGCGTATTGGAAGACCTTGGTCTTGTAAAAATGGATTTCTTAGGGCTTAAAACCCTAACAGAACTTCAGAAAATGAGAGAACTCATAAGAAAAAACAAAGGCATAGATATGGACTTCTTGTCTTTGGATTTTAACAATAAAGAGATATACGACTTCTTAGGTACTGGCAATACAATAGGTGTATTCCAGCTTGAATCAAGAGGTATGAGAGAGATTATAAAAAGATTAAAACCAGATAGATT
>DDOS01000078.1:4211-10943 GCA_002341805.1 Aquificaceae bacterium UBA2488 | reverse complement strand
ACATAAGTTCTTACAACATATATATACCGCCTATTTATAACAACGGAGTAGTTAGTAGCCCCGTCTATATACCAGTAGTTTCTTATCTTAATACTGGTACAAGCATGACAATACTTCCAAGGCTCACATCCAACAATAGACTCATGGTGGATGTTTATTATTCTCAAAACACATCTCAAGGATTTAATACTCAAAATATAAACATATCATCAGGAGTTACAGTACCTATTCAATTCCCGCAGATATCTTCTCAAAACTCTATACTAACATCTGTATTAAAGCAACGGCAGACAATCGCTCTAATAAGTTCTGTTTACGATTTAAACAAAAACAATGAAAACGGTATACCTTTCTTAATAAGAATACCCTTGATAAAATATCTTTTTGGTAATACAGATAAATATTCCAATAAAGTCCAATTTATTATAACAATCACCTATGAAGGTCTTGGTCAACAATGAGCAAAGAGGAGTTTATCTCTAAACTAAAAGCTAAATACGAAGAGGTAAAACAAAAGTTATTTTCTAAGTTCAAAAAAGACTATTCCAATAAAGATGAAAATATTGATCAATACGAACCCACTCCATTATCAGCTAAAAAGCCCACAAAAAATCAAAACATTATCTTATTGATTGGTTTAAGTATAGGCTTTATCTTTGGGGCTGTTATAAGCAGTGTGATACTTTATTTTAAAATAAAAAACCTTACAGAACAGTATAACAAAATGCAACAAAGAGTGAATATCTTATCCTCAAGAATGTCTAACATGCCTAAACAACAGCAAAATAGCAATATTCCTTCAAATAAGCTAAATCTAAAATCCATCATGCCAACCCCTGATGAAATAATAAATACATTGCCTTCTTCAAATGCGTTTGCAAGCTTTTACATAGAGAAATTAAATAAGGCAAAACAACAAAAATTTAGTTCAAAATTATCGCAAGAACCAGTCCAATCTCAGTTGCCCTCTTTATCTCAGCTTATAAAAAACCCACCAGCTAACTCTAAGAAAACTAGCACCATCCAACCCATGCCGCCCATTCCAGATATAAGTATGATAATATGCTCCAACGGGTGTTATGCCATATCTCCTTCTGGGCAAGTTTATACCAATGGATATCAAGAAGGAGAGTACAAGCTCATTGTAAACCAAAACCAAGTATATTGGGCTAAAACTAAGTAATATGGCAAACGTAACAATATCAAGAAAACCAGAGAAGAATAAGCACTGCATAGTAAAAAAAGAAGGAAAAAGAAAAAAATATTACTGCGTTGAACAAAAGGAGCTTAAAGATTATCTATATGACATAATGTATATGCAAGATCAAAATATAAATTTAGCCGTTAGAATTATCCCAGAAAAGAAAAAATTTTACGAATATTCTATATTTCCAGATAGAATCCAGATAACAGAAAAAGAAATACTGTCAGATCAAGATCCAGAAAGCTACGTATCTGCCGAGTATCTTGGAGAGCCTCTTGTTATCATAAAAGAACCCATCTCTAAGCTAAAAAAACAATACGGTCCTCCTTGGTATCAAGATCCAAAAGTCGTATCTTTAATTTCAGCATGGGTAATTATAATCCTTGGTTTTGGGGTTTATTTTATTAAAAGCCATAATAAAAAAATCGCCATCACACCTATATCAAATAAACATCCAAGTCCTCCTAAGATAGGTAAAACTCTGGCTCCACAGCAAAAAGAAACTTTAGAAGAGGATATAACAAAAGACGCACTTTATAACATAGCCTATGCCATAGAGCAAACCACATCAGTGGGACTTCCCGCTTATATATCAGATATATCATATACATTGCAAGACAATCCGCCCGCCCAAGGTAAAGACGAAACCATCGCAGGAAACTTATCTATCACATTTAGATTTGCATATCCAGCAAAAGGTTCTATTTTGATTACCACAAAGCCTATTCCAGTTTATTCCAAAACTGTAAATATAAATCTAAAATCCATAGATACTAAATTATTAGACAATTTAGATAATAAGACTTGTGGCATGGATTTTTTGAAATACGGATTAAATCTATACAATGTAGATAACGAGGAGTTTAAAGGAACTATCAAAGATTATAATACTTTTTATGCTTTTATTAAAACAGCTTATTATTGTAAAGATTATATTAAAAGCTTAAAACTGGCAAATTTAGAAGATATTGTATCTGGTAAAACCAACAGCGAAAACAACATAAGCGCTGATATAGATTTATTTTTACTAAAATAGTTATGCTTGATAGAAAAAAGGAGCTTCAACGCATTATATATGAAGCTGAAGTCCAATCTGGATATGCAAATATATCTGTAGAAGAGATATACCAAAGAGTAAACAAATATCTAAACTGGCCAGAACTTGATGATATCGCAGAAGATATAACAAATGGCTTAAAAAAATCAGAGGTATATGAACCCTATCTATCAGATGAAGCTATTACAATAATAAAAAATGCCGAAAACAAATCATTGCCTGTTTATAGAATATTGGAAGAACTTCAAAATATATCAGATGCAATAGAAAAAGCCAAATCAAAACTAATACAAATGATCATGATGCCTATTTTTACTTTTATAGCCACAGTTATATTGGCAGACTATGTTCTTCATAAGATAGCAGGTACACTATTAGCCACCAAACTTGTAAAAGCGCCTGTTTATCTTCCTTTTTTGATGAAATTTTTTATACCTATAAACCTATTTATACTTGGTATTTTCATATTTTTTGTGGTCATAAAACCAGATTATACACCCATAGTAAAGAATATATTTAAAGAGCTCGAAGGAGTCCGTATATTAAACACAAGCAGATTGTTTTACATGGCAAATATATCCATAGAAGATATAATGCTTTATATCCAAGATACCACAAGAGGTAAAATAAGAAGAGCTTTTGAAGAAGTCCCGCTTAATTTGGAAGGATTTTTGGAAGCTCTTGGATCTGTTCTAAAACTTACAGAAATAGCTTCTTTGGAAAGTGCTTTTTATACTGGAAAATTTAGAGAAGCGCTTTTTAAATTATCTGAAAAAAAGCTTCAAAATCTTGGTGTGTTTGTGGAAGGAGTAGCAGCTATCGCCAGCATATCCGCCATTGGTCTTGTAGTCATACCTCTTATAATGCTCATAATACCTTATTTCCAATTAGCTTTTGAACTCATAAATAAAGTTTCTCATTTCATGATGAATGTCGCAGGTTAAAATAAATCATCGCTATTTTACCTAAAAACAATATAATATTATCTATGAGTTTTAATACTTTTAAAAATAGCAGTATAAGAAAAGCATATATACTTGGGGGTATTAGTATTATATTTTTCAGTAAATCCGCTTATCCAGTAGTCTATGTAGTTCCACCTGATATAGATATGTACATGCATCAAACCAACGATGTTTATAAAGTCCTCATACAAAACTTATGTGGGGCAGGGAACAACGGTCAAGGTATTATAAAGGATTGTTTTAACAGCTTAAGTACTTATTTACAATCTTCTTCCTCATATACATTCACGCCTCTTGCAAATCCAAATATAAATATGTTGTCTAAAACCATAGGTGGTGCTACAATTACATCATCCACCATTACATTTTCTTCCATAACAAACTCTACCATAGATACTATGTCCACTACATTTTGTTTCCCAATAAATGGCTCTCAAACATGCTTTAGTATAGCAGATTATACCACTATGCAGTATCAAACAATTTTAATAAGCGCCAGTTATCAAAACGGGCAAGTGGTAAGTGGGTTCTCTGGTACCGTTTGGATGCCTTCTTGTACTTACAACAGCTCAAAGTCCCAAGTGTTTTCTCCCATAGGAGCCGAGTTTGTGGTGTTTGCTCCTACATCTTGCAGTTATGATTTTTCAAATCCAGGAAGTGCAAATAATGTAGTTGGAAATAAGACATCTTGTCCTGCTGGAGATAGTACTAGCACTTGCTATACCATAAGCGCCACTTGCTTTTTTGGAAATGCTTCTTCCACAAACTCATCTACCGTAAGCGGGGTTTATTACACAAACCTTCCGGTTTTAAGCTTTTGTCCTACTTGGAGTGAATCCTAATGTGGTTTATACTTGAGATAATACTGGCATTGTCTATACTCTCATCAGTCTTAACAGGTATATTTTATCTCATTCCAGCTTTTAATAAAAGTACAGATATAGCCTCTTCTCAAATAAAATCTATAAACCTAAAAAACGCATTGCTAAACGTATATCTTGATATGACTCAAGCAGAAAATAGTTGCGGTTCAAGTGGGTCATACGGATATGCATCTTGTCCTGCAAGTCCACTACCTTGTAATATCATAAGTACTAACAACGGCATAAGCTTTTCTTATGTGCTAAGTCAAAGTCTTACAAATATAATGCCCTCTATAGAGAGTGCATTTAGCCAAGCTGGATGTAGTATAAGCATAGTTAATAGTTATACCGTATCAGTATTTTGTCCAAGTGTTACAGCTTCTAATATAGATTTTTGCTCAAATACCAATTATATCAACTCTTACACCTTTGTAAATCCTGATCCAAGCGTGATGCCATCCATAACATTTTACACAATTTTACAACCAAGCAATCCTGCAAGTCCTATATCACCTCCTTATGTGGTGGATTATACTCCCATATATCAATATCTTCAAAATATATCCCTTTCAAAGTTTGAACAAATATCTTCTGCCATGAAAAACTATGTGCTCCAACGAAGAACCTCAGAAGTTGCAAACTCCTGTACGTGGAACGGAAGCAATTGGACTGGGGGTATGGAATCAAGCNNATATACCTTGGATATTACAAGCTTATACGACTACACCCAATATCCTTTGCTCTTCATCTCCAAATCCTCAAGTATGCTCAAACTCTTGCACAAACATAACCTTTCCAAATCCTCCTTATTCTCTTTCAACACTTTTACAAAACCTTGGCCTTAGCTTCACCGCCTCAGGATATTATTACACAGATGGGTTTGGAAATTCTATAACCATAAACCCGCTCATAAATGCTACCGTAGTAGATGTTCGTCCATCTTATAGCTACATGAATAATTGTCAAACTTCTGGAAGCTCTTGCCCTCCGTTTGCAGGTGCTATAGAACTTGCCAACACAAGTGCAAGCTGTATAACTCAAGGCATATACTATTGCTATCTTCAGTTTACATATCCATGAGGTAAATATGTTACTCATAGTAGCATCTTTTTTAGTGATTGCCATATTTACATACATATTGGCAAGTTTCATGCATGTGGGGGCTTTGTATCATGCTTTAAATACCCCTCAAAATAAAAACATCATTGAACAGCATATTGTATCAAATTTACCCAATAAAAGCTTAAATACAAATAGCTATTACTCAAATACATCTGTTATAAGCATATACAAAGACAATATAACCCAAGCTTTTATAAATGCTTGTGAAAATGTAAGATGGTTAAGCATTCAAAATAACTGTCCAAATCCAAATGATTTTAATACCGCATGGGGATTTTTACCATCTTTAAGTGGGAACGTAAACAACATAAATGGATCAAATGTGGCTTTCTCTTGTGCTTCTGTTAGTGCTTTTGGAGAAGGGATTTTATACAAATCTATATCAAATATCATATCAAATACCTGTGTATCGTGCTTTTACAATCTTCAAAATCCAAACTATATACCCTATTCACAAATGATGCCATACAAAAACAACTCACCTTATGGTACAAATACATCCCATACCAATGTTAGCATAGGAGATCCTTGCGCTGTGGGAAGCTTTATCTCTTGCACTTTTATATGTAGATAATTTATAATAAAAGCATGAAAACATTGGAAATAAAAGATATACCAGAAAGGCTACTAACTATTTTTGAAGAGGGTAAGAAGCTTGGCGCCACAGATTTTCAGATAATAGCTAACCATATTCCAAGATATGGAATAGCAAAACGATATTCGGTCATACCTGGCATGCATAGGATCAGCACCAAAGACGTGGAAGAAATTATAAACATAACCGCCGAAACGCGTGAATGTCGAAAAGCAATGGAAGAATACTCCACTTTTGAATACTCTTTTGCCATAAAAAACTATGGCCTTTATAGAGTATCTGTGGCAGAGTCTTTAGAAGGGCTTGGCCTTGCTATAAGAATACTCTCTTATGAATTGCCTACTATAGAGATGGTAAGGCTACCCAAAGAAGTCTTAGAGTATATAAAAGAAGCAAGAAGCGGCGTGGTGGTACACACTGGAGGAACTACATCTGGAAAATCCACATCTATTGCAGCTGAGATAGGATTTTTATCAGATTATCACAATGTAGTGGTATTAACCTTCGAAAACCCTGTGGAGTATAGATTCTTGTACAGGAAATCTATAGTAAGACAGTTTAACATGCCAGGACAAGTAAAGAGTTTTCAACATGCTTTGAAGATAGCTTTAAGAAGCGATCCATCCATTATACTTTTTGGTGAGGTAAGGTCTGAGGATGAGATCATATCGCTTTTAGACATGGCTGCTCGTGGGCATTTGGTATTCTCTACACTTCATACAAAAAGCGTCAGCGCTACTTTTTCATTGCTCAATCAATTTGGATCTAAAGAGCTTCTTGGGCTTTTTAGCTCTCAGATAGTGGCTATTATATCTCAATTTTTATATAGATCAAAAGCCAAAAAACTCTTACCTATATATGATATATTGGTCCCAAATAAGCCTATAAGAACTATGATAGCTGATGGAAACTTCAACGACATAGAA
>DDOS01000078.1:0-4203 GCA_002341805.1 Aquificaceae bacterium UBA2488 | reverse complement strand
AGGTGGATTCTCTATGACATTTACTCAATGTGCTAAGCTATACCTTCAGCAAAGAGAAATAGATGAAGAAGAGTTTAATTATATAAAATTAAGGGCTATGGAATAAAGGAGGATTTATGAGCGATATGATATCCGTACAAGGTAAATATACAAAAATAGAAATATCAAAAGATGAGCTTCTAAAGCTTTTAAAAGAATTAAAAGAAAGAACAGGTGGATATAACCTGTTAGAAGCTTTTGAGGTAATGCAAGACTTTGAAGATGCGGATAGATTTAGAGTATTAAGAGATTTATATATATTAGAACTAAGCGGTGCTTTTAAAGAGCCCATAAATATATTAGAGCTTTATAAAACAGTTTAGAAGATGTTGTTTATAGCATGACTAAGCATTAGATAAAGAGCAGTATGCAAAACTCTTGATATAGATGTCATTATTATGTATTTATAAAAGTTAAACCTCAATATACCGCCTATCCAACATATAGCCTTATAAGGTTCTCCTATCAAAATTGCCCATATGCCAAATCTATCAAAAAAAGCCCGAGCTTTTAAAAACTGCTTTTCAGATAGTATTCTTTTGCCTACATTCTCCCCTAAGAAATATCCAAGCCAATAAGACACGATAGCTCCCAAAACATTTGAGATAACACCTATTATACTAACTAAGATAGGGTTAAGGCCAAGTTGCTTGCTCATTATTATAAAAGGAAGCACTGGCATAGGCTGTATTACACTTTGGGTAAACCCAACTAAAAATACCCCCTCATAGCCGTGATATTTTACAAAGTTTATAACATAATTAGAAATATCCATAACACAATATAGTTGCAAACAAGATAAATATATTATAAAATAATAGTAAGATTATGAAAATTAATACTTTTTTGAAAAAGATCCTATAATGTTTATAGAGAAAGTAAAACAAGTTAACGAAGAATCAAATCCAGATATTTTTGTTCTATTTTTGCCATTTTACATATATTCTAAATCCGTATTTTGAGCTTTTAAAAAATAGTATTGGGAAAACTACTTATATTACCACATTCACAATCGGTGTTATGGAAGATAACAATTTAGGATACGACCATTTTGGTGGATTTTCTATAAAGTTTGAAAAAGATGGAGGATTTGATATATTCTTATGCAAAGACTTTTCCAATCATGACATATCTAGCTTAAAAACAGGGTAATTCAATTTTTAGAAGAAGGCAATTCTACATACTTAATGTTTTCAACTGCTCAAACAGTCTATATAAATAGTCTTTTGGACTATATTTTTGAATTAGAGGGCGCTCCTAAGATAAAATTATATGGGGGGGTGTTGCATCTTCAAACTTAAAGGGTTTTAACAGCTATATCTCTAAAGGCGGAGAAATCCATGAAAAAGCTTTCATAATAATAAAACTAAAAAATGTAATCTCTTACAATAAATTTCTTTTGGATTTATATACGTTGGAACAACATATCGCATCACAAAAGCAAAAGATAATAAAATGTACGAAATAGATGGGATGAGTGTAGAATATTTCCTAACCAATCTTCTCATAAACACTGGATTTGAGCCTAAGGATTTAACAGCTGATGTGATCGCTGATATTCTTTGGAAGTTTCCATTGATTATTATAGAAGAAAAAGGAAGTTACGTGTCCTCCATAAGAACCTTTATTGAGTTTAGCAGCACTGAGAAGCATGTAAAGTTTTTTGGAAATGTTAAAGAAGGCCATCTAATAAAGCTTTCCACCGGAGATAGTGAAGATATATTAAATGATGTTAGTTTAGGACGTAAAGAGTTTTTAAACGTCATCACTCATAACAGAAGAAAACCAGATGTTATTTTAAATATAAGCTGGGTTGCTAGAAATTATGTACTACTAGCAGATAAAAAAGAATCGGAGGAGCAAAAAATTTACAAAAACCTATTAGAGAATTTACTAATTGTTGGCTTTTTAACCTTTGGAGGAATAGGACTTGATAGATTTGGGAAATCAGGAAATTTTTATAGCAAAACCTTCGTATTGGTAGGATTGGAGGAATCTTGATGGATTATCAAACTAAAGAAAGAATACTTAAAAATATGTTAATCGAGATAACTAAAAAATACGATTATATTGTCGGAGATTATAAATCATTAGAATTTCAATACAAGGAAAGGCTTTTGAAAGATTATCTTACAAGGCTTTTAAACAGAGATAGATTTATAAAAGAATTTAAGCAATTACAAGACAGATATAAAAAAGAAAATATCAACCTTGCGCTTTTACTTATAGATTTCGGCGATTTTAAATATATAAGCAGTTTTTATGGACGTGATATAGGTGATATGTTTATAATACATTGATACTATTTTGTCATATACTTTATATTACTATACTAATATTTTATATAAAAATTCTTGACAAATTTCATGAATGGATTATATTGAAATATAGAACTTTAAAAGGAGGTAAGTGCTATGAGAAGAGGTTTAGCTTTATGGAACCCCTTTGGAGAGTTAGAAAAGGTAAAGGCCGAGTTTGACAACTTAGTTCAAAACTTGGTGCCTTCAGTGTATGCTTCTGGGTCTATGATACCAGCCATTGACATCTACGAGACCGACAAAGATGTGGTGATAAAAGTAGAAATCCCAGGCATCAAAAAAGAAGACTTAGACATATCGGTAAAAGACAGCGCCCTATATATAAAAGGTGAGAAGAAAGAGGAAAAAGAAGAAAATACAGAAGCCATACACAAAGTAGAACGTGTATATGGTACCTTTGAAAGGGTCATAACCCTACCTCAAAATGTCAAGGCTCAGGAAGCCAAAGCCGAATACAAAGATGGTATATTAGAAATAAGACTTCCTAAAAAGGAAGAGTCTCAAAGTACAAAGATAAACATAAACTAAGATATATCAGGGGGCTTTGCCCCTATTGTTTTTGGCTTTTAAGAAGATTTAACAGACACAAAAGCTTTGATGAATTCTTCTGCATTTTTTAGATTTAGCTCATCATTACCTATTTTTAACTCTGATCCACCTGTGCTTATTATAGAGACTTTAGCATAATTAAATATCCTACCTAATATGCCTTGATTCATGGATATATTTGATATTTTATCCAGCTGATAATCATATACATCATTTCTAAATACACCTTGTAGAGTGATAAGCCTTTTATTGGTTATGACAAGGTATGTGGTTTTCTTTAACACATAACTATTTATTATATTAAAAGCCGAAAACATAATAAAATACAATATTATCGTAAGAGCCCAAAAACCATTACCACTTCCCACAAACACTGCAATACCAATTAAAAAACCTATCAAAATCGATAAAACCGCTTGCAATATTCTTTTTATATAAATAAGATTTCCATAGGCTAAAATAGCTTCATCTTCAACAAGATATTTATGAAGAAGGCTGTCTTTCTTGCTTAGCTTTATCTGTATAATAGCTAACGCCAATCTGAATATGGTTAAAAATATAGGTATTGATATAATAATTGACTTAGTTTTTCCCATTTATTCATTATAGCATAAACCTTTACATAAAAATATCTGCATATTTAGAAACTAAGAGCCGTATAAGGATCTTGATAATTCGATAATACTAATTCTGATTATCTAGACCGCCTCCTATCATAAAAGAAATATATAATTAATAATCAGCTAAATAAAACATATCTATATATGCAAACAGGTTATACTTTCACAACTTACAAAAACAATATATCTAAGAAATATAAAAATACAAAGAGCCCGCCGAAAGCGGGCTATATATTAATTACTTCTTCTTAGCTTTAGCTTTCATAGCTTTGTGGACTTTAGCCGCTTTGTGAGGTTTTGCAGCATGATGCCCACCTACTTCCACTGGTTTTCCGTGGATTATACAAAGAGGATTACGTTTTCTATTTTTGTATTTTAGCGTCCAGTAGTTAAACTCACGTCTGGCTCTTGCTCTTTCAGCAGGTGTTAGATGAGTTAGATACCTTAATCTCATGCCCACTCTTAATATCCATGGATCTCTACCTATGGCTCTTCTATTTAAGTCATATATAGATGGCCAATATACTTGAGTGCCATATATCTTCTGAGCTATTGTGGATAGAGTATCGCAAGGTTTCACTCTATAATATCCATAAGTGCCATGATAAACATGCACTGGTTTGCTCACTGGTGGTGGAGGCGGTGGAGCTTCTTGAGTAGCTGGTGGTGGTGGGGGT
>DDOS01000104.1:10812-13748 GCA_002341805.1 Aquificaceae bacterium UBA2488 | reverse complement strand
GCTTTTAAAAATAGCATCATCCATAAGAAAAGCCTACAGAGATTATCAATCAGGACAGTCCGAAGAGGCGGTGGATTTTGTATTTTCTATGAGAGATACCATAAGATGTGTCAGAAAGTTAAATGAATCTGACGATGTGAAGCTCGTAGTAAAATCCACCATACTTCCGAAGATATCAAATCTTTTTGAACGTAAAAGCGTAGAAACTATCATAGAGGATGCTTAGAATATGTTAAAATGTTTTTATGGATAAGAAAAAATTATTTTTGATATTGGGAATGTCGCTATTGCTTAGCAGTTGTGCAGAGCAAGTCCAACAAGGCCCCAACCCCATAAGCGTGCTACAGCAAGACTATCAGACCCAACAGCAAGAGATAATGGAGATAAACAGAAGACTTGACTCACTGGATCAATCCTTAGCAGATTTGAGGGTAAAATTAGGCCTATCTGCTTATGACAACATAACCCACCATCCACAAGAATCAATCCCACCCACAGGCTCTCCTAACCCAATATCTTCTCTACCCACCATAAACCCCTCCCAAGGTGTTAAACATTTATCCAATACAGTTACCATTATAAATCAACCTCCTAATCAAGGACCTGAACCAAATCTGCAAGCCCTTGTAAATGGAACTAACACACCCCAAACTCCTATGTCTGTGCCTCAGACCCAAGAAACCCCTAGGTCTTTGTATCAAAATGCCTACAGCGCATATCAATCTAGACAGTATGAGCAAGCTAAGAATTTATTCAAGCAATACATACTAAGATATCCAAATAACACTCTTACCAGCAACGCTTATTATTGGCTTGGCATGTCTTACAAGTCTTTACATCACAACAACAGAGCCTTAGCAGTGCTTTTATCTTTGATAGATAAATGTAAAAAAGGAGAACTATCCTCTTGCTCTAAAGCACCATCCGCCTATTTTTCTGCTGCTAACATATATAAAGAGATGGGTCAAAAAGCCCAAGCCGACAAATATTATAAAGACCTTATAAGACTATATCCAAACAGCATAGAAGCAGCTTTAGCCAAATCAGAGATTGAAATCCAGTGAGAGAAAGATACGGGTTCTTTGTAGGACTTTTTACATTAATATTTTTATTGTCTTTTAAGTTTATTACCCTCATTGGGATTGCCATACTTAGCTTTTTTGTAGCAAAGGAGCTAAAACAAAAAGAATCTATAACAAGTTTTTTGGCAATACCGATAGCATTTCTCAGTGCTTGGCATATAGAGTACGGACTCATATGGCTTTCTTTGACAATGTTTTTTGAGCTTTTAATAACAAAAGACATGGATTTATTTTACAAAGACTTTTTTGTGCTATTTCTAAGTGGTTTAATGCCTTCTTATATTTATAAGGTTAAAAGCCTTGGAAACTTTTATATATTTGGTCTTATCGTATCTATATGGCTTTTGGATAGTATAAGCTATTATGTGGGTAAGCATTTTGGCAAGCATAAGCTCTCTCCTTATATATCCCCAAATAAAACTATAGAAGGGCTTGTGGGCGGGTTATTCTCTTGTTTGGTGTTTGATGTTATATATTTTGGATTCTCTAAGGGTATAATGCTTGGTGTTGTAATATCTTTTGTGGGTCTTTTTGGTGATCTTTTTAAAAGCCTGATAAAAAGGCAATACGATATAAAAGATTTTTCTAATGTATTTGGACCTCATGGTGGATTTCTGGATAGATTTGACTCTTTGATATTTAGCTCTGTTATATTTTATATCTTAAATGCGTCTCGTTGATGTTTTAATAACAATAATGCTTATTCAGTTGGTGGGACTATTAGGTGTTTTTAGTTCTATCCATACAAACTACGGGCTTCAATATGGGCTTTTCATAAAACAACTTATATATATAATACTAAGCTGGCTCATCATGTATGCTATAAGTAGGATAAGGTTTGAAGCCGTGCTATCTTTATCTCCCCTCATATATGGATTCAATTTATTTTTACTAATACTTGTGATGTTTGTGGGTAAAACCATATATGGAGCCAAACGGTGGATCGGTATAGGTCCTTTTGGCATACAGCCCTCAGAGTTCATGAAAGTATCGGTGATATTGGTAGTAATCTATATAATCTATATGAGTCCTTATTTAAAAGCTCAAAAAATATTTTATATACTTCTTGCCATAGGCATACCTTTTTTGATTATATACAAGCAACCTGATTTGGGTTCTGCGGTGGTTATGATGTTACCGGTTTTATCCATCGTATTTTTTGCAAAATTTCCAAAACACTTTTTTAGATATGCCATACCTATAGCCATATTGACCCCCATATTTATGTGGCATTTTATGAAACAATATCAAAAAGAGAGAATATTAACTGTGATAAATCCAAAATCTTACTATGCTAAAGGGGGGTATCAGCTAATTCAGTCAATAATAGCTATTGGCTCAGGTCGTATTTTTGGCAAAGGTTTTTTAAAAGGAACCCAATCATATCTTTTGTTTTTACCAGAGCGCCACACAGACTTTATATTCTCAGTGATAGCAGAGCAGTTTGGTTTTATGGCATCTTTATTTATAATCTTTTTATACATATACTTAGTTTTAAGGCTTATAGTGATATCTTATTATCTTAGATTATATACAGAAAAAATTTTTGTAATTATGGTGGCATCTTTTATATTTTTTCATTCTTTTATAAATCTTGCTATGGCTATGGGTATCATGCCGGTGGTGGGCATACCTTTACCCTTTATATCGTATGGAGGAAGCAATATCATAGTGTCTTCCATACTCTTAGGGCTTGTATTTTCTATAATAAACACCCACAAAGAAATAAGGTTAAGCTTTTTACCTCACAACAAAATGCCTGTGCATATAGAAGATTGATTTTTATCATTTACATTTAGGCTTTTAAAATGATATAATATAAAGGCTTGTTTGGTAGTCCCCATCGTCTAGCCT
>DDOS01000104.1:0-10805 GCA_002341805.1 Aquificaceae bacterium UBA2488 | reverse complement strand
GTTCGAATCCCGCTGGGGATGCCAAAAAATCAAAAAAATAGTGATATAATCATATTGACTTTTTGCCAATCTCTAAATATCTTATGTTATCCTTATTTGGAGGTTTTTATGAGAGAAGATTGGTCTTTAAGAAGTCAATGGCCTAATAAGACCCAAATGCATTTAGCCCGCCAGAATATTATTACTGAAGATATGAAGTATGTAGCCAAAACAGAGGGCCTACACCCAGAGTTTGTACGTCAGGAAGTGGCTAAAGGACGTATGATAATACCTGCTAATATAAACCACAGACATCTAAGACCCATGTGCATAGGCATAAACTCAAAGGTTAAAGTAAACGCCAATATAGGAAATTCAAAACTTGCTTCAGATATACCAAACGAAATAGAAAAGGCTAAGGTATCTATAAAATATGGAGCCGATACCATAATGGACTTATCCACTGGTGAGGCCATAAAAGAAACCCGTGAAGCCATTATAAAAGCTGTGGGTGTGCCTATTGGTACTGTACCAGTGTATGAGGCTTTTAAAAGAGCAAAAAATAAAGTTAAAGATATCACAGAGGACATGCTCTTAGAGGTTATAGAAGAACAGGCAGCCCAGGGCGTATCTTATATGACTATACATGCAGGGGTTTTGAAAGAATTTATTCCACTAACCACCCATAGAATTATGGGGATAGTTTCAAGGGGTGGTGCCTTGATGGCTCAGTGGATGCTTGAACACAACAAGCAAAATCCTTTTTATACAAATTTTGACAAAATATGTGAAATATTCAAAAAATACGATGTGTCTTTTTCCTTAGGGGATGGCTTAAGACCTGGTGCAATAGCAGACGCCTCAGATGAAGCCCAGCTTTCTGAATTAAAAGTCTTAGGTGAGCTCACAAAACGAGCTTGGGAACACGATGTGCAGGTTATGGTGGAAGGACCTGGGCATGTACCTATGAATCAAATAGAATTTAATATGAAAATCCAACAACAATACTGTTATGAAGCGCCGTTTTATGTGCTTGGTCCTCTTGTTATAGATGTAGCTCCTGGATATGATCATATCGCTTCCGCAATAGGAGCTGCTATGGCAGGATGGTATGGAGTNNTGTGACTCCAAAAGAGCATCTTGGCCTTCCAAACTTAGAGGATGTAAAACAAGGTTTGATCGCTTATAAAATTGCTGCCCATGCTGCTGATGTGGCAAAAGGGCTACCAGGTGCTAAGGATTGGGATTTGGAGATGTCAAAAGCCAGATATGCCTTTGATTGGAACAAACAATTTGAACTTGCTATAGACCCAGAAACTGCTAGAGCTTATCACGATGAAACACTACCCCAAGAAGGCTATAAANNTAAATTCTGTTCTATGTGTGGACCAGAGTTTTGCTCTTACCGCATATCCCAAAATGTCCAAACAAACTTTGAAGAACAAATAGAGCAAGGTGCATGGCAAACTCCGTAGTTAGAAGCATGACGGGCTTTGCCCAGAAAAGTTATGAAATAGATGGGTTTAACGTAGTTATCACATTAAAATCTGTAAACGGTAAGGGCCTTGATATATCTTTCAAGGCCCCTCCGGAAATATCCTCTTTAGAATCCTTTATAAAAGACAGCATAAAACATCATGTAAAAAGAGGTACCATAACCATCTACATTGATCTAAAACAAAACTCCTTTGTAAATATAGACCTAAAACAGATAAAGAACATACTAAAAGAGCTAAAAGATTTTACCAAAGAGTTAGATATAAATATTAGCGATGATAAACTATTTGATTTAGCTATCGAAGCTTATTCCAAGTTAGAACCCATAAAAGACGAAATAGTAGAAAAAATAAAACCTTTTTTTGAAGATACTCTAAAAGAGTTTTTAGCTTCCAAAGAAAAAGAAGGTATATTTTTGATAGAAGATATAAAAACCCGCATTGGACTTTTAGAAACATATCTAAGAAATGCCATTGATACTTTTAAAAACTATGAAACAAAAGCCAAGGATAGGCTCATACAAAAAGCTAAAGAACTTACAATCAGTGAATCAAACCCAACCCTTGTAAATGAGTTGATGCTTTTGCTTGGAAGGCTTGATATATCAGAAGAATTATCCCGTATTCAAACCCACATAAATCATATGTTTGATATAATAAACTCTAAAGAGTTAGAAAAAGGCAAGAAGATAGACTTTTTATCCCAAGAACTTCAAAGAGAAACCACTACAATGTCTAACAAAGTTCCAGAGCTATCTGAAATAGCTATAAATATGAAGTACGAAATAGATAAAATAAAACAACAATGTGCAAATTTAGAATAAAGAGGTAATTATGGAAAGATTAGAGCTTCCCAAAGACATAAAAGACAAAATCCTCGAAACTTGTTCCAACAAAGCCCTTTGTATAGAAGCGATGAAGTATGTATATCTCGTAAAGAAGGATGACGGAACTCTCGATATAGCAGAAGAGTTTAACAATATAGACTATCATGCACTTTGGTTTGTGGTGCTATCGGTGGTAAACAAAGCTAAGAGACTTTTGAACGGCGAGTCTATAGATGATATATAATTAATAAATGCCATACATAGTAAGAGTTAAGAAAAAGTTTAGTGCTGCTCATTTTTTAACCTATTATAAAGGTGGTCCAGAACCTCTTCATGGGCATACTTTTGTTATAGAAGTTTACATAAAATCAAACTCCTTAGATAAGGGTGGTATAGCCGTAGACTTTATAGAGATAGATGAATATCTTGATTCTATATTACCAGATTATAGACTTTTAAACGAAGTATATGATTTTTCACCGAGTGCCGAGAACTTAGCCAAGTATTTTTTTGATATACTAAAAGCCAAATACAATGTTAAAAAAGTGGTTGTCTGGGAAACAGAAAATTGCGGTGCTGAGTATTACGAAGATTAAGAATTAAACAGGTTCTTTATCTTGTTTATAAGTTTTGATAAAAACCCTGTGGTCTTCTTGTAATAATAAGAGGTTAATTTTGGAGATTCTTTTTTTGCTTTTTGGCTTTTTTTGAAAAAATTATCTAAGGATTTAGCAAAACCTTTTATATCGATTCCATAAAGATCATCTAAGTTATTTAGTCGCTCAATCGCTTGTTTATAGTATTCCTTAGCCCTATCTTGCATATCTTTTAGATAAAACTCCATAGCAAAAGAGGCGTCTATCACAGCATCGAGAAATTGCTGTTCTGACTTGGAAACACTTCTCTCTCTTAACATGTTAGCATAAAGCAAGCATTCTTTATAGAGTTTTTCATTAAAAAGCAATATTACTGTGGATATTTTTCTATCAATACCATCATCAGAAAAAGAACTTAGCTTGCTAACCACATTCCAATATTTGGTAACCAAATTTGATATATTTGAAAAATCCGATTTGTATATGTTGGCTATACTAACGGTGGGTTGATAGATATTTTGGACTTTGAAGATGTCTTTGCCTTCGTAGATTTTATTGTCTTCGGATATATAAAATAAATCAAGTTCCATCATTATATCCCGCCAATCGCCCTTTATATTTTTATGGGGCTTTTCGGAACATCTTATTAGTTCGTGAAGCGGTACATCAAAAGCATTTTCTCTTCTTACAAGCTGGATATAACACAAAACCATTAAAAGCACTTCTTTTTTAGATAGATCGTCCAAAATCTCTAAAAACACGCTATCTAAGGTACGTTGCTGAAATTCTAAATTATGCATAAACAAAACCTATATCCTGATGAGCTGTTATATATGGTCTTATCTTATGAATTAGTTTATCTATGTTCCACTCCTTCTGTGCAGATACTAAAACAAAAGGATGCTCAAACAGAAACTCTTTTTCAAATGCTTCTAACTCTTCTTTTGTTCTTATAATTTTATCTATTTTGTTAAAAACATACAAAATAGGCTTGTCTTGGATGCCTAAGCTCTGTATTATTTGCTCTGTGGTGGATACTTTTTGAGTCCATTTTTTATCAGAGATATCCACTACTAAAAATATAATATCTGATAATATAGCTTCTTCTAAGGTGGTCTTGAAGGATTCCACAAGCTCTGGTGGTAGCTTGCTTATAAAACCCACTGTGTCTGTAATGAAAATCTTTTGATTTTCTACAAACTTTGAGCCTACTTTTGTATCAAGTGTAGCAAATAGCATATCGTTTACAAAGACATCTTTTTTGGTTAGCACCTTCATAAGTGAAGATTTTCCTGCATTGGTATAACCAAGCAAAGCCACTTTCAGATAATTGGATTTTAATCTGTTTTTTCGCTGTTCTTTATGCTGTTTTTTTATCTGGTCTATCTCTTGCCTTATTTTATGAATACGTTTTTGGATGGTTCTTCTTTTAATTTCAAGCATTTGCTCCCCTGGGCCTTTAGTACCCATTTTACCACTTTGCCTTGATAGTTTTTCTCCAAATCCATAAAGCCTTGGAAGTTCATAAGTGAGCTTTGCAAGTTCTATCTGAAGCTTGGCTTCTTCAGTTTTTGCTCTTCTCATGAAAATCTCAAACACCACATTAGCTCTATCAAGCACTTTCACATTTAAAACGGCTTCTATATTTCTAACTTGAGAAGGGGTTAAAAACTCATCAAATACTACCCAATTAGCTTCGGTACCTTCCACAAGCTCTCTTATGAGATTTAGGTAAGCACTTCCCACAAGATTAGAAGGGTCTTTTATATCCTTCTTTTTAACAAGGTATCCGATGCTTTTACCATCTATAGCATCTATTAAACCTTCAAGCTCTTCTAAGGATTCAAGCGTTTCTTCCTTAGTTTGATGTCTTAGCTGCAAACCTACCAGTATAGCCTTGGGAATGTTTATGTTCATTGAATACTTTCTTCTACCACCACTGTGCTTATAGCATGCTTGTATATTAGGCTTGTACCTGATTCTGATTTCACAAGCACCGTGTACTTATCTTGGTCTAATATCTTACCGTTTATACGATTTCCTCTAGTAAGGTATATCACCACTTCTTGATTTTTCTCTTTAGCCTCTTGTAAGATCTTATCCTGCAAGTTTTCTGTCATATTTTACCTCCTCAAAAAGTTCGTTTATAGTTTCTAAAAGCTCAGATACCATATTTTCTTCACCTACTTTCCTTAATATTTTACCATTTTTAAAAAGTAGCGCTCCATTTTTGGTGCAAGCAAGTCCAACATCCGCATGAGAAGCCTCTCCGATGGCATTGACTGCACAACCCATTATAGCCACTTTTATAGGTACATCCAAATCTTTTAAAGCATGTTGAACCTGAGAAACCACCTTGGGTAAATCCACCTCTATCCTACCGCAAGTGGGACAAGATACTATATCTATGCCTTTTTTTCTTAGTCCAAGGCTTTTAAGAATCTCATAAGCTACTTCCACTTCTTTTTCAGGCTCATCCGTTAGAGATACCCTTATAGTATCTCCTATGCCTTCATAAAACAATATACCAAGCCCTACTGAAGACTTCACAATCCCCTGAGTGCTCATCCCAGCTTCAGTGATACCTATATGAAGAGGTATATCTGTTTTTGAAGCAAAAATTTTGTTGGCATATATATTTTCTAAAACATCAGAACCTTTTATGGACACTTTAAAATTGTAAAAGCCCAAAGACTCAAAGTATTCTGACCAGTTTAAAGCACTCTCCGCAAGAGCTTGAGCATTAGGATAACCATATTTTTCTAACAGCTGCTTTTCCAAAGAGCCTGAGTTTACTCCAAGCCTTACACATACATTTTGTTTCTTGGCTTCTAATATAATATCTCTAACAATCTCTTTCTTATTAATATTCCCTGGGTTTATTCTAATGCCTTGAACACCTTTTTCTATGGACAAAAAAGCCATAGAGGGTACAAAATGAATATCAGCTATTATGGGTACTTTACTATACTTTATTATATCTGTTAATGCATCAGCATCTTCTTTGGCAGGTACTGCTACCCTTATGGCTTCACAACCCACTTGTATCAATCTATCTATCTGAGATAGCGTAGATTGTAAATCATAAGTTTTGGTGGAGGTCATAGACTGCACTACTATAGGGTTATCTCCACCTATTTTTAAATCACCAAGGTAGATCTCCCTGGTTTTACGTCTTTTTATCAAGCTACTTCTTGCCTCTTCCACAATAAAGCTTGCTCCTTAGTACTGACCATATAATATAAGCTACATACACCGCAGGCATATTCAAGGGTATATATCAGATTTTCATTATAGAGGTCTATAGGGTTGGCAAACTCTATCTTGCAGAATAGGCTGAAGTCGCCCTTAGGCAAGATTATACTCAATACACCGTTTTTGTAATCTTTTACAACATCCTTTTGTAAAACATTGTCTAATTTATAAATAGATATATTTGCATCAAATTTTTGTTTTATAAATTCTAAGAACTCATTTATGTCTTTGGATATTAGAGCTTTTTCCAATAGAAAAACATAATTTTGATGCTGGCGCTGATTTAACTCCCAATCTCCCATATGCTTCAACATATCTTTGTAGGCTATGCGCAAGTTAGATATTTGATGTCTTTCTTTTTTTAGAGCTGATATAATATCTGGGCACATGGAAGCCACTAAAACACCCATCTGCAAACTTATTAAAAATATTAAAAGTGGTATATCGTTGTAAGCTTTATATATACTAAAAGCTATAAACAAAGCACTTATAAAATAAGAAGTTTTAACTTGTCTTGGAGATAACAAACTTATGCTAACTAAAGATAGTGGATAAAAGTATGGATTCGAAAAATAAAAATATCCACCAAAATAAAAAAGATCTAAATATTTATTTATATAATGTCCAAGTTTTAATTTATAATAAGACAAAAGAGCAAAACTAAAATATATAAATGTAAGGGTTATAATTATAGCCCTTATACTCAAAGACGGCATAACAAAAGCGGAGGCTATAGCCCCCACACTAACAAACAATCTCGATGCTATGTATATGTTTGTTAATAGATTTTTTATCATTAGTAGTCAACCTTCGCCTCAAAGAAATTTGTAAGGTCTGGTANNTGTTTGGGTGGTAAGCCATTTCATTGGGTTCTTCTGACCATAAATAGCATCAAAACCAAGTGATCTCATACGCCTATCTGCTAAGTATCTCACATAAGCGGTGTAGGTTTCAAAAGAGAGTCCTATGATTTTCTCTGGCATAGACACAGAAGCATAGTTTGTTTCTATCTCCACCGCTTGTTCCATCAAGGATTTAAACTTATCCTTATACTGGTTTCTATCCTTATCCTTTAGCATTTCGTTTAGAAGATACATACCAAAAGCCAGATGTCTTGTTTCATCTTTTAGTATCCATCTTACAAGTGCAGCCACATTTTTTAGCACCCCTCTTCTTCCAAAAGCCAGTGGTGTCACAAATCCACTAAAGAAGAAAAGTCCTTCTAATATGGCATAATAGACAAAAATATCTTCTATGAGATTCTCTTCAGAAGGATCTTGACATAGTGTCATAGCCCTTTGGATTTCAAAATCTGCTTTAGCTTTTATCTCTTTTATATTTTCATGCATAGCATATACATCGTTTGGGTTTAGACCAAGTCCATCCATCATGTATCTAAATGTGTCTATATGTTTCATCTCTTCCATGAGTTGATAGCCTAAAAACATTCTGGTTTCTGTGTTTCTTAGTCTTTTTGAAATCTCTAATATGTTTNNTGAAATCTCTAATATATTTTGACCCACCCAACCTTCAGCCGAAGAGAAAAAGCCTACTGTATAGAGCATGTAATGTCTTTCGGTATCACTTAGTTTTTCATAAAACTCATGTTTATCGTTTGCCAAATCATACTCTTCTGGTATCCAATAGTTGTTTTTGGCTTTTACATATAAATTTAAAATCTCAGGATAGACTACGCTGTCTAATTTGTAAGTATAAGACTGACAAATAGGTAAATCAACAACTTCACCTGTGGTTTTCGCCTTAGCCACTGCCATAAAAACCTCCAATAATTCTAAAGTTAATATTATAACATATGACACAATATTATATTGTCAATGATTATTTGTAATATCTTTTATTTTATAAAAACCTAAAACCAAAAGACATATCAAGCTAAAACCATTAGCCACCATAATAGATAAAGACTTTATCAGAGCACCGTATACAAGCCAAAGACTTATTCCGACACTCATTATAGATAAAAACAAACCAGATAACCCAGAGGCTGTTTTACTTTTTATCACCACATATATTTGTGGTATATATCCAGAGGTGGTTAAAAACCCTGCTATTAGACCTATAATTTCAGAACTTTTCAACATAGACATAATTATATTACATGATATCTATCCAATCAAAATTTTTCATCTGTTATTTATACTAAAAATTTTTGAAAAGATTTCTTAACAAAAACACCTAACATATTAACATTTTAAGTATAGCCAGATGATAAAATCCTATAAACTAATAGTAGTTTTCAATTGTTCATGGATTTTGCACCACCACATTAAAGCTATAAGAGGTGCTCATAGTCTCACCATCGGACAACGTAGCATTTACATAACATACAGCAGGTATGCTAACAGCGCTAACATGCTGAGTGGTTATTACATTGGGATTAAAAGTTTGAAATGCTTCTCTTGATAATTTAACATAACTGTAGTGGATGGAGATGATGTATATGGAAGTGTAGCTGATACGATGTTGCCAGACACATTGCAAGGATTTTGGCTACAATAGAATGTTATAGGCGAAGAAGAACCAAGAGGTGTATAGGATATATAAAGAGGTATATAGCTTATGACTTGATAAAGAGGATATGTATATGTAGTTGTAGAACTTGGTATATAAGCTTGTACTACGCTTGAGTTTGTAGGTTGTCCTCCCGTAGAATATTGATAGTATATTGCTGTCACAGATGGATTTGGTAAGGATAAAGAGTTGTATATATATTCATTTGTAATGGTTGTGCTACTATTGTTGCCGCTATTATTTGTAATTGAGCTTGTAAGTGTATAAGAAAATTGAGTGGGATTTTGAGCAATGATTTTAAAGTTTGTAATGGAACCACTATTATAATTTATCGTACCAGCGCAAGACATACCAGATAAACTAGAAGTATATGTAAAAGAAGAGTTTGAATTATCTATACAAACACCTGTTGCCGTATAGCTTCCGACATTAGTTGAGTTATATGTATTAGTAGTGTATGTGACTGAGCTTGTAATGGTAGTGGAGCTAAATGTGGTGGAATTTGTTGCTTGATAATTTACAGAGAAAGGAATTACCACACTTCCAGGTACTATATTTGTGTTTGATAATGTATAGTTTGGTTGATATGAAGCATTCATAGTTATTGAAAAGGTAGTTTGTCCTATAGATAAATTTGCCATTGGTTCACTTGTTTGGCTTATATTGGTAGAATTTTGGTATGGATTTGTGGATAACGACATAGCTCCATATTTATAATAATTTAATGCATACACAACAGATGTGGTAGAATTTGGTTTAAATACACCAGCTAAGGGGATTGGTGCACATTCTCCTCCTGGTATTGTGGTGTCTTCAAAATATGTTGATGCTGAGGTTATAGTGGCGTTTAAATTATTAAATGAACTAGAAGAGGTTAAAAAAAGATACATTAAAAGTAAAGTTATCTTGTGGTATGGTTATTTGCCCTGATGATGAAGTTACCGAATATATAGGAGATGATGTGACTATATTGGCTGAAAGATAGTAAGCTCCAGTTTGAGTAGTTCCGTTTCCGTTTGCACCTCCACCTCTACCACAGCTCATTAAAGCAATGCCTGCAATATTTACAGCCAGTAAGCTAGATAACTTTAGCACTCTAACAGCAGTTTTATTCATATATCCTCCACTATCTTCTGAAAAGCACATTTAATAATATAGTAAATATTATACTCAAAATTATAGAACTTACCAAGGGGAAATAAAAACTAAAATTGCCGTTTTTATAAACGATATCTCCTGGTAATCTACCAAATGGTATATTTAGCTTACCAAATAGAATCATCAATAAACCTATGGATGATATTAAGAGCCCAAAAACGATGAGCATTTTGCCAAATTCTATCATAGTTTTAGTTCTATGGGATAGTTGTCGGTAAAACATGCATCGCAAAAACCATTTTCACCAACAGCTCTATAAAGCCCTTCTATGGAAAGATATCTCAAAGAATCTGCTCCTATAAACTTTCTTATATCCTCCACCGACATATGACTTGCCATAAGCTCTTCTTTGGTAGGGGTGTCTATGCCATAATAACAAGGTCCTGTCACAGGTGGAGAGGATATTCTCATATGGACTTCTCTTGCACCTGCTTCTTTTAAAAGGTTTACAATCCTTTTGGAAGTGGTACCCCTTACAATAGAGTCATCTATTACCACAATGCTTTTATCTTTTATCACAGATTTATTTGGATTTAGTTTCATCAGCACACTTAAGTTTCTAAGATCTTGGGTAGGTGCTATAAAAGTCCTTCCTATATAGTGATTTCTAATAAGCCCAAGCTCATAGGGAATATTTTTGTATTGACTATATCCTAAAGCTGATGGTATACCAGAATCTGGTACTGGTATTACGATATCTGGGATTATATCATCCTCCATAGCAAGTTCCATGCCCATACGTTTTCTAAGCTCATATGGATATTCTGAAAACACAAAACTATCTGGTCTTGCAAAATAGATATGCTCAAAGATACATTTTTTTGTTTCTTGGCTTTTAAAAGGAAAATAACTTCTTATACCATGCTCATCCGCTATGGTAATTTCTCCTGGTTTTACCTCTCTCCAATATTCTGCTTCTATGATATCAAAAGCAGAAGTCTCAGAGGCAAACACTATGGCAT
>DDOS01000019.1:4830-5559 GCA_002341805.1 Aquificaceae bacterium UBA2488 | reverse complement strand
ATTTAGATCTATACCAAACAAATTTGTAGGATTTGTGACTTTTAATATTGTTTTAGTGCTCATCCTTTTATTACCTTGGCTTGATTTTTCTCCTATAAGAAGTGCCAGAAGAAGGCCTTTGTTCTTTGCTATGTATATAGTTTTTATCATTGCCGGAGCTGGCTTGACCATAGTAGGTACACTACAAGCTACACCACAAGTGGCTAAAGTGGGTTTATTCTTCACAGCGCTTTTATTTTTATTCTTTATATCTTTACCAATCATATCCTTTATGGAACTTGGTTATGTAAAAGCTAAAGGGGGTGACCAATGAGTATTGGAAGCATCGTTAAAACCACATTCTTTACACTATTTGTAGTAGCATTTTTCTTTATAATATGGGTAAAAAATCCATTTGTTCAGGAAACCGAATATCCATTACCAGCTCAATATAAGGCTATGATATATAGCGATAATCCTCAGGTAATAGCAGCTGGTCGCCAAATCGTCACCCAACAATGTGCTGCTTGCCACTCTTTGAGATACGATGGTGTATATCCACTCTCTGTAAAATCAGATCCAAACTTCCCTATGATAATAAAGCAATTTGCCAAACCAATACCAAACGATCCTACAAGCCCATTGTTTAATCTTCATAGCAAAACCAAAGGGTTCGCCATGTATCTACCAGAAGATGTTTATGATGCAGCTTTTGCATCGGAACTTCATACTCTAAAATCTCAATTTGGT
>DDOS01000019.1:0-4741 GCA_002341805.1 Aquificaceae bacterium UBA2488 | reverse complement strand
ACCAAAAGAAGCTGCTGAAGTGGTGGCTTATCTAAGAGCTGTGGACACTCCATCTGCCGCTGAACAAACCAAACGCTTTGAAATGGGTGTTGTAACCATAGCTTTCTTGATTGCTTTTGGTGTTGCTATATATCTATATAGAGGACGACTTTTAGACAAAATGGGTCTTCATTAAAAATATGCCCCCTTTGGGGGCTTTTCACTTGATTTATAAATCAATGTTTGGTAAAATATATCTATGAAAACAGACGAGATAAGATCAAACTTTCTATCTTTTTTTGAAAAAAAGGGTCATACCATAGTAAAGAGTGCTTCTATAGTTCCTAAGAGTGATCCCACATTGCTTTTTGTAAATGCGGGCATGGTACCTTTTAAAAATGTATTTTTAGGACTTGAAAATCTTAATTTTAAAAGAGCTACTTCCTGTCAAAAGTGCCTAAGAGTTTCTGGTAAGCATAACGATTTGGAGAGCGTGGGTAGAACCACAAGACACCACACTTTTTTTGAAATGCTTGGAAATTTCTCCTTTGGAGATTATTTTAAGAAAGAAGCAATATCCTACGCTTGGGAATTTGTTACAGATGTTTTAAAGCTACCTAAGGAAAAATTATATGTTAGCGTTCATCAAAAAGACGATGAGGCTTTTGATATATGGGAAAATCATATTAAAATCCCAGAAAGCAAAATATGGCGCTTAGGAGATGAGGATAACTTTTGGCAGATGGGAGACACTGGACCCTGTGGATACTCTTCCGAGATATATATAGATAGAGGCGAAAAATACTCCTTTGATGAAAGATACTTAGAGATTTGGAATCTTGTTTTTATGCAATTCAATAAAGATGAATCTGGAAATATAAGCCTTTTGGCAAAACCTTCTATAGATACGGGTATGGGTCTTGAAAGAGTGGCTTCCATCCTTCAAAACAAAGACTCAAATTTTGAAATAGATATCATAATGCCTACTATAAACTTTGTGGAAGAGCTTTCTCACAAAAGATATGGACAAGATGAAGACATAAGCATAGCCATGAGAGTGATAGCAGACCACGCAAGGGCCTGCACTTTTGCTATATCAGAGGGTGTATTACCCTCCAACGAAGGAAGAGGCTATGTTATAAGGCGTATTTTGAGAAGAGCAGTTAGATTTGGATATAAAATCGATATAAAAGAAGAGTTTTTATATAAAACTGTGGATGTGGTTGTGGATATTATGAAAAATGCATATCCAGAGTTATCCCTTAATAAAGATTTTATTAAAAGCCTAATAAAATCAGAAGAAAAAAGATTTTTAGATACATTAGAAAATGCCACATCTTTATTTGAAGATTATATAAAAAATGTGAGCTCTCAAAATATAAGTGGAGAGTTTATATTTAAAGCCTATGATACTTTTGGATTTCCTTTGGATATACTACAAGAGATGGCTCATGAAAGAAAAATGTCTCTTGATATGGATAAGTTTTATAAGCTTTTAGAAAAACAAAAAGAAGACTCCAAAAAACACTTCAAAGGTTCAAAAGCTATAGATGCAGTTTATCTAAACCTAAGTGATAAAGCAACTTCAGACTTTGTAGGCTACGTCAAGACATCAGAACAAGCAAAGGTCTTATATCTATTAAAAGATGGGAATATCGTAAATGAGTTAAAAGAAGGTGAGGAAGGAGAGATTATATTAGATAAAACACCCTTTTACCCAGAAAAAGGAGGGCAGATAGGAGATACAGGTGTTATAGAAAATCCAAAAGCTCTTTTTGTGGTAAATGATACAAAAAGTCCAACGGATAATCTAATACTTCATATCGGAAAGCTCATAAGAGGGACTTTGAAAGTAAATGATGAAGTGATAGCCTTCATTGATAAGGAGAGAAGAGAAGATATAAAACGCCATCATACAGCTACGCATCTTCTTCATGCAGGTCTTAGAAATATGTTTGGGAATTCTGTAAGACAAGCAGGTTCTTATGTGGGAGATGAGTTTTTGAGATTTGATTTTACCTTTTATAGAGCCCTTACCAAAGATGAGATAGAGGCCCTTGAAGCTGTTATAAACCAAGAGATTATGAAAAACGAAGAGGTATTTATCGAAGAGCTTCCATATCAAGAGGCTATAAAGACAGGGGCTATGGCTATTTTTGAAGAAAAGTATAAAGATATGGTAAGAGTGATATCCTCAGGGGACTTCTCAAAGGAGCTATGCGGTGGGACTCATGTATCAAGGACTGGAGATATCGGATACTTTAAAATCTTATCAGAATCTTCCACTGGAGCGGGCATTAGGCGTATCATAGCAAAAGCTGGAAAACCCGCTGTAAGGCATGCTTTTGAAGAATCTGAGCTTTTAAAAGCCATATCTCAAACCTTGAGCGTAAATTCTCAAGACATGCTTGATAAACTTCAAAACATACTAGAAGACCTAAAAGAAAAAGACCAAGAGATAAACAAATTAAAATCAAAAATTGCCAAACTTGAGATTGATTCAAAACTTCAAAAAGATGTCGTAAAAGATATAAATATATATTATGGTATATTAGAAGAAGCTACTCTTGAAACTCTAAGAGATATCGCAGACTCCATAAGACAAAAGCCAAAATCTATCGTATTTTTAGCTTCTAAAAGCCCAAAAACAAGTATTTTGTTGGCAAAGTCAAAGGATTTGCCTTACAATATGCCAAGCCTTATAAAGGAGATAGCAAAACCCATTAAGGGTTCGGGAGGCGGAAGAGAAGACTTAGCCCAAGGAGGAGCTCAGGATTTATCGGCGTTTATGAGTTCTATTAAGGTATTAAAAGAATCCTTATAGTTTTAATGCTTTTAGAGGTAAAACATCTAAATGTATATTACAACGATAAGCATATTGTAAAAGATGTGAGCTTTGATGTAGGCAAAAATGAGATTTTTTGTATAATAGGTGAATCTGGCTCTGGCAAGTCCACCATTGCAAAAGCCATCATGGATATGATACCCTATCAGGGCAAGATAACATTTTATGGTGATGATATCTTTATGATATTTCAAAATCCTGGAAACTATCTCGATCCGCTTTTCAATGTATATAGTCAGATACTTATCATATCAAAAGCCATAAAACAAGATGTAGACATAGATAAATATATAAAAATCCTAAACTTAGACCCTCAAAGACTTAAACGAGCCTATCCTCATGAGCTTTCTGGAGGTGAACAGCAAAGGGTGATGATATCTATGTCCTTGGCTCGTTCATCGGAGCTTGTCATTGCAGATGAACCCACTTCCTCTTTGGATGTCTTGGTTCAAAAAGATGTTTTATGTGCTTTTAAGAATATGAAACATTATTTTAGTACCATCCTGATAACCCATGATTTAAGCGTTGTAGAGCTAATAGGGGATAAAGTCCTTGTACTAAAAGATGGCATAACCCAAGAGATTCAAGATGTAAACAATTTTTTTAAAAGCCCAAAATCAGAGTATGGTAAAAAGCTTTTAGAGAGTTTTTATGGATAAAGATATCCTCTATATATCTATTTTTAGAGTATTAAGAGGTATAGCAGGTGGTATTATAACCATCATATTTCCCTATCTTATATTAAAAGATTTTCATAAAAGCTCTATGTTCTTAGGGATTATATACGCTCTTGCCACCATTTTAACGGCACTTTTATCGGTCTTTGGAGGTGTGCTGGCGGATGTTTGGGATAGAAAAAAATCTGTCATAATAATATCATCGCTACTTCCTCTTAGTGGGCTTTTGCTTTATCTAAAAATAGATTATCGTATAGCTTTTTTAAGTGCTTTAATAGGTGGATATTCGGCAACGGGTTCTTTGATGAGTGGTGGTGTTGGTGGGGCTGTGATGCCTGCTATCAACGCATTAACTACAGATGTTATAGATAAAGAAAAGAGAGTGTTAGCTTATTCGGTATTTACATTTTTGACAGGTATATCAGGGGCTTTTGGGGCATATTTGGCTAAGTTTACATCAAATCCAAAAGATGCTTTCCTTGCAAGCTTTGTTTTATCGCTTTTAGGAATAATATTTATAATACCCATAAAAGCCAAACACAAAAAAGGTTCTCTAAACACCCTCTCTGGTAAAAAAACCATAGGTCAGTTTTCCATCGTAGGGATTTTAAATGGATTTTCTCAAGGGCTTATAACACCGTTTTTGATACCGTTTTTTATAATATATTACGATATCCCAAAACAACAGATGGCTTTTTGGGCATTTTTATCTGGGGTTTTGGCAAGTGTGGCTCCTTTGAGCGCTCATTTTATTCATAATCTTATTGGCAAACTAAAAAGTATAATTCTAACAAGAGCTGTGGGAGCTTTTATCATATTTTTAATTCCTACTATTAAAAGCCTAAAAATAGCCCTTGTTTTATATGCAGTTTATCCGTCTTTTAGAGTATTGGCACTTCCTATCCAGCAGTCCATGATGAGCGATATGATAGATACCTCTGAAATAGCGAGGGCTTTTAGTCTAAATCAAATAGCAAGGCTTGGAGCATCTTCCGTTGGCACATTCTTAACCAGCTTACTATGGGAGTTTTCTTTTTTAAGCATGCCCTTTTATATTTATACATCTATTATGGGTATAAACATATTTTTGTATAAAAAGTTTTTTGGGAATAATGATTAGACAGTCAAAAATACCCTTTATTGACAATGAGATAAAAATATTTGCTAAAAAACACTTGACAAAATGCCGATAATGTGATTAAATTATTTTAGTAAACCTTAAAAGGAGGACAAAGCTATG
>DDOS01000068.1 GCA_002341805.1 Aquificaceae bacterium UBA2488 | reverse complement strand
TCTTTGTCCTAGAATATCCATTGGTAAGTAATGATAACAAGATATTCTCATATTTTTTACCTACTCTTTTCCATCTTTCAGATAATAATGCTGGCCTAAATGTATTGCCATGTCTTACTCTTGGGATTTTGATGTTTAGCTCTTCAAGGGTTAGTTCAGTTTTCTGTCATAGAACCCATTTGAGTCATTGTCAGGATCACTTTGGAGGAATATCTCTCTTTCAAATCTCATGAACGCATTCATCACTTCTTTTAATGACCCTGCTAACCCGATGAACTTTCCATCCTCTCTTGCTTTCATAATCTCTCTTGCAAAGTCCATAGCTCTTTCTTCTAACTCAGTTTCCTTTCTTCTAGCCATACATTACCTCCTTTGTTGCAATAATATAAGTTTATACAATTTTTGAGGGAAGTCCCACAGGAGAGGATGCTTTTTGAGTAAAGATTTTGCTATATAAGGTTAATCATATAGTGAATTGGAAATTATGGTTTATGAATAAGTAGAATGGTTATCGTACCTATGAGGAATTGCAACAAGGTAAGCTTTTTGTTCTTGGTTTGGCTTTGAAGATGATGTTAGGGATAAAATAAAATTTTAAGTCGGAAATTGGAGTAGCTGATGTATATCATTGTAATAGAATATTTTTAAGTTTATGCTTTTAGAAGCACAATGAGGTTGTGAATGGAGAAAATCTTAATAGGGACCATAGGAGGCAAAAAAGGATATAAGGTAGCTAAATATAAATTTGAGGATTTTGAGCAATCTACCGAATATGCACTTGAGGTAATAGCAAAAAAAATAAAACCGGACAATATATATATAATAGGCACCAAAGACTCTGGTTGGGAAATACCAGATAGTAAGTTTAATAAATATGAGAAAATATATATCCCTTTCGGCGTGAAAGAAGGTGATTATTGGGAAACTTTTGATACACTAATAAATAACATAAATGTTGAAAATAAAGAGATTTATTTAGATATTACTCATGGGTTTAGAAGTCTTCCGTTCTTTATATTTACTGTATTAAACTTTTTCGAGAAAGTAAAAGGTGCACGAATAAAAGCCCTATACTATGCTAACTTTGAATATGGAGATGAATCTACGACAAAACCTATAGTAGACCTATTGCCAGTGATAGAGCTTAATAAATGGATTGAAGGTTACTTCTTATTTAATAAATACGGTGATACTTCTTATCTATCAAAGTTACTATCAAAGTTTTATAAAAACATACCAGACTCATATAATAAAGATTTTCAATATATAAATACAGCCTCAGAGTTTTTAGCTAATTTGAATATTAGCTATGGTTTTAGTGATGTGACTAGCTATGAAAAGTACTTAAAGGATATAAAGACTAATTTTGAAGAGCATATTGATAAGCTTAATACTATCAAAAGCTTAAGACCAATAAAATTTTTGTTTGATAATATAGATGTATATGCTGATACTTTCATCTTACTAGATAAAGAATATAAAAAGCAACTTGAACTTGCAAAGGATTATTATCACAAAAATAGGTTCGCCCAATCTATAAGCATGCTAAGAGAATCATTGTTGACATTTATACTGGAAGAGCTTGGTGTTGAATATAAAGACAAAGATTATAGAGAGAAGGTTCTTGGAGCATTTCTTGCAAATCATGATAATGCTAAAAGATATTTAAATTATGATTTTGTGAAACTAGTAAATGATGTGAAACGATTAAGAAACAAAATAGATCATTGTTATATAATTGATAGCAGTGTAAAAGTTTTGGAAGAAGCTGAGAAAAATAAAATAAAGACGTTTCTAGATAAAGCTGAACATCTTATGAGGGCTAATACTATAAAACATAAAGAGGCTTTGAAAAAAGAATTAGAAGATTTAAAAGAAAAAATTGAACAATCTAAGGAGTTCAAATGAATCACGTACATAAAACATCTATTTTTGGACTTCTAAAATATATAGATACATTCTACAAACAGGCAAATAATACTGAAGAATCGTTTTTGGATAAAAACAGATCAGTTGTAGAAAATATCTTTGGATTTGAAATAGAGGATTTAAAAGACTTTGAAATATACATAGATACTGCAAGCAAACACCTTTTTAAAGATGATATAAAAATTGACTATTTAAATTCTATTTTTGAAGATATAGGTGTAGATAAGAATAAAAATAGCCAATTTTACTATCCCATGAAACCTCTAACCTTAGAGAAAAGTTGTATATTTCCATCTAATAATAAAGGCAATAACATAAAACAAGATTTAGTCAATTTATACAATGAGTTTTATAAAGACTTCGCCAAGATACAGAAATTCAAATCCACTAAGGCTTTAAACTTCTTATATTATCTATCTCAAAAATATTTTTGGTGCATTGGTATAGCTGAGGATATAGGTGTATCCTTATTTGACCACATGAGATTGTCTTGTTCTATAGGAAGTGCCTTAGCAGATGCCAACAAGTTAGACACTGAGCTTTTGTTGGTGGAGGGTGATATGTCAGGCATCCAAAAATTTATATACAATATAGCTAAAACTCAAGGTATAAAAGATTTTTCTATAAGTAAAGCCCTAAGGGGAAGATCATTCTTAGTATCTTTGATGCCCGAGATATTATCAAGATATGTATTAAGAACGCTTGGATATTCTATTGCAAATATTATATATATTGGTGGGGGTAAATTTCAACTAATTATTTCAAACAAAGAAGGCAACATAGTTAAGCTCAATGAGATAGAAAAGGATATAAACCATCATCTACTTAAAGAATACCAAACTGAAATAGGCTTTATAATGGCCTATGAGAAATTTTCCATTGATGAATTAAATAATTTTGGACATATATTACAACAAATCCAGATATCATTAGACGAGGAAAAGAAAAGAAGATTTGGAGACTATCTAGTTCATGAGTTTAAAGAGAAGACAGAGCTTTGTAAATCGTGTAAGATCATGTCTTGTGATGATGATGAAGATATATGTAAGCTTTGTTATCAATCAAAAAATATAGGACATAGAATACCAAAGATAGATTACTTAGCTTTTGTTGAAAGTGCTGGCCAAGAAGAATCAAGCTTAGAAAGATTTTATTTAGGAAAATTTGGAGCTGTATACTTTGCACCACATGAGAATGCTGATGAGGTACTTTGTATAAACAATACTAATTTTGATAAAGCTAATGGTTTTAAGTTCTTAGGAAATACTGTGCCTATTATATCGAAAGAAAACAAACATTATTTTAGGGAATTGGTAAAATTCAATAATTTTGATGATATAGATATATATGAACATATGGTATTACCCTTTAGATTATTATCTTATCTAGCCACTGGGGATAAGAAAATAGCTACTTTTAGAGCTGATGTAGATAATTTAGGACTTATATTTAGCGATTTTATTGGAGGGACTTACAAGATAGCAAGGATTGCATCTTTGAGCAGAATGCTTGATTTATTTTTCTCTGGTTATATAAATAAGATATCACAAGATATAACCAAAGAGCTTAAAAGTACAAAAGAAGAACTCAAAAATGTAGAGCTAAACTCCTTGATTTATATAGTATACTCTGGTGGGGACGATATATTTGCCATAGGCCCATACGATGCGATATTTAATTTCGCTCTAAGGTTAAGAGAAGAGTTTTATCTTTATACTACTAATAATCTTGATTTTGGATTATCTGGTGGTATATTTATATCTTCAAATAGTATGCCAATCCCAATGCTTGCTTCTGGGGCAGAACACTTAGAATCTTTATCCAAAAAAGCCATATACGCTGATAATAATGGAAATGTATATACAAAAGATAGCGTATCTATATTTAACAAATTTTTCAGATGGTCATCAAATCTAAAAAATCGAAAGTCTTTCGATGAGAAAATAATAAATAATATACGAAATGGAAATGTGTTAGAAGCTATAGGTCTTAGAAGTGAGAAAGAAAATTCTATAGCCTATTTTAACCAGATATTAGAGATTACAGATCTTGTTAGAAATATATTTGACGAGCATTCTGTTTCTAAGAGCTTTCTTTATAGATTGCTCATTTTGAGTAAGTTATATGTAGGAAAAGATAGAAAAGATATAAATCCAGTTATATATCCAAAAATCTATTATCAAATAGCAAGAAACATACAAAAAGAAGACGTCAAGAACTTTTTTGTGGATTTGTTTATAATAAAAGGGTATAAAGATATAGATAAAAAAGACATAATGAAAAATTTAGATGTAATAGTATCTATAATTCTCATGAAGCTAAGAGAGAATAAGGAGGTTTTAGTATGACTCAAGTTGGTGCTGACGGAAAATTAATAAGTATCAGGCAAAAAGCAAGAGAAATAGTAGACTATGCTAAAAAGAAAGAATATAATGGTGTTAGGAATTTGTATAGGCAATTCATGGATGATATCATAGCTTATTACCAAAACAAAAACATGAAAGAAATAAAATCAGACTTGGATAAATTTTTAGAACCAGATGGTATAGCAGAGGCTATAGGAGCATCTATCACGTTTAAAACTTCACAGCTGAGAAAATTTTTCAATGAGATTAAAAACATAAAAGTAAAAGTCGTTAACGAAAACAACAATAATGAAGCTATAAGAATATTGACCCTCATACCAAGACTTGCTTACTCCTATAAGAGAAATCTTATAGATGAAAACTTTTATAAACTTATGAGACTTCTTCTTGATAAGTTAAGACAAGATTTAAACAAGGAAAACTTTAAGACTTTTGAGCAAATATTTGAAGCCATAGTAGCTTATCACAAGTATTATGGTGGCAAGGAGGATTGATAGATGAGTGGATTTGATAAAGCCCTTAAAAGTGTTGTGAAAATAAACTGCAACATAGAAGTGTTGACAGGTCTTCATATAGGTGGTTCTAAGGATAACATTGAGATAGGCGGTATAGATAATATTGTTATAAAACTACATTTTTATAATGGACACAGAGATGTACCTTATATACCTGGTTCTTCTTTGAAGGGTAAAATGAGAGCTCTTTTAGAGTGGGTAGAAAAGCCAATGGACAACAGCTCTAAGGTCATAGCGTTAGCTAAGAACGGTAAACCTTGTGATTGTGGTAAATGTAATGTGTGTAGGCTTTTCGGAGCCCATCAATCCAAAAATGCTGTAGAACCAGTAAGACTAAGAGTGGATGATTTTTGCCCTACCGAAGATACTATAAACACATGGACAAATGTCTTGGAAGGTCTTTATACAGAAATAAAAACAGAAAACATCATAGATAGAATAAAAGGTACCGCAGAACATCCAAGACACACAGAAAGAGTAATACCTGGTTCTGTTTTCGAAGGTAGTATAAGTATAAGAATATACGAAGGAGATACTTTTGAGAATACTGTGGGTGTCGTATTAAAAAGTCTAGAGATGATAGAAGATGATTATCTTGGTGGTTCTGGTTCAAGAGGATATGGGAGGGTTAGATTTGACAAAAAATCTTTTGTTTTAAAGAAATATACCCCAAACTTAGAAGAGATATCCTTTGAGAAAGTGGAAGATCTTAAAGGTAAATTTTAGATGATAAAAGCTTATAGACTAAAACATCTTTCTTTACACACGCCGTTAAAAAGCTATACGTTATTTGGAGCTTTTTGTTGGGCTTATATTTTATACTATGGAGAGTCCAAGTTTGAGACTTTTATAAAAGACTATATACAAAATCCTAAGTTCTTAATATCCTCTTCTTATCCTATATATCAAGGCAAGACGCTTTTCCCAAAACCACAGTTAAGATATTTTTATGAAGATGACTTTAAAATAGAGGATAAACTAAAGAGAAAACCCTATAAAAAAGCTAGATATGTAAGTATGGATGTTGTTAAAGATATTGTGAAAGGTGATGTAAAATACCAAAACGATCTTATGAAAAAATACAATGTATCACATGGAGTCATAACTAAGGATGAAATAATAGAAAAGGAGAAAGAGAAAGAGAAGGCAAAAACTTTATCTACAATATTGGTGAAAAACTCTATAAATAGGATTACTAACGCTTCAGAAAGCTTATATTTTGAAGAAGGTTATTTTTACGATGAAGAATATTTCTTAGTGAAGTTTTTTGATGGTTTTGATAAAGAATTTGAAAAAATATTACTTTTAGTCCAAGAGATGGGTCTTGGCGGAAATAAAAACGTAGGTTGGGGCAAGGTAGAAATAAAGCCTATGGATGTTGATTTATCATTTTTGGATAATAAAAGCACCAATACATTTATAACATTATCGAGCATGATTGCCAACGATAACATAGATGTATTAAAAAGTTCTTATAATATTTATACTTTTAAATCTTATACAGATCAGACTTTTAAAAGCTCAATACTAAAGAAAAAAGTTATTTATATAGAAGAGGGTTCTATACTACATAAAAAAACTGAAGGTTTTTGTGGGTCTATAAAAAATGTAGGTTTTGATGAACATGTATACCAGTATGGTCTTGAATTTCCCGTTTATTTGGAGTGGAACTATGAAATATGAAATATCAGTTCTATCACCTTTGCATATAAGCGATGGTCAGAAAATATCAAAAAATATAGATTTTATATTATTTAGAAACAAGATAAAAGTATTTAGTTTTGACAAACTACTATCATTTTTGGAAGATGAAGAATTGACAAAAATAATTGACAACAACTCCAATATAAACATAGGTATTTTAAAAACAAAAGCTGAAAAATATATGGATAGAATAATAAAGTACGATATGTATTTAGACTCTAACGAAACTATCGATGATGATATAAGTCAATTTATAAAGATTGCCCATAAAAGTAGGCTATATCCATACATACCTGGTTCCAGCATAAAAGGATTTATAAGAACAGCTTTAATTTATAATCTCGCTAATAAAAAGTCCAATAGCACAATTGTTAAAGTTTTAGAAGACATGAAAATTAATGATTATAAAAAAAATATTGAACTTCAAAAACATACCAAAAATATAGCAGAGTGTTTGTATATAGGTGATTCTGAACCTATAGATGCTAAACATCTTTATGTGACTGCTGTAAAAGTTTATAACACCAAAAGAAACATTAAAGAACATGCAGAATATATAGAACCAAATGCAAAAACTTATATAGATATAAAAGAAGTGCGTTGTTCTGACAAAGATTTACTTAAAAATTGGAAAAAATCTTGTTATGAATTTACAAGAGATATAATTCAAGCAGAAAAACAATATTGGGAGAAAAAACCAGAAGGAAAGAAAATATTGAGCTTTTTAGAAAAACTTGAATCAGAAAATAAAGAGGATAGTCCTGTTTTAAGGATAGGTAGATTTTGTGGTAAAACAAGTGTGAGCCTCTCGTTAGTGAAATATGCAAACATAAAATCTCCTAAAACCAGAAGAATCACATCTTCTAACGATATTTTTGGATTTATAAAGTTAGTACCAGTTACTTAATGCTTAAGTTAGTTAAAAATCTTATAGCATGCTCTCTACTTATATCTAAAGCCTTGTGTTTCGCTTGGTCTGTTTGAGCAAAATATTCTATCTGTCTTTTATCTTCTAGGGCAAAAATGGTAAGACAAGCAGTCACTGCAGATGTACCACCGCTTATATTCACTGATATGTCTTCATTTTCAAAACCCATTTTTGCAATACGTTTTAGTATATTATGCAAAGAATCCATTATGTTATCATCATCGTTAAAATCTGTTTCTACAGCTTCTATTATATTATCTACTTTTTCTGAACCTATTATCAAACCAGCTAACTTTTTAAATTCTTCAAATTGACTTAATGATTCTTTGCTTACTAAAAAGTAACATTTTTGCGATGTGTCTTTATGAAAGTTTAAAGCTCTTAAGGGCAGTTGCCAGTTTATCCTACTATTTTCTGTATCTATTTTATTGTCTAATATATAATCTCTTAGTTCTGATACATCCTTGTTAGGCTTAGATAATGCCATAATGAGTATTTTCCTTGGAGCGAGTTTATAATTGGTTTCTGATTTTCTTTCTGGATACAAAATAAGGTATAAAAATCCAAAAGAAATTATGTTCAATAAATATGTTACTGCATACAATAACGATGATATATCCATTTTATCTAAGAAATTAAATAAATAGTTGGAGGTTATATTTAATGCTATAACAATAAATAAAAGTCCTGTTAACCCATAGTATCCTGATATATTTCCATTTATTATGTCTTTTATAACATTTTCAGCTGATTTTTCTGGCTTGTTACGTTTATAGAATTTAAAGAATATTAATGCAATGAGCAAGCTTGCAATAATATCAATTATGGCAAACTCAAGGTGAGAGATTTTTGGTAGTATTAATCGTATTGCTAATTGTAATATTAATTTGGATGCTAATAACACTATGCTAAAAACCAATAAAATAGTAGCGAGATTATTCTTCATAATCCATCACCTCTATCATACCAAAACCCTGAGAATTTTTGGCACCAAGGCCAGAGTCATAAATTGTGCTAAAAATATATGGATCTATGTCTAACAAAAATTCCCCTTCATAGGCTTCTATGAAAAAATCTTTATATCTTGATATTGTCTTTTTAGACTCTTTTAATGGCTTTATATCAAAATCAAAATCTTCAATGTTTTGGGCTTTTATAATCTCAAATTTCTTTTTTATATTTTGCTTTATCAAGTCTTTAAATTCATCTTCTTGTGGATTATAAAATCTATAAAACTTTTTACCATCCTCCTTTAGAAAAGTTTTGTATACCGTTATAGGAGATAGTGTTCTAACTTTTATTTTATTTTCATAAAGAATAGGGGGCTTTAATATATCTATACGCTCAATATTTAACCTATTCTGGCCAAGTCTGATATAATCTTTTTGAAGCATATTTTCACCTAAAGTCTCTGTTATCTCTGATACAGAAGAAGAAATATAAACAACTATTGGGCTTTTAAAATTGATAGTATTAGAATCTTTAAAGATTTTTACATATGAAGATATTATTCTAGAGAATGTATATAGTTTGAAAGGCCTCTTATTGTAAAAAAATCCTATATCGTGTAAAAACTTAGCTAAAAGTCTAGAAAGACTCTTATAAAGCATCGCCTGTATAAGCTCATTATATCCTATGGGAAGTTTTATATATTCCCTCTCAGATGAAAGCTCTAATCTTATCCTCATAGTCTCAAATCTTTAAATAGTATACCACAAATGTATATAAATCAAAACATTTTATTAGCACAATTCCTTATAGGTTATAAGAATATATCTAGCAAAATCTTCTCCTATGTTCCTATAGAACGGTTCTGAAAATTCTCCAAGAGCTTTACCTTTTAGGTATAAATCCTTAGACATTTCATTCAACATTTTTGCAAGTTTTTCACGTCTTAAATTTTGCCTTTAAAATTCAATAAATTACTCAGACTTCTCTTAGCCATAACATTTATTTCTAATCAAGATATGTTTAGATATATAAATTTTATTATTAACTATGCCAGCCACATTTAGTACATCTATACCCATGAANNGATCAACTACATCACCTAAAGCTTCTCCCAGCTTTGCGCCTATCATAGCTCCTCCAGTAGTCCCAATTATAGCACAGAATAAACCACCACTTACACAACCAACCATGGTACCGATACCAGGAACAATACTACCTAAAGCAGCTCCTATAGTAGCATCTTCGATTAATCCAGTGAATCCTGCTATTCCACCAACACTAGCTCCCAATCCAGCACCAACTTTCTTTCCGATAGCTCTTCCCCTTTCATCTTTAATAACATGCTTATCCGTATCACAATGTGAGCACACATGTTTTTCCATACGCAACCTCCCTTATAAATTAACTCTTTATATTAAAGAACCATATTCCAATAAACTTTCTGACATGTACAATAGATGATATTTATTAGTATAGCTTTTAATTAAATACTACATACATTTGATCTACCAATAATTTCATGGTTGCAATTCCTCATAGGTACG
>DDOS01000037.1 GCA_002341805.1 Aquificaceae bacterium UBA2488 | reverse complement strand
CCCATACTCATCTGGGTTAAAAGACTTTATAAGGTCTATGCCGCTTTTGCCAGAAATAAGATTTTGCCAAAAGTCAGCCACATTGTTGCCTATTGGCGTAACAGCCCCAACGCCTGTTATAACAACTCTTCTCATTTTACCTTTGAGTTTAAGTAGTTTAAAACATCGCCAACGGTTTTTATCTTTTCAGCATCTTCATCGGGAATCTCTATGTTAAACTCTTCTTCAAAACTCATAATGAGTTCTACCACATCCAACGAATCTGCTCCTAAATCTTCTACAAATTTGGCATCAGGGGATAATTTATCCACCTCTACACCTAATTGATCCGCTATGATTTCCTTAATCTTTTGCTCTTTGTCCATAAAACCTCCTTAAAAAATAATATTTAAAGCATACCGCCATTTNNGCATCTTCGTCTGGAATCTCTATATTAAACTCTTCTTCAAAACTCATAATGAGTTCTACCACATCTAAGGAGTCGGCTCCTAAATCTTCCACAAACTTTGCATCTGGCACGAGCTTATCTATCTCCACGCCAAGCTGATCCGCTATGATTTCTTTAACTCTTTGCTCTTTATCCATAAAAAACCTCCTAAAAATTTATTAAAGCATGCCACCATTTACATTAATTACTTCACCTGTGATATAGGAAGCTTCTTCCGAAGCTAAAAATACAGCACAGTTTGCTATATCTTTTGGACTACCAAACCTTCCAAGAGGAATTTGTTTTTTGTATTGATCTTTTACATCTCCTGGTAAGGCTTGGGTCATAGGTGTATCTATAAAACCAGGAGCTATGGCATTTACAGTAATATTACGAGAGCCCACTTCCTTAGCTAAGGATTTTGTGAAGGCTATAAGAGCAGCTTTTGTGGAAGCGTAGTTAGTCTGACCAGCGTTGCCCATTATACCCACCACAGAAGATATATTTATAATACGACCCCAACGTTTCTTTATCATATTTTTAACTATTGGCTGAGTTATATAAAATATAGAAGTGAAGTTTACTTTTATTACATCTTCCCATTCTTGAGCTTTCATTCTTATAAAAAGATTGTCCTTTGTAATACCAGCGTTGTTGATAAGTATATCTACAGATAGCTCTTCTATAGATTTCATAGNNCTTTTCTATAGATTCTTGATCTAAAAGATTTAGTCCAAAAGCAAAGGTTTTTACATTGTATTTTTGGGATATTTCATCTGCGGTTATTTGTGCTTCAGCTTGAGTAGGAGCTGTAATAATAACATTAGTCCCATCTTTAGCAAAAGCTTCAGCTATAGATTTACCTATACCTCTATTCGAGCCAGTAATTAACGCAAGCTTATTAGCAAACTTCATACTTTTAATATTATATCATAAATATAAATTTTTCGCTTAAATATCTAAAATATTATTGATAATCAGTTGTCAATATGGTAATTTTTTTATTAAAAGCTAAAAAAAATAAAACATATTATTGTATAATCAAACTTGTATTTTGTATTAAAAAATCATACGAATTTCAAAATATTAGTTTTATATTACTATAAAAAACTCAGTTTTTTTATATAGTTAAATAATAATTTTTTATATTGGTATTGACAAAGCAAAACAAAAATGTTAACCTTGTAAAAGCTATGATGTAGTGAAAATTAATTTTTGGAGGTAAGTCATATGAGAGAAATCTCATTTAAAAACTTACTTCCAGGAATGAGGAAACTTTATGCGCTATGCACAATTATTAGCGCTTTCCTGATTCTTGGAGTAAGTCAAGAGGCTAAAGCCAACGAAGGCTGCAATGTAAAGACTGGCTATGTATCTTGGTATGGCAGTAGAAAGTATGTGAGGGTTGCCACAGGCAGAGTTTACAATCACGATGTTTACTTTGCAGCATCAAAAACATTACCCTTTGGCACGCTTTTAGTGGTAGAAAACCCAAAAAACAGAAAGAGTGTGTTAGTAAAGATAGTGGATAGAGGACCATTTGTGAAGGGTAGAGTACTTGACCTTTCTTACGGTGCAGCAAAAGCTATAGGTATGTTAGAGCAGGGCGTGGCAAGAGTAAAAATCATACCTGCAAACTGTTCTTACGCTTTTAGAAAAAGAAGCGATCTTATAAAGGATATCATAAACATAGAAGCTAAATCCTAATACTACGGGGAGTAGCTCAGGTGGTAGAGCGCAGGCTTCGGGAGTCTGAGGGCACGGGTTCGAGTCCCGTTTCCCCGAAGTTTATCACTCTATCATCTTTAAAAATTCCTCTTCGGTGATGGTTTTTATACCGATGGAGTTAGCTTTTCGAAGCTTTGTGGAACCTGGGTCTTGACCCACTACCAAATAAGAAGTGTGTTTTGAAATAGATTCTGAAACATTAGCACCAAAAGATTCCACAATTTCTTTGGCTTTTTCTCTTGAGCAGCAACTAAGCGCACCCGTAAACACAAATTGAATACCTTGAAGTTTACCAATATGCTCTTGCTCTTTCAAAACCACACCAGCCTTTTCTAATCTTTTTATAATTTCTATATTTTGTTCTAAGTCAAAGAACTCTCTTATACTCCTTGCTACGACATCTCCTATATCTTCTATGTTCATAAGCTCTTCTTCAGAGGCTTTTGATATTTTCCATATATCTTTAAAAGCCAAAGACAGTTTTTTAGCAGTGGTAAGTCCCACATATCTCATGCCAAGACCATATAGTACTCTGGAAAGCCCTTTTGTTTTAGAAGTGTTTATGGCATCTATAAGGTTTTGAGCGGATTTCTTGGCAAAGCGTGGAAGTCTCACAAGGTCAAAGATTTTTAAGTCATATAAATCCGCTATATTGTTTACCAGCTTGGCATCATATAAAAGCTGAGCCACTGCATCTCCAAGCCCTTTTATATCCATTGCATCCTTCGATGCATAGTGTTTTATCCTCAACACTACTTGAGCAGGACAAGATATATTTATACATCTCCAAGCTGCTTCTCCCGGCGTTCTAACAAGCTTAGATCCACAAGATGGACAATGAGTAGGAAATACAATAGATTTTGCATCGTGTGGTCTTGCTTCTTTTACCACGCTCACCACATAGGGTATTACCTCACCCGCTCTTTCTATTACAGCAGTATCTTTTATGTGTATATCTTTTTCTCTTATAAAATCCTCGTTAAATAAAGATACACTACTTATGGTGACTCCTCCAAGACTTACTGGCTCTAACTTCGCCACAGGAGTTATATTACCAGTACGACCTACACTAAACAAAACATCTTGTATTATGGTGGTGGCTTGTTTTGCTTTAAATTTAAAGGCACTAGCCCATCTTGGAGCGTGTGAGGTAAATCCAAGCTTATCATATAATGATAGACCGTTTACTTTTATCACCATGCCATCTATTTCATAAGGAAGCGTATCCCTTATGGATTCAAAATATTTGCAATACTCTATTACTTCATCCATACTTTTACAAAGTTTCATATATTCAAAAGGTGTTTTAAATCCAAGTTTATGGAGCATCTTTATATTTTCATAATGGGTTTTGCTAGAATTTCCTTCCACATAGGTTATCTGATAAACCAGGGCTTGAAGGGGTCTTTTAGCCACTTCTTTTGGGTCTTGAAGTCTTATAGACCCTGCCGCCAAATTTCTTGGGTTTGCGTATACACTAAGTCCCTCTTGCATACGCTCTTCGTTTATCTTTTTAAAATCTTCTTTTTGTATGATTACCTCTCCCCTTATCTCCACGAGCTTGATATCATACTTTGAAAAGCTCGCTTTTAAAGGTATTGTTTTTATAGTTTTTAAGTTTTTAGTAACATCTTCTCCCACTTCACCATCTCCTCTGGTGGCACCTCTTACAAATAAGTCATTTTCATATAAAAGCGATATACCAGCCCCGTCGTATTTCGGTTCTACACAATACTCTATATATTCTTCTTTGCTTAGTTCCTTTACTCTTCTATCAAAATCTTTTAAATCTTCCTCGTTGTAGGTGTTGTCCAATGAAAGCATCGGAGCTAAGTGTTTTACTTCTTCAAAATGACTTGATATATCAGAAGACACTCTTTGGGTGGGAGAGTCTGGAGTAATCAATTCAGGATAAACATTTTCTATGCTTTTAAGAAAATGATAAAGAGCATCATACTCAGCATCTGATATAACAGGTTGGTTTAAGACATAGTATCTATAATCGTGATAGTTTATAAGCTCTCTTATTGTTTCTAATACTTTTAAAGCTTCTTCCTTTGGTAAATGAGGAGGATTTTTATCAGGAGTAAGGTGGTAACTTTTTAAAATCTCTTTGGTTTTATCTATAAAATACTTATCATTCATAACCTTTCTTTATAGGCTTTTAATGTATTAAGAAGCAAAGATGCCACCGTCATGGGTCCAACACCACCTGGGACTGGTGTAATATAAGAAGCTTTTTTAGAAACTTCTTCAAAATCCACATCTCCTACGATCTTGCCATTTACTTTTGATATACCCACATCTATTATTACAGTGTTTTCTTTTATCATATGGCTTTTTATAAGATAAGGCACACCAGTAGCAGATATATGTATATCTGCAGTTTTTGTGTATTCAGTTATATCCTTTGTATATTTGTGGCAAACACTC
>DDOS01000131.1 GCA_002341805.1 Aquificaceae bacterium UBA2488 | reverse complement strand
CTTTATGTGATGAAGGGGTATATCCAATATAGAGGATAACTCTATCAAAGATTCTTCAGATATATGACCAAGATGGTCTTGTATAGAGTGTAAAGACAAAAGCAGAGCCTCTTCCTTCAAGCCAAAATATGCCACATGCTCATCTATCTCTTTTTTGATTTCCTCAGTTAGCATATATACATTTTAAGTCTTAGACGTTATTTTTGCAAGTTTAAGTTAAACTTCCGTTCTATTTTTGCCTTTTGCCTTAGCCAAATAAAGAGATTTATCAGCTCTTGCTATAGCATCTTCTAAGGAGTTGTCTATTTCTAATACCTCAGATAAACCTAAGCTTATTGTAAATTTCAGACCATCAAGTACTTTAAGATTTTCTATATTGCATCTTATCTTCTCACAAGCCACAAAAGCCTCATCTATAGTAGTATGCGTAAACAACACAAGGAACTCTTCGCCACCCCATCTAATGCATATGTCAGATTTCCTGGTAGTAACTTTTAGAAGTGCGCCAATGTTTCTTATAACTTCATCTCCTATAAAGTGTCCATAGTTGTCGTTTATTTTTTTGAAGTTATCTATGTCCATTAAACACACTGACAAAGGTGTTTTATATCTTTTTGTTCTACTAAATTCAATACTCTTTAACTCTTCAAACTTTAATCTATTATAAAGTCCAGATAATGGGTCTATGAGTGCTTCTTTGTGCACTCTATTTATCTCTTTTAGTAAGAGTGTCTCATAATAAGCTAAAGAAACCACACCCAAAGAAAAATTAGAGAATTTAACCAAAGAACCCACAAGCTCAAATATATCACTTGCCAACTCGTCTCTTAAAACTCTTATAATGCCAGAATTAAGCATATTTTGAGATTTGTAGAAAACAGACAAATCAATATGTTTGGAGAATAGATAAATTCCTAAATTTATAGCTTTTATTATAAGCTTAGCATAATTTTGTGTGTTAAAATCACACATCGTTTGTAAGAATGCCAAGATAAAATCCTTTATAGTGCTATCTTCTAATATATCTTGATCAGATTTACAAAGTATTTTATCATCTCCTAACATACTTTTTATTATGCTTAAATTTCTTATATCATTATCTTCTATGCCAAAATATTTCATCTTATCTTCTGACAAAAACTCTAAAAATAAATTTTGTACATCTTTTTTTCTTATACCATTTTCAACTAGTATATTTAAAAGCTCTTTTTCATAATCAACACTTACACTCATAAAACCCCTTCTATAAATTTAAGCATATACTCCTGTGGTAATATTATATCACCTTTTTCATCTTTTATAACAAAGTTTTTTATGCTTTTGGAAAATACTTCTTTACCCTCTAATATTTTATCTAATGCTTTTAATAAAAGCTCAATACTAAGTTCATCTTGATTTATAGTGATAGCACCTCCAAGCTCTTCTATCTCTTTTGCATTAAAATACTGATGGTTGTATGCAGCATATGGATATGGTACAAAGATGCTGGGAAGTCCTGATAGAGCAAGCTCATATATAGTGCTTGCCCCAGAGCGTGATATAGCCACATCGCAAACTCTCATAAGCTTATGCATATTGTTTGTAAAAGGTATGGTTTTTATGTTTGATAGATATTTGGCTTTTTTAGATATCTCATCGTGGTTTTTTTCACCTGTTATTATGATTCCTTGATAGTTTGTTTTATTAAATAATTCTAGCGCTACATCGTTTAGGGCTTTTGCCCCTTGAGAACCACCCATTACCAATATACAAGGGCTTTTTATGTTTAGCTCCTTTTGAAGCTCTTTTTTATCAAAATCCATTAAAAAACCTTCTCTTATGGGTATACCCACTCTTATGGCATCTTTGAAAAATTTTGACGTGTAGTTAAATGTGGTAAAGCATATTTTAGCTTTTTTGGATAAAACTCTATTGGTGAGGCTTGGTATAGTGTTTTGCTCATGAATAAAGAGATTTTTCTTTTTTAAAAAGCTTAAAAACCCAAGAGGTAAGGATACATACCCACCAAAGACTACACTTTTAAAATCATTATCTATATTACTATTTAATTCTTTTGTGGCTTTTAAAATATTATATATAGATGATATCTTAGCTTTGAGACTCTTTCCCACAAAACCTTTTGTATCAAGTAGCGTATAGTCTGTAGGTATTTGGTTTGTAAGCCTTGATTCTATACCATTTTTTGAACCTATATATATAGATTTTATATTGCATTTGTTTAATATATTTATAAAGCTAATAGCTGGAAAAAAATGTCCACCTGTGCCCCCGCCTGATACTACAATTGTTTCCATGGCTTTCTCTCTTTTCTATAAACAGACATAACAAATCCTATGGCCATGAGATTGGCAAGTAAATTTGAACTTCCATAGCTTATAAAAGGCAATGCTATACCCTTTGATGGTATTACATTCATAGCCATTAGCATATTCCATATGGATTCTATAGCTATATACATACCTACCCCAAAAGCTATGAGCTTTCCAAAGATGTCTTCTGCAAAAGAGGATAATTTAAATATTCTATATACCAAAAACCCATAAAGAGAAACCACAAACAAAACCCCTATATATCCCCACTCCTCACCAATCAAGGCGATAGCATAATCTGTATCTATCTCAGGTAGATATCCTTCCTTTTGAATACCTTCTCCTATGCCAACTCCAAACAAATGTCCGTTGGCGAAAGCAAAAAGCGATTGGATAATCTGATATCCTCTGGTGTCTGCTTCCTTAAAAGGGTTAAGCCATGCTGCAAATCTTCCTTCCACATAGTTTGAACCTGTTTTTATAAGCAAAAACCCTACTCCCATAAACCCAAATATAATAAGTGTGGGATATAAAATACGAGGTGGAGCATTTCCTATCCAAAGCATGATAAAAGCTATAAAGAGTAAGAATATGGCACTACCTCTATCCGGCTCTAAAAATATCAAAAAAGACTGCAAGGCTATTATAAAAGAAGCAAAAGTAAGCTCTTTGGTGTTAGATACATCACCTTTTCTACTTATATAATAAGCCAAAAACACTATAGATATGATTTTTGAAAACTCCGATACTTGCAAACTCGTTCCAAAAAGCCATCTGTTTACAACCATATGTTTTATATATTTTATTAAAAGCACAAAAAAAAGTAAGAAAATATCTGTAGATATTATGGTGTACATAAACTTTTTGTTTTTTAGCTTTTCATAATCAAATCTTGATATAAACCCTGCTACCGTGAAACCCAATACGCCAGCACCAAGCTGAAATATGAGTTTTTTATATGCAACAAAACTAAGAAGCTTTGTTAAAGATATGCCCACTAAGCTGGCACTGGCTATGTTGATGAGCCCTATAACGTATAAAAGTATAACTACGGTAAGTATAAGTTCATCCCATTCTCTTACATAAAATCTCATTCCTTTTTATTATAAATTAAAAGCTTATATTTATTCTTTATACTTTCATATAAATGGAATATACTAACAGGATAATTTAAAATCTCTACTATCTTATTCTCAGAGAGATAAGAGCTTTTAGCGGTATTCCTATAATCTCTTAAGGCTATCACAGATAAAATTCCGTGATATTCTAAGCCTATCCCACAAGCTTGAGACCTCCGTTGTAGGCCATCAAAGCATAGGCAATTATTTCTTTCGAAGGAAGCATCGGTTCTTTTCCGTAGATAGCCTCTATAAGGTATTTCATATAAGCATCCTGAGCTTTTACTTGAGCTTTTTTATCCCATATATTAGGAATTGATTTTTCTTTTAAAAGCTTTTGATACACAAATCGCCAAGAGTTTAGTTCAAACTGAGCAAAGCCTTTGTATCCAGTGTGGGATAGGGCTTTTTCATCCCAGCCAGATTCTTTATAGCTCTGAGCCATCAATAAGAAAACATAGTTTTGCTTACTCTTAAACACAGGTGGATATGAAATCACCACCTCATCGTAAAGTATCTTAACGCTTTTTAACTTTTGATTGTTCCACATACATAGCCTCCAATCTATCAAGTCTCTCTGGAACTAGTCTCATATTTTCTTGACAAATTTACCTAAATGTGCTATATTATTCCTTATGAAGCTATCAGACTATGCCAAGAAGCTTGGCATTAGCTATAAAACGGCATGGAGACTATTTACAGATGGTAAGATAAAAGGCTATCAACTGCCTACTGGAACCATTATAGTTGAAGAAAAGCAAGATTATGCAAGAGAAAATAGAACTATCATTTACGCAAGAGTGTCTGACAATGCGAGTAAAGATAATCTTGAAAGACAGGCGGAAAGATTAAAGGAATATGCCATGGCTAAAGGTTATAAAATAGTTGACATTGTTAAAGAAGTAGGCTCTGGGGTTAACGATAAAAGAGTTAAGCTTAATAAAGTCTTTGAGAGAGATGATTACGACATATTGCTTGTGGAACATAAAGATAGATTGACAAGGTTCGGCTTTAATTACATAAACACGCTTCTCTCTAAACAAGGCAAAAAAATTGAAGTGGTTAATAATAGCATAGATGATAAGCAAGATTTAATTCAAGATTTAATTTCTATCATCTATTCTTTCTCCGCAAGAATATATGGATTAAGAAGAGGGAGAGAAAAAGCTAACAAACTAAAGGAGGAAATTGTTAAAGATGTATAGGGCTATAGAAGTCGGCCCTCCTCTAACAAATAAAAAATTATCTATTATCAAAGATATTCTTAGAGAGTATAGAAAAACCACAAAAGATATAGCTAATTACCAATGGATTTTGTTCTTCAAAAATGGCTCTTTTAATAGAAAAGCAAACATAAAACATGTTAAGTCCAATATATCAGAAAGGTATAAACACACAATCCAGTATCATGTCGTAGTGCCTATGTTGGATAGCTTCGTATCCAACCTCAAAAACAGGTTCACTGAAATTGTTAAAAGTGCTAATTTGGCCGAAAAAAGCAAAAAGGTATTATTATATCTAAATAGAAACAACGAATGGTTAGTGAAAAAATCAGAGAAAGCTATTTATGTAAACAATAAGACTGCCGAAGAATACACTATAACAGAAGAAGAGGGATTACTGGCTGAGAAGATTTTCAAGCACATGATAAGCAAATGGCAGAAGCCGAGATTTAACAAAGTCTATAATATTGTGTGCTAATACTTGGTATTGATTACGGAACAAAGAGAGTAGGTTTTGCCCTTGGAGATACCACCCTTGGTATAATTAAACCCTTGAAGATAGTAAAAAAAGATGAGAATCTCCTAAACACTATAAAAGGGATTGTAAAATCTTACAACGTTCAAAGGATTGTGCTGGGTTATCCACTAACACCTTTAGGTAAAGAAGGTCAAAGAGCTAAAAAAGTAAGAAGGTTTTATGAGCTTTTAAGAAAAGAATTAAATATAGAGATTATGCTATTTGACGAAAGATATTCCACCCAAGAGGCGAGAAGGCTATCTCAAGAAGAGCATATAGACCATATCAGTGCATATATAATATTAGAAGAGTATGTTAAGACTTTATAAAATTATAATAGGCATATGTTTTTTTGTATTTTTAATGTGGCTTATGGGCCCAAGATATGTAAATGAAATAATAGATATCCATGGCTTAAACAAAGTCCAAGCTATGGAAAAGCTATCAAAAGATGGTGTTGTAAATAAATATACGTTGGAGTTTTTATTAAAAGCCACAAACAAACATATAGAATACGGAGAGTATAGATTTAGAGGATTTGTATGGCCTTTTGGTGTCTTTGATAAGATTACAAAGGGTAAATTTTTAACCTATAAAATTACCATCCCAGAAGGCTTTGATATGTATGAGATAGCCAGTAGGCTTCAAAAATACGGTATATGCTCTAAGAATGATTTCTTAAAATATGCCACAGATAAGGCTTTTATAAAATCGCTTGGGTTAGACCAAGATACCATGGAAGGGTATTTATTTCCAGACACATATAATTTTTACAAATATGAAAACCCAAAGTATATAATAGAATATATGTATTTGGCTTTTAAAGAAAACATGAAAAAACATCGTTTAAACCCTACGAAAGAACAGATGGTCATAGCTTCCATCGTGGAAAAAGAAGCAAAGTTTGATAAAGATAAACCTATGGTGGCTTCTGTGATATACAACAGACTTAAGAAAAACATGTCCCTTCAAATGGATTCTAGCGTGATATACGCTTTAAAAACCCTCAACCTATGGAACGGCACTATGACAAGAAAGGATATTTTTGTAAAAAGCCCTTATAATACTTACATGAACCACACTCTTCCGCCCACTCCTATTTGTAATCCTGGCGTTCACTCCATAGAAGCTGCTATAAACCCTGCTCATACAGATTATCTATACTTTGTGGATGATAAAGACGGCCATCTTATTTTTAATAAAAGCTTAAAAAATCATCAAAAAGCGGTGGAGGCTCTTAGATGAATACGAAAAAATTTTTAGAGGTCCTACAACAAAATCAAAAAATACCCACTTCCACCATAATATCTTCCTTTGATAAAAAAGCTTTAGAAGATATTTCTATCTCCTATGCCAAAGGTATCTTATGCCAAAATAAAGTTCCGTGGGGATGCGGTGAGTGCTACTCTTGTAAGATATTCCCAAACCATCCAGATTTTATGCATATAGGTCTTACTCAAAACCCAAAGATAGATGATATAAGAGAGATTTTTAACTTCGCTTATGCCAAACCAAACTACTCTCATCACAAGGTATGCCTTATCTCAAATGCTCAAAACATGCTAAGAGAAGCATCAAACGCCCTTTTAAAAGTTTTAGAAGAACCACCGTTGTATTTTAAATTTATCATAAATACAGATTCCATCAAAAGCCTAATACCCACGATATTATCAAGATCCTATGTGGTAGAATTACCCACAACCCAAAATATAGAAGAATCTAATTTATGCAACAAGCTCTTTTCTAAGGGCTTTTATGAAAGTGTTTTGGAAGTGGATAATATAAAAGATGTTGAGCAAAAGAAAGAGCTTATCGATTGTCTAATATCAAAGTTTGAGGCTTTTATGATAAAAAATAACACATTCGATGAGGAGATAGATAATCTTATAAAAAAGTTAAGATTCACCAAAAACGCCCTTCATAGGGGCATAAGGCTAAGCTTATGGCTTATAGATGATATGTCAAAGGTTATTGATAAAATCTTTGTTCTCTAAATATAGATTTTTAAGCCAAAGCTGTAAAAGATAAGCTTTTAAATCCTTGTAATCATGATTTAATATATTTTCTATACCTTTTATGCAAACTACTTTTGTGTATTCCTGCTCTTTTTTAGAACCTGCTTTTGTTTTACGCAATATATCCAAATCTTGTTTTGAAGCTTTTAAAAAAATAGCGTATAAAAAGATCTCTTCTGAGGAATCACCTATGCTTGGATATAGTTTTTTTATAAATATTGGTTTTGTGTTTTTGAGGTTTTTATATATATCCATATCTTCTTTTAAGCCAAGCTCTTCTATTAGCTCTCTTTTTAATGTGCCTTCAAAATCTTTATTTTGGTATTCTTCAAAATCTATAAGACCTGCTGGTATCTCTTCCACAAATCCCATCACTGGATATCTAAACTGCTCTACGTTTAATTGGTATATGTCATCTGCTATGGCAAAAACTCCCACCGCTACAGCCCTTTTTCTTAACGTAATGATGCCTCTATATAAGTCTTTTAACTTTACAAAAACCTGAACCCTCCCAAACTCTTTGCCAAACTTAACTGCATCTTTTGAATATATTCTTATGTACTCCAAACCCTTTAAAGGTTTATACCAATTCCAAAATAAATAATTTGACTTATCTAAAAAATCTTTTCTCTTTTTATCTGAAAAGCCTATAAACTTAACATTTTCAAGCTTCAAAGACCAAACCTTACAGCTTTTCCACCTTCTTTGTCTTGGGGTGGTGTTTCATGCCAGAGCATATTCATTGCAAAGTTAAGATTATCATCAAGTCTAATGGCATAGTTATCCCAAAATACGCAAGTGCCTGCCAATGTAAAATATCCACCGCTTACAGGGGCTATGTGATCTGCTATTAAAAGCGGATAATTTTCCAAGTTGGAGGTAGCCGATTCTTCACCAGCTGCCACAATCTTTATATCAGGCATAATGGTTTTTATAGAACAAGTACAAGGAAGCACTATAGAATTTACATTTACCTTGTTTTCTTGGTCTTTGTTGTATCTTCTTATCTTTGTGGTTTTCACAAAGTATTTATCATTATCATGATTTGATGTTTCGTCGGTAATTTCATCTGGATTTAACTCCATACCAAAAGCCCTTGCCAAGGTGTTGCAAGTATCTGCTATGTGGTCTTCGTTTTTATAATACCCAAGAAGTATAACCTTCTTGCCGAGTTCTTCCACCATTTTCTCTACATCCTTCACCTCTTTTTCGGTAAAAGGTATCTCTGGATAGTTAAATACGATAGTATCGTATTCAAAAAGCTTGTCCCAACTATCCACTTCTTCTATGATAAGCCCAAACTCTGGAGCCCTTTTCTCAATGATAGAAAAATAATAATAATCCGTCACCGTAAATTCCTGATGGGTTATGCTCCATCCAACTTTGCATGTCTTTTTCATAGTTAATATTATACATTATCTTTTTCCTAAAAGCATAAAAACCATATCTCCAGTTTTATTTACAATCTATCTCAGATTACATAGGCTTCATTTGAAGAGCCTTTATAAGTATGCCACGATTTATAAGTATATGATGAGAAGCTTTCAGATAAAGTTTAGTAAATTTTATTGCTTTTAAAAGCTAAATATGATATAATATCAAAAACTTTTTAAGGTGGATGCTATGAAAACAGGAAAAGTTGTGCAGGTAATAGGTGCTGTTTTGGATGTGGAATTTGATACTGAAGAACTTCCTCCCATAAGACATGGCCTTATAATGGATAGAAGGTTCATGGGAGATAACGATGAATGGAAGACTGAGAAGCTCTATTTGGAAGTGGCTCAGCATATTGGAGAAAAAAGGGTAAGGGCTATAGCCATGGGACCTACCGACGGTATTCAAAGAGGAGCCGCAGTGGGGTATCTCGGTGATCCTATAAAAGTACCAGTGGGCGATGGTATATTGGGAAGAGTGTTTAATGTGGTAGGTCATCCCATAGATGAAGCGGGCGATGTAACAGCTTCTGATTACTGGCCAATGTTTAAAGAGCCACCACCTCTAACAGAGCAATCCACAAAAGTAGAGATATTGGAAACTGGTATAAAGGTTATAGACTTGTTAGAGCCTTATGTGAAGGGTGGTAAAGTGGGCTTGTTTGGTGGTGCTGGAGTTGGTAAAACAGTTTTAATGCAGGAGTTGATCCACAATATAGCAAAATTCCATAAAGGATATTCTGTGGTTATAGGTGTGGGAGAGCGTACCCGTGAAGGTAATGACTTATGGCATGAAATGAAAGATTCTGGAGTATTACCATATACTGTGATGGTGTATGGACAGATGAATGAGCCCCCGGGGGTTAGATTTAGAGTGGCTCAAACGGGTATCACGATGGCTGAATATTTTAGAGATATCCAAGGTCAAGATGTTTTGACATTTATAGATAATATATTTAGATTTGTGCAGGCTGGTTCTGAGGTTTCTACGCTTNNGCTTTTAGGAAGATTGCCTTCTGCGGTGGGATACCAACCTACTCTAAACACAGATGTGGGTGAAGTCCAAGAACGTATCACCTCCACCAAAAAAGGTTCTATAACATCCGTTCAAGCGGTTTATGTGCCTGCGGATGACATCACAGACCCTGCTCCATACTCTATATTTGCGCACTTGGATGCTACAACGGTGCTTGCCAGAAGATTAACAGAGCTTGGTATATATCCTGCTATAGACCCATTGGAATCCACATCCAAATATTTAGCTCCTGAGTATGTAGGTCAAGAGCATTACAGTGTGGCTATGGAAGTAAAACGAATACTCCAAAGATATAAAGAGCTTCAAGAGATTATAGCTATACTTGGTATGGAAGAGCTCTCCGACGAAGATAAAGCTATAGTCAATAGAGCTCGTCGTATCCAAAAATTCTTGGCTCAACGTTTCCATGTGGCAGAACAATTTACTGGTATGCCTGGATCTTATGTAAAACTTGAAGATACCATAAGAAGCTTCAAAGAAATACTCACCGGTAAATATGATGACTTGCCAGAAAACGCCTTCTACATGGTGGGAAGTATCGATGAGGCCATAGAAAAAGCTAAGAAACTTTAAGGATGGTATAATAAGGTTATGAGAAAATTTGCACTATTTTTAGGATTTATTGGATTGGTTAACCTAGGAGCTTTTGCCATAACTCCACAAAAAGTATTTGAAATGCATTGTATGACTTGTCACAACGGCAAGAGAGCTCCTTCTGCCAAACAGCTACACGAAAAATTTGCTGGTAAAAAGGCGCAGCTTATAGCTGCTATATCTCATTGTAGACCAGCTATGAGTTTACCAAAATCCGAAAGAGAAGCTATAATAAACTGGTTATCTAAGTAAATAAAAGGCGGTATAGCTCAGGGGCTA
>DDOS01000109.1:35215-41178 GCA_002341805.1 Aquificaceae bacterium UBA2488 | reverse complement strand
ATCATATTTCCAATATATTCAAGGATTTTAGAAAAGCCTATAAAACGAAAAACTTTGTTTGATTATTGGGAGGGAAAAGCATCTTTTGATGAGCTTTATAAACCCATAGGAGCAGGTGAAGCCAACAAAGAATTTTTTGAAAAAGGTATATCTCATGATTTTTTGAGCTTTGAAGAGTTAAGGTCTATGCTTGATGTGTTTGATGTAGGTTCTCATGGGATAGTTCATTCTAAAACCTTTGTGGGGCAAAAGCCTATTGGTATATATAACGGTAAAAATTATCATTATTCTCTTTCAGAAATTTATAAAAACAGTCTTAAAGAAGGACTTCCCATATACCCTTCAAAAAGCGATTTATCCCATCCAAAAGCCATCGTTCCAGATTATGTTTTTGAGCTTTTAACATCAAAAGAAAATCTTTTAGAAGTTTATACTAAAAGCCTAAAACTTGAGTTTGAATCAGAAGAAGATTACAAAAAAAGAGTCTCTTACGAGCTAAAAACCTCAAAAGAAGGCCTTGAGAAAAACCTTGGTATAAAGGTAATATCCATAGCCTATCCTTTTGGGGATATGTCAGAAACACTAAAAAAAGAAGCTTCTAAGATATTCAAAATAGGCTTTAGCACCAAAAAAAGACCTGTTTACCCACATCAGGATATGTTTGATGTAGGAAGAATCACCGCCGTAAAAGATATATTCACATTTTTAAAAAACATCATATATTACCCCACAGGACTTTATGATATGGTAAATAGAGGTAAATAAAATATTTGGGACTATTTTATCTAATGTGTAAATTATAACTTATAACACATTTAAAGATTTATACGATTAAAAAGGTGGTCCCGCATAAAGTGTTAAACTTAGATTTGGAATTAGGTTTTATATTATAATAAGCTTTATGATGAATGTTCTCAAGCCAGCAAGTTTTATATTGTCAAGGCTTAGCTATTTTTGGAGGCTCAGTTTTATATTTGGGGCTTTTACACTACTTGGAGTTTTATTGATTATCTTTGAAAAAAGCTTAACCGAGAGAATTTTTACCATAATTGGTATTGTGGTATTAAACTATTTTGCTCTTTCTATATATTTTAGCTTTTAAAAGCCTAATATCAATGGCAGTGGAAAATTTGAGAAAGTTATCCATGAATGTAGAAGAGCTTACATATGCAAGTGCCAGTATAAAAGTGGAGAATGTAAACCTTAGCAATCAACTCCAAGCCATGGCAAGTGGTATAGAAGAAATATCCATGACAATATCTTCTATAGCTCAAAATACCAAAGATTTAAGCTATGTGGCTCAAAATCTAAAAGCTTCTGTATTAGACGGACAAAATGTTTTGGATGTTACCATAAAGGCCATAGAATATATGAAAGATTTAAACGAAAACATAGTGATTATAACACAAACTATCTCTTCTATATCAGAGCAAACTAATATGCTTGCTTTAAACGCTGCTATTGAAGCTGCTCGTGCAGGAGAATCTGGTAGAGGTTTTGCAGTGGTGGCGGATGAGGTGAGAAAACTTGCAGAAAAAACCCAGAAAAATTCAGCTCAGATATCTAACATAATAAAAGAAGTATCTTTGTCCATTAAAAACACCTTTGATTCTGCAATGAAGTTAAAAGATTATTACGGCAGTATAAAAAACGGTTCTGAAAAGTTAGAAGATGCATCAGAGCAAATATCCACTGCCATAGAAGAGCAATCTGCTGCTATGAGCTCTATATCTAATAGCATACTCGATATAAAGGATGTTGCTAATCATGTGTTAAAATCCACAGAGGAGATATTTGGCTCTATCTCCACATTGGGAGATTCGGTAATATCCACAAAATCAAAGATGGAAAAGTTTAAAACCCATACCCTTGGGGTTTATAACATATTAAGAGAGATTATAGATATTATAAGATATTTACAGATCCATAGAGGTGCTCTTAGTGCTTATCTAAACGGTGATAAGTCCGTGGAGGTAGTGTTAAAAACCACCGAATATGAAATAGGAAGAATTTTCAGGCTTTTAGAAACATCAGATATAGATAATATAAAAATATATAAAGAAAAATGGGGAAGCTTTGTGGCAAACGAGATAAACACAACCGTAAAAGATAGCTATGAATTTCATACAAATCTTATTGAAGTATTTTTAAATGTATTAAAAGCCCTAAAACTAAAAACAGATATACAAGAGCCTATATCCTCTTTTGTATTTGAGCATCTGCCTTATATGTTAGAGCAACTTGGAAGGCTAAGAGCAAGGTCTGTGGCCGCTGTTTCTTATGCAATAAATGATGATGGTATAATCTCTGAAGATTCTAAAAAACCTATCGTGGATTTGATTTCAAACATAGAAAATGGTTGGCAACTCATATCAAAAGACTTTAACATGATATCTTCTTACAAAAAAGATTCTGACATAAATATATCAAGTATATTAAAAGAGTTTGAAGATTCTGTAAATATCTACATAAACACCGTAAAAACACAAATTAGTAAAAATAGAGTGGATATACAACCCACAAGACTTTTTAATATCGCCACAAAAGCCATAAACAGAGGATACATATTGCTTGATATTTTAGCATTCTCTTAATGTATAATACCTATATGAAAACACCAGAGATATTGTCACCTGTTGGGCATTTTGAAGGGCTTTTTAGTGCCATAAAAGCTGGTGCTGATGCGGTTTATATGGGTTTTGATAGACTAAACCAAAGAGCAGGCAAAAGTGGGTTTAGTAAAGAAGATATAAAAGAGATTAGAAAAATTACAAAAGACCATAATATAAGACAATACATTGCCATAAACTCCTTAGTCTTTGAAGAGGATATTCCTTATGTGGAAGAGGCTCTTGATTTTCTATCAGATATAAAAGTGGATGCGGTGATAGCTTGGGATATGGCTGTAATAACAGGAGCTATTCAAAGAGGGTTAGAAACTCATCTTTCTACGATGGCTTCTGTTTCAAACTCCTTGTCTGCAAGCTTTTATAAAAATCTTGGTATAAAGAGAATAGTACCTGCCAAAGAGCTTAGTTTGGATACTCTTAAAAGCCTAAAGCAAAAAACAGGACTTGAGATAGAAGTGTTTGTGCATGGGTCTATGTGTATGGCGGTCTCTGGAAGATGTTTTTTGTCCCATGAAGTTTATCAAAAATCTGGCAATCGGGGTGAATGTTTTCAAGTGTGTAGGCATGAGTTTGATGTAAAAGTGATTTCCAAGAACTCTGGAACAGAGTATTATCTTGGCTCTGATTATGTTATGTCTGCCAAGGATTTGCTAACGATAAACTTTGTGGATCAGCTTATGTGGGCGGATGCTTGGAAGATAGAGGGCCGCAATAAAAACCCAGATTATGTGTATTTTACAACAAAAGCTTATAAAGAGGCAAAAGATCGTATACTAAATGCCGAATGGGATAAAAAGGGTTATAGTGATCTTATTGATATGCTCCAAAGGGTTTATCATAGAGAGTGGGATGGTGGGTTTTACTTTGGAGAGGCTTCTTTTGGTATAAATGCATCCATAGCCAAAGAAGAAAAGATTTTTGTAGGAGAGGTGATTAAATATTATCCAAAAGCCTCTGTGGCAGAGATAAATATAATGGCAGAATCGTTGAAGATAGGAGATATAATTCATATCATAGGAAAAACCACAGGCCTTGTAAGACAAAAAGTAGAGTCCATGGAGATAGAAAAACAAAAGATAGAACAAGCTCAAAAAGGCATGATAGTAGGATTAAAAGTCATAGAAAAAGTAAGAGAGAAAGACAAGGTTTATCTAATAAAAGAAAAGTATTAAATTATACCTCATGTAACTGGGACTTGTAATTCTTTAAATTTTCTCAATGCAATTTATGTATATTTTACTTGACATTTTCTATTAAAAGCCTTAAAATGTTAAATAATATGAACATTTTTGCTTTTAAAAAAAATAATCAAATAGGTAAGCTATTTAACTCAAATCCCCAAAAGTATGTATTTGAATATGAAGAGGGCATACCTTTAGAAGATAGTATATCCCTTAGTATGCCAAGTACCGAGAGAGTTTATATATCTACATCAAATCTTCATCCGTTTTTTGATATGTTTATTCCAGAAGGGTATTTATTTGAAATATTTAAATCTTTAATCCATAAAAAAGAGGGTGTTATAGATGATTTTATTATATTTTCTTACTTGACTAAGGGTATAGAGGGCAGAATAAGGTTTGATAACGCAAAGCATGCCGAAGAGCCCATAGATTTAGATTTTATATTAGAAAATGATAGTTTTGATGTTTTTAAAAAGCTCTTATACATGTTTTTAAATAAAAACGCTTTATCGGGAGTTCATCCTAAAACTATAGTGCTGGTGAAGGACAAACTTCAAGTTTCCACAAAAGAATATATAGTAAAAACCCATGGAGATGAGTTTCCATTTTTAACAGAAAATGAATATATATGTATGAATATAGCAAAGCATATAGGTTTAGAGATACCAGATATTATGTTGTCTAAAAACAAAAGATTTTTGATAGTAAAAAGATTTGACACCAATATGGGATTTGAAGAGATAGGGGTTTTGCTATCCAAAACAAGGTTTAATAAATACGATGGGTCATACGAGCAAATAGCAAAGGCTATACAAAAATACACCACAGAACCCTATGAAGAGCTAAAAAAATTTTTTAAGCTTTTAGTGTTAGATTATCTTATTAGAAATGGAGACGCCCATACAAAAAATTTTGGTTTGATGTATGATCTTGATATGAAAAGCATAAAACTTTCCCCTGCTTATGATATAGTATGCACAAATGTATATATAAAAGATGATAAGCCTGCTTTGAATATGCATAACAAAAAAGTGTGGTTTGATAAAAAAGATTTAATAAACTTTGGCATCGAACAATGTTTGTTAGCGTCCAATGAGGCTACTTATATATATCAAGAGGTTAAAGAGGGTGTATCTTGGGGTATTGATTATTTAAAAAACTATATAAAAGAGCATAAGGCTTTTGAAGAGGTTGCCAAAAGAATGATCGATATTTGGGAAGAGGCTATAGCATGAATCCTGAAGAGTTTGGGGCTTTTGTAAGAAAAAGAAGAAAAGAACTTAAGCTAACCCAAAAGGATTTGGCAGATAAGATAGGATTAAGTAGACAGACGATAATACAAATAGAAAAAGGGAGGATTGCCTCCTTATCTTATGCCAAAATGTGGGCTTTGGTCAGGACTCTTGGATATGAGATAAAACTATCAAAGTGGAATCCTTTTGAGAGATATTCACTTTTTTGTGATGAAGAGTAAATATTTGTTAAAATAAAAGTATGAGAGAGTATGCTATAGGGTTAGCCGAAAGAGCAAAAGCGGTTTTGCCAGGATTGTCTTTGCTGAAACCACAGACAAAAAATAAAGTATTATTAAGGATATCTGAGCTTTGAAAAGAAAGAAAAGACCATATAGAGCAAGCCAATCGAAAAGATATAGAATATGCAAAGTCTATAAATCTATCAAATGCCATGATAGATAGATTGAAAGTAGGGGAAAAGCAGATAAAATCTATGGTGAAAGTGTTAGAGGATGTGGCAAAACTACCTGACCCTGTGGGCGAGATAACATCTATGTGGCGAGTGGATAATGGTCTTAAAATAGGTAAAATGAGAGTGCCCCTTGGAGTGATATTTATAGTTTATGAATCAAGGCCAAATGTAACCATAGAAGCGGCGAGTCTTTGNNCGTTATATTAAGAGGAGGCAAAGAAGCCATAAACACAAACCTTGAGCTTGCAAACATCTTTAGGCAAGCTATATCTGAGATGACAGAGGGTTTAGAAGATGCCGTTGTATTTGTGGATAAAAAAGACCGACAAATAGTAAATGAGATTTTACAGCTTGAAGGACTTGTGGATGTGGCCATTCCGAGAGGTGGTGAGAGTCTTATAAGGGCTGTTTCCGAAAATGCTAAAATACCAGTTATAAAACA
>DDOS01000109.1:29131-35179 GCA_002341805.1 Aquificaceae bacterium UBA2488 | reverse complement strand
AGTCCAAAGACCCTCCGTTTGCAATGCCATAGAAAATCTCATAATCCACAAAGATCTTCTAAAGGATTTTTGGCCGAAGATGGCTAATATACTATTAGAATCCAAGGTAGAACTTAGATGTGATAGTGAATCTTACGATGCTCTTCAAAATGAAGTTTTTAATGCTTTTAAAAGCCAAATAAAATTAGCAAAAGAAGAAGATTACTATGAAGAGTTTTTAGACCTCATATTGGCTGTGAAAGTAGTGGATTCCTTAGATGAGGCTATGGAGTTTATAGACAAATATGGCTCTAAGCACTCAGATGGTATTATCACAGAAAATCATACAAAGGCTATGAGATTTTTAAACCAAGTGGATTCGGCAGCTGTTTATGTAAATGCTTCCACTCGCTTCACAGATGGAAACGAGTTTGGTATGGGAGCAGAGATGGGTATATCCACCGATAAAATCCATGCCAGAGGTCCCATGGCGTTAAAAGAGCTAACCATTGAAAAATTTATCATATTTGGAGAAGGCCAGCTAAGAGAAAACGTAGGTGTCCCAGAAGCACTAAAGAAAAAAGTGGATATATGATATAATAATTAAAGTACATGTTAGAGAGGTTTTGATATGGAATACGCTTATTTTGAAGGTAATATTGTAAATATCGATGAAGCTAAGATTAGTATAAAGACAAACTCTATTCACTATGGAACCCTTGTTTTTGAAGGTATAAGAGCATATTACAATGAAAATCATAATCAGTTGTATATACTTTTTTCAGATGCTCACTATAAGAGGCTTTTAACCAACGCAAGAGCCATGTTTATGTATCTAAATAAAACCCCAGAAGAGCTTACAAGCATAACCAAAGGACTTCTTAAAAAAAGCGAGATAAAAACAGATACTTACATAAGACCTTTTATATATTTTAAAGATTTAGCCCTTACGCCGAAGTTAAAGGATTTCACACCCGAAGTAGCCATATATACCTACAACTTTGGACGGTACTTAGATACCTCTAAAGGCATACATGCCAAAGTCTCCTCTTGGAGAAGAAACTCAGACAACTCTATACCCTCAAGATGGAAAGTGGCTGGAGCTTATGTGAACAGTGCTTTGGCTAAGACCGAAGCTTTAATGTCTGGGTATGATGAAGCCATACTTTTAAATGAACATGGTACGCTTTCAGAAGGCTCTGGAGAAAATATCTTTATAATAAGAGGCAAAAAACTCATAACCCCATCTTTTAGTGAAGGTATATTAGAGGGCATTACAAGATCGGCTATTATAAAACTTGCCAAAAACGAGCTTTTCTTAGAGATAGAAGAGAGAACTGTATCAAGGAGTGAATTATACGCTGCGGATGAAGTTTTTTTAACAGGCACCGCTGCTGAGATAACTCCAGTGGTAGCCATAGACAACAGACCTATAAAGGATGGTGAGATAGGCAATATAACTAAAAAGCTTCAAAACCTGTATTTCCATGCGGTAAGAGGTGATATAGAAAGGTACAAACATTGGTTAACCCCAGTTTATGATTGATGAGCTTCAAGAGATTTGTATTGATATCTCAAAATACAAAAGACCAATAGGTTCTTTTGGTGCCTCTTACGTTAAAAATTATATTAAAGATTTTACCAAAGAACACAATATTCCCATAAACACAGAAACCTTTGATACAAGGAAAGTCAATCCAAAGATAGAACTTATCATCAACCACAAAAGTGCGGCTTTAAATATCTTGCTCTATCAAGATAAAAATATAGAAGGCAAGATGATAATCCTTAATACTGATAAGCTAAAAAGCATGAAAACCTTAAAAGATTATATATGTGTATTAAAAATAAAAAATATATCGGATATAGAGCTTTACAAAGATATGTTAAATCAGCTAAGCCCTGAGAGTATAATATTTTGTCTTGAGGATTTTGATATAAATATCTCTACCAATATCACAGGCTATAATATGCCTTTATACTCCATATCTTCTAAATGCCTATCAGATGTGATTAGTTTGGAATCTAAGTTTATTAGTATACCGAGCCAATATGTCAGCACAATCCAAGGGGAAAATCTTTATTTTGATATAGGAAGAGGACCCATTATATATATATTATCTTCTATAAGCTCAAAGGAAGATAGCTTTGGAACTATTTACAGTGCTTGCTCTGTAGCTTTTAGTATATATTTTGCCAAATCGTTGTTAAAAAACTATAACAGTGATTTTAAATTTAGATTTTTCTTTACAGAGGAAAATTCATTTTCTTGGGATGGCATAAACCATCATATAAGCACAGAGCCAAAATATGTTTACTACGCAATATCTTTGTTTAACATGGGATGGTCAAACCCTTGCTGTTTTTATGAAGATGCCGATGGAGAAAACTCTTTATACATTAGTGATAAATTTTTAAATTATATTAAAAGCCTAAATACAAACATAACATTTTACAAAACAAATATTTTATCTTACATACATTCGCCCTTTAAAAAAATGGATGTAAAAACCATGATGTTTGGATCATATCCATGTACTATATCAAACACTTTATATGACAATATTGCAAGTGTAAGATTTGATTATTTAGAGCTATGGTATCAAACATTATCTGGTTTTTTAAGGAGATTTCATGCGATTTAGATATTTATTGTTGCTTGTTATACCTTTTGTGAGTTTTGGTATGTCTATAAGCCAAAGATTTATAGACCATATAAACAGTTTTAGGCTTTTAAAAATAGAATTTATACAAAAATTTTATCCCATAGGATATCAAACACCTATTAGTTCAGAGGGTAGTGCTTATATAGAAAATGAACCCCCTTTTAGGATAAAAATACACTATAAAAAGCCTAACCCCTTTATTATATTATATAATGGCAAAAATACAACACTTTACAACCTAAGAGACAACAGCGTCTATACATCAAAAGGTATGTCTAAGGAGATAGAGTCTATCGGTATTTTTAATAAAAGGCTCACAGATATATTTAAGCCAGTTTTAAGCTCTAAGGATGGTGAGTATTATCAGATTCTTTTTATTCCAAAAACCAAAAGCTTAAGCGCCATTTCCTATATAATCCTGAAAGTAGATAACGCTTTAAATCCTGTATCCGCTTATGTGTATATACTAAACAAAGGAGTTTTGCATATACTCATTACCAACTTGGCTAATCTTAAAAGCTCTAAAAATGTATTTAGATTAAGATAATTTTAGTGCTCTTCGTATCCAAGTTCTTCTTCGGATATTTCTTCTATATGTTCTTCTTCTAAATTATCAGGCTCTATAATCTGTACATTGTTGCCAGATTCTTCTCTTGCGAGCTCTTCTATGTATTCTATATAATCCTCTGGACTCATCAAATCCTCTATTTCAAGAGGGTCTGACATACGAAGTTCCAATATCCAACCTTCTTCATAAGGGTCTTCATTTATAACGTTTGGATTTTCTTCTAAATAAGAGTTTACTTGTTCCACTGAGCCAGTTAGAGGACACAGCACCTCAAATAGACCTTTCAAACCCTCTAATCTACATATCACATCTTGGGGCTCAAAATAATCTCCTGCTTTTGGAAGTTCTATATTCTCTATCGTATCTATTTGAAACTGTGCATAATCTGTAATACCTATTTTGGCTATGCTACCTTTTACTATAGCCCATACATGGTCTTTGGTGTAATAGTATTTAGATGTTTTTATGGTGTACCTTCCTACTAAAATCTCTTCTTTGCCAAGCTCTTCCATGTTAACCTCCAATATTTATTATAACTCTAATCGCATTTTATAGTCTATCTTTTAGAGTCATTGTTATATCCTCCATCCTCATACCTCTTGAGCCTTTTATAAGCACGACATACTCTTCTTTTGGTTTTAGGCTTTTAATAAGATTGACTATTAGGTCTTCTTTATCTTTAAAATGATAAACCTCTTTTGAAGTGTTTTTTAAAACCTCATAAGCATGTTTCATGTGCTCTCCATAAAGGTATATGTTGTTTATGCGAGATTGTTTTAGTATGACACCTGCTTTTTCATGCAAAGATTTTGAATATTCTCCAAGCTCAAGCATATCCCCAAGAACGATGATTTTATTTATATTGAAGCTATCAAGGGTTAAAACGGCATTTTTTAAAGAAGCTGGATTTGAGTTGTAGGTGTCATCTATAAGGGTGATATTACCTACATTAAAAACCTGCATGCGACCAGGAGCCCCTTCAAAGGTCTCAAATCTGTCTTTTAACTCTCTCCAATCCATGTTTAGAGCTTTTAATACACCAATGGTAGCTCCCACAGACTCCGCTATACCAAAACTCAACACTGGAATATCTATATCTATATGCTCTATTCTCATATGGGTGCCTTTTTTGGTGATGCTGGTATTCTCTATCTTTATATCAGCGTCTTTTCTAAAAGCACAAAAGCTAAGTCCATTGCTTTTATAATAAAACCTTTCAAAGGCTTTTGGATATATCCCAGATGTTAAGTTTTTAGAATCAAATACCTCAAAATTTCCTTTAATTACATTTTCAATAGAACCGAAAAACTCAAGATGCTCCTCCCCTATGGATATAACCACCCCCACATGCTGATTTGCTATATCGGTAAGCGTTTTAACATCTCCCACTTGGGTTGCTCCCATCTCAAGCACCAAAAAGTCTATATCATTCTTAGCTGATATCACCACCTTTGGAAGTCCTATTTTGGAATTATAATTTTTGTAAGTCTTGTGGACTTTCCCTGGAAGCACATGGGCGATGAGTTCTTTTGAGGTGGTCTTACCTGCAGAACCAGATACGGCGATCACCTTAGCTTTTAAATTATCCCGCTTTAGCTTAGCTATATCCTGAATAGCTTTTATAGGGTCTTTAGCTTTTAGAAAAAACTTGTTGCTGTTAGGCGGTACATCAAAATCCTCAGACACTATAAAACCTTTTATATCTTTATCAAGCAAGTCTTTTATATAGATATGCCCATTGGTTTTCTCACCCTTTATAGCCACAAAAACCCCGTTTTGTATGGGTTCTCTTGAATCAAAAAAAATATCTTTTATATCATCTTCTTCGCCAACATGGATAAGCCCAAGCTTGTTGGCTATTTCCTTAGAGTTCATCCGAAAATCCTTTTAACAGACTCTACTCCTTGTATGGATTTTATATGATAAAGAGCCTTTTCTAAGTCTTTTTTATCTTTTAGCTGAATTTCAAAATCCATATTGGCTATATTAAGATTGTCTGTTTTGGTGGAAGCACTTATTATATTTATATTTGCCTTAGTAAAAGCTGAAGACACCTCTGATAGAATGCCAGGTCTATCTTTTGCTATTATGCGGACTCTTGTATTATATAATTTATCTTTGCCCTGCCAATCTATATTTACCACCCTATCAGGGATATTTCTTAAGGCATAATTTAAATTTGGACAACTTTTATGATGCAATACAATACCTGCATTTTTCGATACAATACCCATGACGGGATCTCCTGGTATGGGATTACAGCACTTCGCCACACTAAAAAGTATGTTTGAAAGATTGTTGAGCTTCACGTAGGATCCTTTTGAACCATCTTCTTTTATGATCTTTTGTTGTTTTTGATCTTCAAAAAGCTTTACGATATTGTTTATAGGGATTTTACCAGCACCCACTAAAGAAAAAAGCTCTTTTTGAGATATTTTATAATGGTTTGTAAGTTTGTCTATAAAATTTTCAAAAGATATGTTTAGTTTTTCTGAGAGTTTTGATAGTATCTTCTTGCCCTCTTCTGTGTTTAATTCTTTTTCTTTGGCTTTTAAGAAAAGCCTAATGCGGGATTTAGCCTTTTTGGTGGCGGCAATTTTTAACCACTCGAGCTTTGGGGTTTGGCTTGGATTTGTAATAATCTGAATCTTGTCTCCACTTTGGAGTTTGTAAGAAAGTGGGACTATCTTATTGTTTACGATAGCTCTATGGCAATGATTTCCTATATCTGTATGAATATAGTAAGCAAAATCAAGTGCGGTGGCATCTTTTGGTAATACTATAACATCGTCTTTTGGGGTAAACACAAACACCTCATCTTCAAAAAGCTCTTCT
>DDOS01000109.1:13344-29073 GCA_002341805.1 Aquificaceae bacterium UBA2488 | reverse complement strand
GTTTTCTTTATAAGCCCAGTGAGCGGCTATACCCTTTTCAGCCCTCTCATGCATCTCATTTGTTCTAATCTGGACTTCCACCACCCTGTTTTTTGGCCCTTCTACGGCGGTGTGTAAAGATTGATACATATTTGGCTTTGGTAATGATATATAATCATCAAAGCTTCCGGGGATGGGCCTAAATATATTATGTACTATTCCAAGCATTGTATAGCACTCTTGCACAGTGTTAACTATAATCCTTACCCCCATTATATCCTGTAGGTCTTCTAAGCTTAGATTTTTCCGTTTCATTTTTTGATAGATGCTATATATGTGTTTTTGTCTATATTGAATGATGTAGTTTGGTTTTTTATCTTTGTAAAAATCGTTTATTCCTTCGATGAGCTTTGGCAAGAAATATTTTTTAAGATAAACTTCAGATTCGTGGGCGACTTTTTGTATAAAGCTTTTAATAACTTCATACTCTTTGGGATGGGTATGTTTTAGATAAAGATCCTCAAGCTCTTTTTTTATACTCCAAATACCAAGCCTATGGGCGATAGGAGCGTATATATCTATGGTCTCGTTGGCTATTTCTATGCGTTTCCTCTCAGGAAGATGCTCTAAGGTTCTCATATTATGAAGCCTATCTGCTAATTTTATAACAATTACTCTTACATCCTTTGACATAGCAAAAAGCATTTTTCTATAGTTTTCTGCTTTTGCTTGCTCTTTTGAGGAAAATTTATACTTATCTATCTTAGTGAGTCCATCCACCAAAGAGGCTATCTCTTCTCCAAACTCTTTTTTAACCTCATCTATAGTGGTATCCGTGTCTTCCACAGTGTCATGCAAAAGCCCAGCCACTATACTCTGATAGTCCATACCAATAGATGCTAGTATGTTGGCCACTTCTATAGGATGGTTTACATAAGGCTCTCCAGAGCGTCTTGTTTGGTTTTCGTGTTTTTGATATATAAAATCTATAGCTTTTAATACGATGTCTTCATGCTCTTTATAGGATTTTATAAGGGTTTCTACACTCTTATCTAAGGTTTTCATAATTATCCTGGAGGTTGGGCTGGTGGATTTTGTGGTGTTTGATTGGTTTGATTGGTATTTGTGGTGTTGTTGGCTTTATTTTGATTATTTAAAATCTCTTGTTTCATCTTTTGAAGCTCTTTTTTATGGGTCATAATGTAATCTGTTACAAGAGCTGCTTTTTTAGGGTTCATTGCAGATAATATATTTCCTGCTTTTCTTGAGGGAAGCATTGTCAAAATCTTTGCTGCTATCTCTGGGTCTACATCGTTTAGCATAGCTCCCGCTTGATCACTATCGGAAGCCCCCACCACTTTCACATACTTTTGAATCTCTTGTTCTTGTTCTTGTTTTTTCTTTTGCTCTTGTTTTTGTTTTTTAGCCTCTTGGGCTTGAAGCTTCTTTTGTTCTTGGATGAGTTTTCGAAGTTCTTGTTTTTGTTTTTGAAGCTCCTCAAGTTTTTTATCTATAGTTTGGTTTAGATTGTTAGCCTCTTGGTTTATGTTTTGGTTTATTACGCTGTTGGCGTTGTTGTACAAGGCTGGTGCTCCGATAGATTTTACACTAAAAGCCAAAAACAATAAAAATACCACATAAAAATGTTTTAGATTGTAAAAAAATGAAGCGTTTAACTCCTCTTGATAAAGCTCTTTCTTGTAAGCCTCAACATGTCTGTTGTGCTTTAAAATTTCTATAGCCTTTATATCTGTGATAATATCCTTAGCTTGTTCTCTTAGGGTTTCTAAGATGTCTTGAAGGTTTTTTATCTTGGCTTCTATCTCTTTTAGTTCTTTGTTTAGCTTTTGATAAGCCACTAGACTTGATAAATATTCACCAAAAGAAGAAATACCTTTATTTATGCTATCCATTAGAGAAAGTATCTTAGTTTTTTGATACTCCAAGGTATCTATTTGATAGACTATATCGTTTATCTCAGAGAGTTTGAGATTTAGCTCTTGTTGTTTTATTTTTATAATATTATCCATTGCAAACTTCACATCCACCAAGGGTCATGGCTTTTATACGAACTGTAGGTTGGGCATCTGTTACAGGTACTCCTTGACCATCCTTACCACAGGTTCCTATTGCCCATCCTTCATCAGAACCAACGGCGTCTATATCTTCCAAAGCCTTTGGACCATTGCCTATAAGGGTTGCTCCTCTGATAGGATATGTGATTTCACCGTTTTCTATGATATATCCTTCCATCACATCAAACACAAAATCCCCTGTAATGGTATTTACCTGGCCTCCGCCCATCTTTTTTACCAATATGCCTTTTTTGGTATCTTTTATAATGTCCTCTGGATTTGTATTTGAGCTTTTAATAAAAGTATTTGTCATACGTACCACTGGGGGATGGGCATAACTTTGGCGTCTCCCATTACCAGTGGATTTAACCTCGTCTTTCATAGCTCTAAGCCTATCATACATATAACCCACCAAATATCCATCTTGGATAAGCACCGTCTTTTGAGCCTCTACTCCTTCATCATCAAAGTTAAAAGAACCATTCATACTTGGAATAGTGGCATCGTCTATAACAGATACAAGCTCTGAAGCTACCTTCTGGCCTATCCTATCTTTATAAACAGATTGACCTTGCTGGACTAAGTCTGCCTCTAACCCATGACCCACCGCTTCATGCACCATTGTCCCACCCGCTTCCGAAGACATTATCACAGTAAAACTTCCAGCAGGAGCTGGCTTTGCATCTAGTAGCATAATAGCTCTTCTTGCAGATATAGAAGCTATCTCTTCTGGGGATTTTTTGTTAAAAAGCTCAAAACCTATGTTCCCACCCATAGATTCGTAAGCTCGCTGTAAAACTCCGTCTTTGTAGGCTACCGCCTCAGTATAGAAAACAGTCCTCGTTTGAATATCTTCCACATGCTCTCCGAGAGAGTTTATTATGGTGATATCTCTTTTTTTATCAAGCATTACAGCGCTTACTTGTTTTATGGTATTTCCAAAAGACCTTGCTGTATCGTTTGCCCTTTTTAATACCTCTATTTTTTCTAAAAGCCCAATACCCTCAGGATCTAAATCCACTGGCATCTTATCTTTTTTGAAAATCTTACCCATTTTGATAGGCCCTTGAGAACTTGTATTTGCAATGTTTTTTGCAAGCTCCATGAGAGATTCAAGGCTAAACTCTGTGGAGTATCCATAGTATACTTTATAATCTTTTATAAGCCTAAGCCCTATTCCAACATCTTCTCCGTGTTCTATTTTATCCACTTTGTTGTCTTCAAACACTATGCGGGTATTTAGAGAGTTCTCAAAAAATATCTCTGCGTATTCTCCACCATTACCCATCAAAGCCGATAGTATATAACCAGCTTTCTCTTGTATTAGGCTTTTAACATCTATATCCTCTAAAATCATAACACGCTCCTTAAAATTTGATAAAAGAATAATATAATCTTTACTATGTTAAAAGTCAATAATACGATAAATTCTACCTTACAACCCTAAGGCTATTAATAACTTAGCATATATAAAAATTAATATGCTAAAATAAAATCATGATAGAGTTTGAAGAAGCTTTAAAGATTATTGTGGAGAATACACCGACGCTTGGACATGAGCGTATATTTTTATCAGAAGCCCTAAATAGAGTTTTATATAAAGATATATATGCTCCCTATGATGCCCCAGAGTTTGATAATGCTGCGATGGATGGGTTTGCAGTGATAAACGAAGATTTAGAGCCCCTTAGAAAGGGACTTCCAGTAAAACTAAAACTTGTAGGAGATATACCGGCAGGGTCAAACAATTTAGCGATAAAAAAAGGTGAAGCTATAAAAATATATACAGGGGCTCCTATACCACAAGGTGCTGACACTGTTGTAGAGCTTGAAGTATGTAAGGTAAGAGAGAACGAAGTGGTGGAGATTTTAGTATATAAACCGCAATACTCAAACGTAAGACATCGAGGGGAAGAGATCAAAAAAGGTGAGATGCTTCTTGAATCTGGTAAGGTGTTAAGAGCCTATGAGCTCGGCATACTTGCCTCATTTAACACAGTATCTTTTGATGTTTTTAAAAGCCCAAAAGTAGGGATTTTTGTAACAGGGGATGAAATATTAGACCTTTGCGAACCTAAGACAAAACCCTCTCAAATAAGAAGCTCAAATCATATAAGTATACTAAGTCTATTAAAATCTATGGGTGTAAATCCAGTGTTTTTAGGCTTTTATAAAGATAATCCTGATGATATAAAATCTGCACTAAATAGGATAGATGAGTTTGATATACTTATATCCACAGGTGGTATTTCTGTAAGTGATAGGGATTTTGTAAAAGAAGTTGTCAAGGAGCTTGGTTTTGATGCAAAATTCCACAAAGTAGCCGTAAAACCTGGCAAACCTATGCTTTTTGCAGTAAAAAATAATAAACTATTTTTTGGACTTCCAGGCAATCAAGTCTCTTGTATAACAAACTTTGATATATTTGTAAGAACTTCTCTTAAAAAGATGATGGGCTATAAAGACTTTATAAAACCATTTTTAAGAGCTAAGCTAATAGCCCCTATAAAAAGAAAGTCGAATGATAGAATAGAGTTTTTAAGAGGGGTATTAAACTTAGAGCAAGAGCTATTATGTGAAGCTATACCAAAAACAGGCTCTCATATGATAACCTCCTATGCTCAAGCAAATTGCTACATCATCGTACCAAAAGGTGTAAACGAGATAGAAGCTGGAGAGTATGTGGATGTACTAATATTTTCATCATACATAAGATAATATATAAGAATATATTTATTGTGTGCGTATCAAGGTTAACGGCGAGATCTGCGAGATAGAAAAGCCTGTAAATATCTTAGAGCTTATAGAAATATTTGGTGTGAAGTTTAGGCCTGTTGGTTTGGCGGTGGCGGTTAATGAGGATATCATACCAAAAGCCAAATACCAAGAAATAATCATCCAAGAAGGTGATTCTGTAGAAATTATTGAACTCGTTGGAGGTGGCTAAATGGAAGACATTATGTCTTTTGACTCCCTTATTATAGCAGGAAGAAGTTTAAAATCAAGACTCTTCATAGGTTCTGGTAAGTTTAAAAGCTTTCAAGAAAACAAAGAAGTATTGGAAGTATCTGGTGCAGAGGTTATCACTGTAGCAGTAAGAAGGGTAAATATAACAGATAAAACTAAAGAAAACCTACTTGATTATATAGATCCAAACAAATATCTTATATTACCAAACACTGCTGGATGTTATACCGCAAAAGATGCTATAAATACAGCTCTTTTGGCAAGAGAAGCCACAGGTATAGACTGGATAAAGCTTGAAGTGATAGGTGATCAAAAAACCCTATACCCGGATATGGAGCAAACCTTAGAAGCTGCTAAAGTACTTGTAAAAGAAGGATTTAAAGTGTTACCTTACATATTTGACGATCCTATATCTGCTAAAAAGCTTGAAGATATAGGTTGTGTGGCGGTGATGCCTTTGGCAAGTCCTATCGGTTCTGGCCTTGGAATTCAAAACAAATACAATATTATATTTATAAAAGAGGCTGTATCTGTGCCAGTGATAGTGGATGCAGGTATTGGAAGTGCAGCGGATATACCTATAGTTTTTGAGCTTGGAGCAGATGCAGTGCTTACCAATACGGCCTTAGCAGAGGCCCAAAATCCTATTTTGATGGCGAAAGCTATGAAACATGCCTGGATGGCTGGAAGACTTTCTTACTTAGCAGGCCGTATGCCAAAAAGAACCTATGCAGTCCCATCATCCCCCATGACAGGAGTACCTTTTAAATGAGAGATGTAGTGATAATAGGAGCAGGGGTAAGTGGCCTAACGGTTGCTTACCTTCTTAAAAAACAAGGTTTTGATCCACTTGTGATAGAAAAAGAGCCTCAAATAGGAGGTTCCACGTATACCCTTAGAAAAAATAGCTACATAATGGAGCTAGGTGTCCAATCAGTACTTGGCCAAGAAGAATTTATGAATTTTACCAAAGAGTTAAATCTAAAACCCATACATCCGCCTAAAGAACATGCCAACACAAGATATGTTTATATAAACGGCAAACTAAAGAAAATGCCTTCTACACCTATTGAGTTTTTAGCCAGCGATTTTTTCTCTTTGTGGGGTAAGTTTAGGCTTTTAAGAGAGCCATTTATACCACCAAAGGATGATGCAAGAGAAAGTATATCTGATTTTGTAAAAAGAAGACTTGGCAAAGAATTTTTAGATAAAATTGTAGAGCCTTTTGTGTGTGGTATATACGCAGGAGACCCAGACGAGCTGTCGGCAAAATATGCCATAAGACGGGTAAAAGCCTTGGAAGATGAGTATGGCAGTATCATAAAAGGAGCCATGAAGAAAAAATCCTTAGGACCTCAAGGAGAAATAACATCTTTTGAAGGTGGACTTTTAACATTTTTAGAGAAAATGTCTCAAGGTATTGATATAACCTTAGAAAGTGTGGCTCTTAAAATCACCAAAAAAGACGATGTTTATACCATAGATGCTAAAAATGGCAAAATTCAAACTAAATGTGTGGTTTTGGCAACGCCCGCTTACAGTGCATCCTATCTTCTTAGAAACCTAAGCTGGAGTATGTCCCAAGATCTTGATGATATACAGCATGCTCCTGTGATGGTGATAAGTGCCATTGTAAAAGAATCTTTGCCAAAAGGTTTTGGGTTTTTAATACCAAAAGCTGAAAACACCATTATGCTTGGAGCACTATTCTCAAGCAATCTATTTAGGGTATGCCCTGAAGGACAAAATATGATAACTATATATGTGGGGGGTCAAAGAAGAAAAGATGTAGCAGACTGGCCCGAAGAAAAGATTATCCAAAAAGTAAAAGAAGAGCTAAATGAGATCCTTGGTATAAAAGCTTTTGTCTCGTATGAGTTTAAAAAATGGAAAAAGGCAATACCTCAATACACCATAGGCTATGAAAAATATCTTCAAACTCTAAAAGACATTGAAAATATGAACAAAGGTGTATTTATAGCAGGTAATTATGTAGAAGGAAATTCCTTTAACGATTCTTTAAGATATGCGATGAAAAGAACTTCTGATGTATTAAAATTTTTAAAAGAAGGAGTGATCCATGGCGCACAAGTTTAACGTAGAACATTTACATAGGTTGGATTCAGAAGAACGTCTTGAGCTTTTTGACCCAGAGAAAACATTGAAACAATTTGGCCTAAAGCCAGGATATGTTGTGCTTGATATAGGCACTGGGGCTGGTTTTTACTTGCCATACCTTAGTAAAATGGTAGGAGAAACTGGTAAAGTGTATGCTATAGACTCTCAAGAGCCTGCGGCGGAATATGCCAAAAACAAAGTAAAAAATCTTAGTCTTACAAATATAGAGGTAATAAAATCCGAAGAAAACCATATACCTCTGCCAGATCATATTATAGATTTTGCCTATATGTGTTTTGTATTTCATGAGATCACATCTCCTTCAGAATTTTTGTCTGAACTTATAAGGGTTATGAAGCCTGGTGGTCTCATCGGCATCATAGAATGGAAAAAAGAAGATAGAGACAAAGGACCANNACCACCAAAAGAAGAAGTGCCTTCAGAGTGGGAGCTTGGACTTGCTTTAGAAGATGCTGGCATAAAAGTAGGTAGAATGATAGAGCTTGGTAAATACTGCTACGGAGTTTATGCCATAGCCCCAAACGAAGAGCTTGAACGTAAAATGAATAATCCCATAAAGATACCACCAGCTTTGTAGCTTTTAGTGATGTTTAGACTAGCTTGATTTTTATAAAAAATTTGATATATTAGATATTATGGAACAACTTGAAGAAAGAGTAAGCTCTTTAGAAGAAGCGCTAAAAGTAGTTATAGAACTCCAGCGCCGAAACGAGATTCTTATAGAAAAGCTAGCAGACGAGATGAAAGAATTCAAAGACGAGATGAGAGCTTTTAAAGATGAGATGTATAACTTTAAAAAAGAATCAAACAAAGCATGGGGAGATATGGCCAGAAAGCTTGGGACTATAGTGGAAGATGTCATATATCCAGCTTTTAGGCCTGTGATAGAACAATATTTTAAATGCAAAGTAGATACTTCTTTTATAAGGTTTAAAGCAAAAGATAAAGATTTAAGCGATGAGTTTGATGTGGTGGGTATAAGCGATGGATGTAAAAAAATATTTTTAGTGGAGGTAAAGTCAAACCCTACATCAAAAGATGTGCTAGATTTTTTAAATAAAAAGATAGATAGTTTTAGATTAGAACTTAAGAAATTGCAGGTTAAGGATTATGAGATAGTGCCTATATTTGCAAGCTTGGTATTTGATGATAGTGTGGTTAATTTGCTCACCAAAAATAAAATATATGCCATGGCTTACAGAGAATGGGAATACATGGATATTTTAAATTTTAATGAGATAACAAAAAAACAATGAACTTTTGATGTTTTTGGGGTTTTTATGTTGGTGATGGTTTTATGGCTTTTATCTATAGTGGTGCTTGTATTTGGAACACTTGCCGTATTGGGGAAAATTTTTGGTGGGACTAAAAAAGACCCTATAGAAATTTTAAACATGAGATATGCTAAGGGAGAGATTACAAAAGAAGAGTATNNAATAAAAAAAGCTATGAAAGAAGAACAATAAATATGATAAAATTATAAAAGCCGAATACCGCCTGCTGGGTTAAAGGCTTTTACGAGGCGGGATAGAAATAACCCAGTGCCAAAAAATATTTGGCTTTTACAGGTGATATGAAAGTACTTTCTTACGGATACCCAAAGCTTGGCGAAAAAAGAGAATTTAAAACCACATTAGAGGGTTTTTGGTCGAAAAAGATAACTGAAGAACAGTTTTATGAAGGCATGAGAACCATAGAAGCCCAAAGGGTAAAAGCCTATATGGAAAATGTGGATGAAATACCCACAGGCGAGCTTTCTTTCTACGATTTTATGTTAGATACCGCTGTGATGGTGGGAGCAATCCCATCAAGATTTGGTGAATACAATGGCTTAGATACATATTTTGAAATGGCCAGAGGCAAGCAAGCCATGGAGATGACAAAATACTTCAACACAAACTATCACTATATAGTTCCCGAGCTTGAGTCCAATGTTTTTAAGCTTTTAAACAACAAACCCCAAAGATGTTTTATAAATGCCAAAGATAAAGTAAAAAATCCAAAACCCTATCTAATAGCCCCATTTACATTTCTAAAACTCTCTAAAACCTTTAAAAAAAGCTCCTCTGCTGGTTTTGATATATTAGAACCATCTAAGATAGAAGATGAAAAAACGTTGATGTATTTCTTAGAACCCATTTTGGAAGTTTATAAAGATATTATTAAAAGCCTAAAAACTGAGAATGTAAATATCATATCTTTTCATGATCCTGCTTTGGTGCTTGATTTAAAAGATTATGAAATAAAAGCTATAAAAAAAATCTATCAAGAGCTTAGTTTTGTGGATATTGAGCTTATCACTTACTATGATAGTGTGAGTGCTTATAAGGATATTATAGATTTGCCTGTAAAAAGAATTGGACTTGACCTATGCTCAAATACAGAAAACTTAGGAAATCTTAAAAAATACGGATTCCCCCAAGACAAAGAGCTAATAGCTGGGCTTATAAATGGCCGTCAAGTCTGGAGAGCAAACTTAGAGGAAAAGCTTCATCTTATAGAAGAGCTTTCTAAAATAGCCAAAAATATCTCTATATCAAACTCATGTCCTTTGATGCATGTACCTGTTAATGTGGAAAGTGAAACCAAGATGGATATAGAGCTTAAAAAACGACTAAGCTTTGCCAAACAAAAATTAAGTGAGTTAAAAACCCTAAAAGGAGCTTATGAAGGAAATCCTGAAGCCCTACGAGTACTCCAAGAGACCAAAGAGCTATTTAAAACAGATTTTGGCAAAAATGAGAGCGTGCAAAATCGTATTAAAAGTCTAAAAGAATCTGATTTCCAAAGAGAACTTCCTTTCAAAGAACGTATAAAGCTCCAACAAAGCATATTAAATTTACCACTTTTCCCTACCACCACCATAGGCTCTTTCCCACAAACCGAAGAGGTGCGTAAGAAAAGAAGCGCCTACAACGCTGGTAAGATATCAAAAGAAGAGTATGATGCTTTTATTAAAAGCCAAATAGATAATGTTATAAAGTTTCAAGAGGAGATAGATCTTGATGTGCTTGTGCATGGAGAGTTTGAGCGTACTGACATGGTAGAGTTTTTTGCCCAAAAGCTAAAGGGTGTTGCCACCACAGAGCATGGTTGGATAATTTCCTATGGTTCAAGAGGATATAGACCACCCATCATATACGGAGATGTGTATAGAGATGAACCTATGACTCTAAATGAGATTTTATACGCTCAATCTAAAACCCAAAAACCTGTGAAAGGTATGCTTACAGGGCCTATTACTATCCTAAATTGGAGCTTTTACAAAGAAGATATACCAAAGAAAGAGACAGCTTATCAAATAGCTTTGGCAATATTAGATGAAGTAAAGGATCTTGAGAAAAACGGTATTAAAATCATTCAAATAGATGAGCCTGCTTTTAGAGAAGGTGTACCACTTAAGAAAAAAGATTGGGATAGTTATTTTGACTGGGCTATAAAAGCTTTTAGACTATGCTCTAACGCTCTACCAAAAATCCAAATACATACTCACATGTGCTACTCGGAGTTTAACGATATCATAGATAAGATATATGAGATGGATTTTGATGTGATATCCATAGAAGCTTCTAGAAGCAAAGGGGAGATATTGGAAGCTTTTGAGAAGTTTGGTAAATGGGATAGGCAGATTGGTATTGGAGTATACGATATTCACTCTCCAGCTATACCTTCTGTGAAACAGATGGAGCTTGTTATGAAACGCGCTATGAAAGTCCTTGATAAGTCATTATTGTGGGTAAATCCAGACTGTGGTCTTAAAACCAGAAAATGGGAAGAGGTAATACCTGCTTTAAAAAACATGATGTCTATGGCTTTTAAAATAAGAAAAGAAGCATAAGTTGTAAGGATGTCAAAAAGAGCTGTAGTACTTCTAAATATGGGAGGGCCTGACTCTTTAGAGGCAATAAGGCCCTTTCTTTATAATCTTTTTTCAGATCACGATATTATTCAGATTCCAAGGCTTATCCAAAAACCTATAGCTTTTTTAATATCTTATATTAGAGCCAAGAAAACAAGGTATTATTATGATATAATGGGGGGTAAATCCCCTCAAAAAGAGCAAACCGCAGCTCAAAAAGAGACCCTTCAAGAAGCTCTTGGAGATGATTTTGTAGTATCTATAGCCATGAGATATTGGCATCCTTTTACAGCTGAGGCTATAAAGGAGCTAGAAAAACAGGATATAAAAGATATAGCGCTTTTGCCTTTGTATACACATTATAGCTCTACCACCACAGGCTCTTCTTTTAAAGAGTTTTATAGGCTTTTAAAAGCATCAAAACTAAAAGATAAGAGAGTATATGAAATAAAATCTTATCACAACCATCCACTTTTTATCCAAGCTTGGGTAGAACAGATAAAACCTATGGCGGATGAAAAAGATTTTTTTGTATTCTCCGCTCATAGCCTTCCTGAAAAAATCATCAAAAAAGGCGATCCTTACAAAGATCAAGTCGAAGAATCTGTTTTTAATATTATGAAAAGCTTCAAAAACGATTATATAATATCTTATCAGAGCAAAGTAGGACCTGTTAAATGGCTAGAACCAGCCACCCAAAACATATTACCTGATCTTGTCAAAAAACACAAAAATATCCTTATGATACCAATAAGCTTTGTCTCCGAGCACTCTGAAACCCTCTACGAAATGGATTATCTATATAAAAATATGGTCTTAGAGCTTAATGGAAGCTTTAAGCGTGTACCCACTCTCCAAACAAACCCTACCTATATAAAGCTTTTGAAAGAGCTAAGTTTAAATTCATGAACTTTTCATAAATTTGTATTAGAATATTATTAAACTTTTGTGGAGGTTTTTGTATGAGAAAGTTAAAGATGCAAGATGCCCTTGCAGGATTTGTAGCCCTTGGGGCTAGCGTTGCAATGGTCTCCTGTGGTGGAGGCGGTGGTGGTGGTTCTACAGCTTCAACTGGAGGAGGTTCTGCTCCTACCGTAAGCGGTTATGTCACAGATGGACCTGTATCAGCAAGCGTGTTTGTCTACAATGCTTCACCAAGTGGTGCTTTAAATCTCTGTGGTTCTGATACATCTGATATGAATAATGGTGGCGCTTTTAATATATCCCTAACAGGTCAAAATTGTGGTCAAGGTCCGTATCTTATAGAAGCTGTGGTTTTGCAAGCAAAGGATAATGATGTATCTCCTGGGACCATTTATCATTATATAGCAGTTAGCTCTTTATCAAATATTTATATAAACCCAATAAACGATGCTTATTCAACATCTGTGCTAGCCTCATATTATGGAAGCTCTATTTCATCTGCCTCTAGATATAGAGATATATTTGTAGATGATTATAGAAAAGGTAATTTTATGAACATGTTAACAAGCTTAGAACAAGAAGAGGAACAAATAAACTCGTCTGGCAATTCTGTAAGCTTTACTCATGTGTTCTTTGCATATAGCAAAACAATATCTAGTGTTTCGGTAAATGGTAGCCAAGTCCCAGGCTCTATTATTATAGCCAAAGTTGAAGAGTTGACTTATCCAATAAACCTACCTTCATCTCTAAACAGCAAATTTACAATACATGTTACAGACATAAGATATGAAGTTGATAGCCTATCCGGCTCTAGTAGTACTACTTTATCTTATCACCACGGTTTAATAATAATTCCAAAAAATGAAATGAGCAATACTGCTTTAATAGCATTTATACCACGTGCTGATAAAGTTAGCTTCTACAACCTAAACTCTCCTATAACATCACCAAACTTTGAAATATTAAGTATCTCAACTACTTATAATAGTGATGATAAGGTAGGATATATCTATTATCCTTATACTGGCAGTGGAACTATTAGCATAACACACAATCCAGGAACTTCTTCAAGTACTTATATTTACGCAACATTCCTCACTCCTATGCCTATTCAAACTTGTAGTCCTAGTTATACTTATCTTTTAACAGCAACAAGTTCAACCGTATCTTCAGCCGCAACTTTATCAATTCCTTGTGGTAGCCAAGGAGCAACAAGCCTTACCAAAACAGTTTCTATAATTCCATCTGGTGATGATTATGAAGACCAAATTACATTCTCTGGTACTATAGCAGGAGTGCCAGTTTCATATACAGTATCAGAATAACTAGCTTGTACCGTCCCCGCCCAGGAGCGGGGGGTTTAAAAAATCTTATTGGTTTTTTCTAAAATGAAACTCCGCTATCATCTCTTTGAAGATATCTTTCATTTCTATAGGGAAAATTTTTAGTTTAACAAAATGCTGTCCCACATTTCTTTTATGTGGTCTTTGTAAAAGAGTTTTGCTCTTTCTAAGGAATGATGGACTTGTTCTTCGTAAAAGGTTTTATCGGCTTTTAGTTTAAAAATAAGGTTTTTTAACTCAACTTCGTTTTTAAAGTATAGGCCTTTATCTCCCATTATATATCTTGATACATAGGTGTCTATGGAAATGACGGGTAGGCCATAAGATATGGCTTCTAAAAGCGATAAACCAAAGGATTCTTCTTTTGAGGTAAATACAAATATGGAAGTTTCGTTTTTGTGGAAGTTTAATATATCTTCGTTAGGCATATAACCTAAAAAATGCATGTTTTTATAAGCGTTTGGTTTGGTGCTTTTCATCTCCAAAAGAATACCAAGCTCTGGTCCATCGCCTATAAAGTATGTCTGAATAGGTTCATGTTTCATGGCTTTTAGTAAAACCTGCCAATTTTTATTTGATTCTAAACGTCCTACCCATACCACTTTGATAGGCTCTTGATAAGATTTTGGATACGGGGCTATATACTCTGTAAAATTTGGTATTATAAGGGATTTCTTATCATCCACATAGACTTTGAAATTATCTCTTAGTGGTTCTGAGACAAACACCACCCACTTTACAAAATCTTGTTTTACCTCTTTTAAAAATACATCTACCTCATCTTTTGTAAAAAATTTAAAATAATCTGAGTGTACCCAATGGATTTTGTTTGGATGGTGTATGGAAAATACGCTGTTATTATTTATCAGTATATCATAATCTTGTGTTGATTCTATGCATGTATCTATGTTTTCTTTGCTTACAGGTATTATGTTGACACCTTTTGATTTTGCGTACTCTATGAAAGATTTTAGGGATGCCATTATATTTATATCGTATTTGTCCTTTAAAAGCNNCATGATATGATCCCCACTTATATAGGGTATATTGTTGTAAGATTCGTTTAAGAATATTTCTGTGAGTAAAATCTTTTTCATAAAAGCTTATCTGCTAACGTGTCTCCAGCCACTATAGGATCATCTCTGGTTAGCCAGGCGTATCTATAGCGTGATCCATCTTCGTTAGCGATAAACCCTTTCATGTTGAGCTTATTATCTTCAAAATAAGCATATGCTCCCATTGGTATCTGACAGCTTCCCTCTACTCTTTTTAAAAATGTCCTCTCCGCCAAAGCACATATATAGGTTTTTTCGTGGTTTAGGGCTTTTAGGATATTCTGCACATCTTTTTTAGATTCTTTATATTCTATGGCTATTATGCCTTGGCCTACAGCTGGTATAAAATCAAGATAAGATGTAATTTTATTAGCTAATCCAAGTCTTTTAAGCCCAGCTGCTGCTAGTATAATACCATCATATAGCCCATCTTCAAATTTCTTTAACCTAGTATCCACATTGCCCCTTAGGTTTTCTATGTTTAAATCATCTCTTTTTTGTAAGATCTGAACTTTCCTTCTTAAAGAAGAAGTTCCGATGGTGGCATTTTTTGGAAGCTCTTCTAAGGATCTAAACTTTGATATAAGAGCATCTCTTGGGTCTTCTCTTTCTAAGAAAATATCCACCACAAGACCCTCTGGGATGACAGCAGGCACATCCTTTAACGAATGCACTGCAAAATCTATCTCATCCTCCATAAGAGCATTTTCTATCTCTTTTACAAAAAGCCCTTTACCTCCTATGTCGGCAAGTGGCACATCCAATATCTTATCCCCTGAAGTGGTAATTAAAACGAGCTCCACTTCAACGCCCATATTTTGGAGTTTTGATTTTACAAACTCTGATTGCCAAAGGGCTAATTTGCTTTTTCTAGTTCCAAGTCTAAGTTTCAATAACTTTTTCCTCCACCATCTTTTTATCTAAAAGCTCAAAACTTCTATAAGATACTGCTTTTCTTTTTTGTACAGATACTATTATGTAAGATAAATATTCAAAAGCTCTTTCTTCATCGGTTTTTGAAGCCATGTCTGGATGATCTGGGTGAGAATGGTATATCCCTACTATTTGCATATTTTTTGAGTCTGCATAGCTTTCTGCTTTCATGTAATCTTTTGGGTTTATCTCATATCTGTCGTTTTTTCTGTCTTTGTTGGCATTTCCCACTGGTAAAAGCTCATAAACTACCCTCATGCTGTCCTCTTCTTTACCTATCATAATACCACAAGTCTCATAAGGATAATCTTTCTCCGCTTGCTCTTTTATGGCTTTTAATAAAACACTACTTATCTTAAGCATTTTGCTCTTGGGGTTTTTTATGAAGCATAAACCAAAGAACTATAGCTCCTATCATAAGCCCTATACAAACAATTTGATTCCAAGTAAGTCCG
>DDOS01000109.1:3932-13310 GCA_002341805.1 Aquificaceae bacterium UBA2488 | reverse complement strand
AAATACAAACACCTCACCATCAAAACGCTTTTTATAAAATATAAAAATAGCCCCTAAAAATATGAAAAGATTAAAAATAAGGTCCATAAGCTCCGTGGGGTATAGTGGTACGTGTGGTGGTGCTATAGCCCCTTGCGGGAAAACCATATAAAAATATGGAAACTTAGACATAAAATGAATACCCACACTCAAATCAGATACTCCAGGCACTTCTTTACCATAACAACATCCTGCGGATGTACATCCAATCCGCCCTATCGCTTGACCTATGGGTAGTGCAATAGCTGCAATATCTGCTATCTTAAAAGGATCTATCTTATAATACTTTATCGTTAGAATACCCACCAAAAGACCGCCTATTAACCCTCCAAACCAATCAAGTCCTCCTTGCCATATCTCAAAAGGGCTAAAAAATGAACTCATCTGATCATGATGCTCTATCACATAAGCAATCCTTGCTCCTAATATAGCTCCCACCACACTAAACAAAAATATATTTTCTATCTTAAAAGCCTCAATAGCTTGTTTTTTCCCAAAGTATATAGCTAATAAATACCCTGTTATCATAGCTAAAGAAGCCATGACCCCATAAGTATAAATTTTTATACCAAAAAGCTCAAAAAGTATAGGATGCATAAATAAACCTCCAGCTAATATTATAACCCTAAAATATAAATTTGATGTGAAAACTATCACGACCTCAATCTTCTTTTAAACCGCCACTCTAATAACCAATTATCATGAAGGCTTTATATTTGTTAGCGTGGTAGACTTGTCCAAGAATCTTTCAATAGATAAAGCTTTTATATTTTTTACACTCATCCGATGAAGTTTACTACTAAAATTATATAATATAAATCATTGACTGATTAAGATTTCGTATAATAAAATGAAGACATTATGAAAAAAAAGAAAAATATATGGGAAGCCCTGGTCTTTGGTTTTATATGTGTACTTGGCACATGTATGTTTAGCAACGCATATGGTACTGAGCTTGCAAGTCCTGTAAGACAGATGATAAACTATTATAAATATGGTCAGGATATCTACAAAGACCCTATATTAAATGTTATTAAAAGCTCAAAAATAACCATAAATACAAACCAACAACCAGAAACGATAAAGCAATTGGTAAGATATAGCTTAAACGAAAATACAAATATCCCAAAAACTATATTATCTGACAAAACTGATACAAAGCTTGTGAAAAGGCTTATAGAAATAGCCAAACAATATATCGGAACCCCGTACGTATTTGGTGGGACTTCCAAGTATGGTATAGATTGCTCTGGGTTTACCATGAAGGTGTTTAGCAAGTTGGGCATTCAGCTACCAAGAACAGCATCAGAGCAAGCTCATTTAGGAAAACTCGCAATAAATTTAAAGCCTGGAGATCTTTTATTTTTTAAAACCTATAGAAGACACCATCCAGGACATGTAGGTATATACATAGGACATGGCATGATGATTGATGCATCTTCTTATTATGGCAAAGTGGTTATAGAGCCCATAAACCAACCATACTTTAAAAAGCATTTCCTATTTGCCAAAAGCTTATTTTAGCACTATATTCATTATATGAGATATTTTCACAGCATATTAGGCCTAACTTTGGCCTTTAGCGCTTTTAGCTTTGCAGACTTAGTTAAGTTTGAACCTATGATTTTTATGGGAAGTGAGGTTTCAAAACCGATTATCACAGCGAACAATCATGATATCATAATAAAGCTAAAACCAGTTTCTTATAACATAGAAAAAAATATAAACTATAATGTGAAACAAAAGAATATAAAACAAGCTATAGCTTCTTCAAAAAAAGAAGAACTTTATTATCAGAATGAGGTTACTATAAAAGATCCATTTTTGGTAAAAAATATAAACTATCTTTATAAAATGGGATATCTTCCTTTTAAAGTGATATCCTACAAAGATAATAAAGCGGTGCTTCAATGGTATGCAAAAGAAGTACCCCCAAAGCTTGTAGCTCTTAGTATCACAAGTCCATATGGCATATTGTATAAAAGTGCTGTTTTAAGATTTTCAAAAGAGCATAATATAAATACTCCTGTTTTAAACACATTATTAGCTTACGATATATTAAAAAGAGCCTATGAACATGGGATAATGGCTAAAAAGCCTTTTTTATGGGTTTATGTGGATCAACATATACCTCAAAAAGTTTACGTGTGGAAAAAGGGTAAGTATGTATTTGTCTCACCTGCTAACACCGGAGTTATGGGCACTACCACTATAGGCACTTATATGGTTTACATAAGATATAAAAAAGCTACCATGAAAGGCTATTTCCCCGGAACAAATACATATTATGAAGACCCAGACGTACCTTGGATAAACTATTTTTATAGAGGAGAAGCCATTCACGGATTTCCAAGAAGACACTACGGATATCCACAATCTGCTGGATGTGTAGAGTTACCCATTTACAAAGCAAAAGAATTATACCCTATGCTCTATAAATATGTGGTGGTTACTTTGTCTAACTATGACAAGGGATATTTAGCCACTCACCCTTATAAACCAGCTCCTCCACCAAAACTGAAAGTATTAAATCCACTTAAGCTTACGCTTGGCGGGTGGTAATCTAAAACCCAAATATATCAAAGTTTTGGGTAACAATAGGAGTCTCTTCTTTGTACATAGGCTTTTCCCAAAAGCTCTCTTCAGAACATCCTATGCATCCATGCCCAGCCTTCACAGGAAAAGATAAACCATTATACCACCCTATGGTAGAACAAGCGTTTTTAGTGGAAGGACCTTTGCAGCCGAGTTTATACAAACACCATCCCTTTTTAGCCCCTTCGTCATCAAAACTCTCTGCAAACTTGTTTAGATTAAAATAAGATTTTCTATAACATCCATCATGTACTGTAGTACTGTAAAACACCTTTGGTCTTAATTTATCATCAAGAGGTGGTATTCCTCCTTTTAAAAGCATATATACAATTATCATAGCCATCACTTCTGGTATTGGAGGGCATCCTGGTATTTTTATGATTGGTTTATCCGTTATAACTTTATCGATCGAGACTGATGTGGTTGGATTTGGCTTGGCGGCTTGTACACAACCCCATGAAGCGCAAGAACCCCATGCGATGATAACTTTAGCATACTTGGCGGCTTCTTTTAATTCTTCGTTGAAAGGTTTTCCTCCTACCATACAACATACCCCATCTTCAAAATATGTGGCGCTTCCTTCCACAGCAAGTATATAGTTGTTTTTATATTCATCCATTATTTTTTTCTTATGCTTTAATAGATTCTCTCCACAAGAAGTTGATATGAGATCATCATACTCTAAGGACAGAATAGAAATAATATCGCTAAACAAAGGTGTGGAGCTTCTCATCAAAGCCTCAGAACAACAGGTACATTCTAACCCATGAAACCACAGAACAGACATTTTGGGTTTATTTTTCAAAGCATTTAAAAGACTATCAAACTCCTCCATTGACATACCCAAAAGTCCTATCATCTTATGAGAGAAGCTTAAAATCTCTCGATAGGTTATCCCCTTATCTTTTAAAGTATCAAAATAAGTTTCCATAATATAATTATAACTTTATTTAAAAACTACCAGACAAAATTTGCATTTAACCAAATGAGTTAATTTTATAGTTATAAAACATGTTGTTTCAGGCTTTTCTTATAAAAAACTAAGGCAAAAATCCATGCGCTTATCATTGTTACCACCACAAAAATACCCACTTTGCTAAGGGGAATATTGTTTATGAAGTTTGTAAAAGAGCTTTTTGGTAAAAACTCTGCGCTTAATATTTGGCTAAGTTCTAAAAGCCCTATAAACAAAGCTATGAATATACTCATACCAGTTACTATTAGATTAAAAGATAAGCGTTTTATGGTGTCAGAACTGGTCCAAAGGTATATATGAGTCATTATGTAAGAGTCAAAAGAGTCCATCAAGGTCATACCAGCGGTGAATAAAAGTGGAAAGATGAGTATGCTTATCACATGTAGGTTTGTTTTTGCCAAAGCCGCTGAAATACCAAGTATAGCTATCTCTGTAGCGGTATCAAATCCAAGTCCAAACAAAAACCCCACTATATACATCTTCCAAGAGGCATCTATTTTTTTATACAAAAAGCTAAAAACTCTACCCATAAACCCTCTTTTGGATAAAAGCTCGTTGAAGGTCTTATTTATCTCTTCTTGATATTCTTCGGGAGACTCTTTGTAAAGCTTATATATATCGTATAGGGCTTTAAATATAAAAATATTTACTATACCTATAAAAACCAAAAAGAAAGCAGATATCAATGTACCCACAATATTGCCTATGTTTTGCAAAGTGGGTATAGAGCTTTTAATAGCTTTGGTGGCAAAAATTACTAATACAGAGAGGATTATAACAACGCTTGAATGCCCTAAGGAGAAGAAAAGCCCTACACTTATTGGTTTTTTGCCATCTTGGACGAGTTTTCTGGTGGTGTTGTCTATGGCGGCTATATGATCTGCATCAAAAGCATGTCTTAAACCAAAANNGCCACTCCAGCCATACCTAACAGCGCAGGTGAGTCATAAAAATTTAAAAATGCCAATCCCCAGATAAAAATATTAAATAATATTAAAAAAGTGTATAAGAGTTTCGAGCTTTTATCCATTTAAACACTCCTAAACATACTCATTTTAAAATCCAAATATTTTAACCATGCATCCAAACCTTCCCCTGTTTTTGTGGAGATCTTTAGTATGTCTGCGGTTGGATTTACTTCTTTTATATATTTTATGGCTTTTGGCATATCAAAATCTATATAGGGTAGTAAGTCAATTTTTGTGATGATAATTGCTTGAGCTTTTCTAAACATAACAGGGTATTTTTGAGGTTTATCTTCTCCCTCTGGTATTGAAAATAAAACCACATTCATGTGAGTACCCACATCGTAAGCGGCTGGACATACCAAATTACCGACATTTTCCACAAACACCAAATCAAGACTATCAAGGTCAAGATGATGAAGTCCTTCATGCACCATAAAAGCATCCAGATGACATGCTTGACCAGTGGTAATCTGATAAGCTTGGGCTCCTTTGTCTTTTATGCGCTCTTCATCGTTGTTGGTTTCTAGATCTCCTTCTATAACACCGATTCTTACCTTATCTTTTAGGGCTTCTATTGTTTTTTCAAGAAGGGATGTTTTACCAGCCCCTGGAGAGCTCATCAGATTTATAGAAAATATGCCATACTCTTCAGAATGTTTTCTGTTTGACTTTGCTTGTTTGTCATTTTCACTTAGTATATTATGAAGTATGTCCACCACCTTTTTATCTTCTAAAACTTCGTTATGATGATGGTGTTCATGCTCATGATGATGATCTGTTATAGAACATCCACAATGTTCACACATATATACCTCCTATATAAAAAATTTTTCTTGATTCACATCTTCTATAGTGCTTTTTAGCCTTTTCAAAGATTCTTCCATATCCTCTTTTGGGGCTTTTAAAATAGATGGAAAATCATTTATTTCTAAAATCTCAAGTATGGGTTTTCTCTCCACATCATGCACTACCCCAAGCCAAACACCTATGAGGGATGTTTCTTTAAAGGTAATATATTCTCTTTTTGTTTTATATTCTATCTTTATGCTACCCTCTCCTAATATATCCAATATAAGAGCTTTATCCCCTTCGGAAAGGGGTATCTTGTTGGTGTATATAATATGATTTTGACCTGTTTTGATAAAGTCTTCAATAGCTTGTGCTATTTCGTTTAAAATGGGTATTGCGTTCATCAACATAAAACACCTCCATAAAATGCTTGTCCTACAGATATACCACCATCACCTATGGGTATTTTTTGGTTATAGTATAGATTTATATCACTTCTTTGGGCAAAGTTTCTTATTTTTAACAAAAGGGGCTTATTGTAAAACACCCCCCCAGATAATACAACGTTTTTGGCTTTTAATAGTGTCATTATAGATTTTATAATCTCAAACAATGTGTTTATAAACTTCGAAGGTATTAAAGATAAATCTTTTTCTTCTAAAAGCTCTAAAACCATAGGAGATATATCTATTTGATTATTTTTTATTTCAAAATCATACCTTAGGTTTGTATCTATGTATCTATCCTCCACCATCATGGCTCCTTTTGCTTCATAATCTATTGTATCCACAAGATTTGTGATGTATGCTATCATATCAAAAAGTCTCCCCACTGAGCTTGTATAGATTGTATTGATATCTTTTTTCCACATTTCATATAGCATGTAGGCTTCTTTTTTATCTATATTAAAAGAAGATATTCTATCTTCAAAATCATCTCCAAAAAGCTCAAACAAAAAGCTTAAAAATATCCTCTTAGGGTTTTTGGAAGCTTTGTCTAAGCCAATTAATTTGTAAGGCTTTATATGAAAAACTCTATCAAGATGATACTTACCCACAAAGAACTCTCCACCCCATATAGTTTTATCTTCACCATAGCCAATCCCATCCCAAGCAATACCCAATATATCTGTGTCTATGTTATGCTCCGCTATCACTGAGTATATGTGAGCCTTATGATGTTGAATATATACTATGTTGTCAAAAATCTCTTTAGCGTATTTTGTGTTTGGAAAATCTGGGTGCATATCACACACCACTATATCTGGTTTTATATTATAAAATCTCAGAAAATCCTCTAAAACACTCTTATAATAATTAAAGGTTTCAATACTATCAAGATCTCCTATGTGTTGGCTTAATATTATCTGGTTGTCTTTATAAATAGCTATGGTACTTTTTAGAAAAGCCCCAATACCAAGAGATATTGCTTTTGCATGCTTTTTTATGTATATTGGCTTTGGTGCAAAAGACCTTGCATATCTTATTATTAGAACATCATCTTTTATAGGTTTTACCACAGAATCATCTATAGATCTTTGAATGTCTCTGTTGTGTATTAAAAAGGCATCTACTATATCTTTTAGTTTATCAAAAGCCTCAATATTGTCCTTACATATAGGTGTATCTGAGATGTTTCCTGAGGTGGCTATTATAGGAAAATCTATCTCATCAAATACCCTTAGATGAATACCTGTATATGGTAAAAAAGCCCCCACATGAGAAAGTCCTTTTGTAGTCTCTTTAAAAAACTGCTCTTTTCTTTTTATAAGAATGATTGGTTTTTCTATAGAGTTTAAAATATGTAGATCAAAATCAGTGGGATATGTATATATCAAGACATCCTCTAAAGATTTAAACATAACAGCAAAAGGCTTAGAAGAGCGCTTTTTCCTTAGTCTTAGGCTTTTAACAGCATCCTCATCAAGAGCATTACAGATAAGATGAAACCCTCCAAGACCTTTTAGAGCTATAATTTTGGAATTTTCTAAGTCTTTTTTAAGTCTTTTAAAAACATCATCTTCATAAAAAACACCATCTTTAACATAATAAAGTTTTGGACCACAGTTTGGACAACATATGGCTTCTGCATGATATCTTCTATTTGATATATCAGTATACTCTTTTTTACAACCCTCACACATATCAAACACACGCATGGTGGTATTTTTTCTATCGTATGGTGTATCTATCACAATACTATACCGAGGACCACAGTTTGTGCAGTTTATAAAAGGATATTTGTATCTTCTATCTTCTTTTTGGTTAAACTCTTTTAAACAATTTTCACATATACCCATATCTGGTGGTATTGAAGGAATTTTTTTTTCTTCTTCTTCTTCAAAAGAAGGTATTATTTTAAAATCTATAAAATGAGCAAGTGCTAATTCTTCTATATCTATAGAATATATTTCACAAAGAGGTGGTTTTTTGGCTTTTAATAGATTTAAAAATATATCCAAATCATAAGTTTCAATATCTAACAAAACCCCTGTTGATGTGTTTGATATATAACCCTTTACGTTTAGCTCTTTGGCTATTTTGTTTACAAATGGTCTAAAGCCTACCCCTTGGACTGTCCCTTTTATTAAAAGCCTGAAACGTTTCATGTGTTGAGCTCCAAGGTTTTTAATATAAGCTCATCACCTTTTGTTAGCTTTACTCTAAAAGATTCGCAGCTTGGACATTTCATCCTAAATTTTTCTAATTTAAACTCCCTTTGACAATCAAAACAATATATCTCTGGTTTTTGAAACTCTATGATAAGCTCTGAGTCTGATGCTGTAGTGTTTTGTTTGAATGTATCAAAAGCTACTTTTAAAAGATGAGGTTCTACTCCAGATATCTCTCCTATTATAACATATACTTTTGAAACAGATGTGGCATTATATATTTTTGCATTTTGTTCTATTTGGTCTAAGAGAGCTTGGACCACAGAGGCCTCATGCATTTAACATATCCTTGGTAACATCTCCCCAGGGGCTTCTTCCAAATACCTTATATGTCCGTAAGAAGTTTTTAGATAAACGTTTGGTCTACTAGATTTTAAAACCTTACCTATTATACTGGCCTTTTCACCCAGTTTATGGCTTTTAAGAATATCTAAAACCTTATTGGCATCTTTTGGAGTGGTGGCTATCAAAATCCTACCTTCACAAGCTAAGGAATATGGTTCTATGCCAAGGACTTCACAAAGACCTAAAACGGGCTCTTCTATTGGTATAGTTTCCTCTTCTATTAGAATTTCTACATTTGAGTTTTGAGAAAACTCATGAAGTGTAGTGGCAAGTCCTCCTCTTGTTAGATCCCTCATGGCATGAATCTCTATACCCTCTTTTAAAATAGGTTTTATCATCTCCCACAGCGAAGCACAATCAGAGTCTATATCTATATCAAAACCATGTCTTTGAGCCATTATCACAGCCCCGTGATTTCCAATGACCCCGGATACTATCAAAACATCACCTTCTTTTAGATTTGAGGAGGATATACCTTCTTTTATAACCTCACCTATGGCGCTTGAGTTTATGTATATTTTATCCACCATACCTTTTGGCACCACCTTTGTATCTGCGGCCACAAGTTTTACATTGTTTTTATTTAGCTCATTTTTTATAGAGATAACTATCTTTTCAAGCTCTTCAAAAGAAAGCCCTTCTTCTAATATAAAACCCATACTCATATAGAGGGGTTTTGCCCCCATCACAGATAGGTCGTTCATCGCCCCTGCTATTGAGAGCTTTCCTATATCTCCACCTTTGAAGAATATAGGATTTACGGTAAAAGAGTCTGTGGTTATGGCTATTTTTTGAGGAGCGTTTAATATAGTAGCATCTTCTTTTGATAAAAGCTCATTTTGAAGGTGTTTTCTAAATATTTTGTCTATCAAATCCCTTGTTTCTTTGGCTCCTCCTCCATGATAAAGCTTTACGTTCATACTTCTACCCTCTGATATTTATAATAAGCTGCGCATGCTCCTTCGCTTGATACCATACAAGAACCTATAGGATTT
>DDOS01000109.1:0-3843 GCA_002341805.1 Aquificaceae bacterium UBA2488 | reverse complement strand
ATCAAACACCTTTTCTGCATCAAAATCTTCATAGTCTTTATTTATCTTTAAAGCACTATATTTTAAATTGCCAATGCCACGCCAATTAAAATCCTCTCTTATCTCTAAGGTTTGCTCTATCAATTTTTGAGCTTCTATATTCCCCTCTCTGGTCACCGCTCTCATATAGGCATTTTCCACCTTTTTCTCATTTTTTATAACTTGCATTGTTATCATGTTTAGGGCTTTTANNTATATCAAAAGCCTCAAAACCAGAGATTACTATTGGTATATAAAATTCTTCGTAAACCTTTGTGCCTGTTATCACACTAACATGTCCTGGTCCTATTATGCCATCTAAATTGATATCTTTGGCACTAAGTATATACTTTATAGCGGGTGGGGTCATCACATGGTTTGAAACCACATATAAATTTTTTAAATTTAACTCTTTAACTTTTTTAAGAAGAACAGCGGTGGGCGGGGTTGTGGTTTCAAAGCCTATGGCAAAAAATATCACATGCTTATCTTTGTTTTGTAAAGCTATATCCAAGGCTTCAAGGCAAGAATACACCATCCTTACGTCATGCCCTTTGGCTCTTACATCAAGCAATGATAACCTGTTAGAGCCAGGTACTCTCATGAGATCTCCATAGGTGGCGAATATCGTATTTGGGATTTTGGCAAGCTCAATGGCAAGATCAATTCTATCCATCGAAGCAACACACACAGGACAACCAGGCCCATGTATGAAATCTATATAATCTTCTAAGAGTAAATCTATTTGATATCTTTTTATGGCATGAGTATGCCCTCCACAAAACTCCATAATTCTTAACTTTTTGCCAATTTTTTCTACATTGCTTATTATCTTGTCTTTGGCTTTTAATATGATATCTTTATTGTGAAAGTTCTTCATAATTAATTGCCTCCTCAAAGAGTTTTAAAGATTCCAAAGCATCTTCTTCGGATAAAATCTCTATAGCAAAACCTACATGCAAAAGTACATAATCTCCAATCTTTGGCTTTTCTTTTAAAAGCATCAAAGACACTTTTCTTCTAACACCCATAGTATCTACTATCGCCATATCGTTCTCAAGTATCTCTATTACTTTTGAAGGTATTGCAAGACACATAATCTACTCCTTTTTAAGAACTTTTATATCAATGGAAGCTATCTGTTCTAAAACAGTATCCATTAGCTCTGGTAATCTCTCTTTGGTTTTCTCATGAAGTTCTAAAGACACTTCAAAGCTTGTGGGCTCTATACCCACCAATATAAGATTTTCTTTTACGGGTTTTTGTATGATATCTAAAAGCGCCAATACTTCGGAAAACCCTACTTCATGAGCGGATAGTTTGTTTTTAAAATAGTATTTTCTCACTTCTTCGTTTTTAAAAACATATATGGTTCCAGAGGGTTTTGAGCCCATTATAGCATCTACCACTATAAGATTATCAACACCATCTTGTAGCATATACATAATCTCAAGACCCAAAGTTCCACCGTCTATTATCTCCAAAGGCGGCTCAAAATCATAATGTTTTTCTATATACCTTATGGTATGAACTCCTACTCCCTCATCCTCCATGAGTATATTGCCTATGCCAAGCAATATATTTCTCATATATCTGATATGTCAGAAGGAGTGGTTTCAAAAAATTTGCTCCCATTTACCATAGAAGATACTTCCCCGTCTTTTTCTAATATATCCTGTCTTATAACCATATAAACATGTATTACCACAAAAAGCACTATAAACCAGGCTATTATATGATGCCATCTATGTACTTGATATTCTCCGCCAAGCATAGGTATGATAAATCCAAATATCTTATCCCAAAAACCTCCTGGATTTGATCTTCCATACATGGCAAATCCTGTTATTATCTCAAATATCAAAAGCAAAAATAAAAAAAAGTAAGCGGTCCTTGCTAAAGGATTCCTAATATAAGGCCTATGATGAGAGCTTATAAAAAGATAGTTTTTAAGAGTATCGACGATGTTATCATAATACTCTTTTGTCCATATTTTTGGTATTATGAGTCTATCGGCTTTTCTAAAAGGTAAAATCGAAAAACGCAAAATAAGAGCAGCCAGCAATATATATCCAAAAGAAAAGTGTATAAGTCTTATGTAGTTCATTGTGATAGCATGTAAATCTCCAAATGTAGCACTATAGCCCACATTGCCTATAAAAAATGGATTTCCTATATAGATGCCTGTTATGAAAAGCATAGATATGGCAATAGCCCAAACCCAGTGAGCTATTCTTAAAGAAGGGCTAAAAAGATAGTATTTCTTAAAATCATTCATAGCACATACCCCCTATTTTAAAGCTTGTAATTTCTTCTCCTTCTGTGTTATAAACGTGCGTAGAACAAGCTAAACATGGGTCAAAAGAGTGTACGCTTCTTAATATCTCAAGGGGTTCTTTGGCTATTAAGACTATCGTATCTTGCATAGATCTTTCAAAAGCCGCTTGTTGGCCTTTTTCATCTCTTGGAGAGCCGTTCCAAGTGGTGGGTACTACCGCCTGATAGTTTGCTATCTTCTCATTTTCTATAATGCACCAATGACCCAATGCACCCCTTGGGGCTTCTGATATACCAACACCTTTGGTTTGTTTTGGCCATGTGGATGGTTCCCACTTTGACATATTTGCAACAGAAGTGTCTCCTGCTTTTATATTATCATAGAGCTTTTTTAGGAAATAGTTTGATGCGTTTGCTCCAAGCTGACACTCTAAGGCTCTTGCAGCAGTTCTTCCCACAGTGGTAGGCATCCAAACATGAGGAGGTAAGTTTAGAGCTTTTGATACAAAATCTATTTGGTTTACCACCATCTCATCCATCCAAGAGGGCTTTATGTGTCCTTGTTTTACTGCGGTATACACTGTCATATATCTTGCCAAAGGTCCCACTTCTGCAGGTAGATTTTTCCATCTTGGGGATTTTATCCAAGAGTATTTGCCATCCTCATTTAGATATTTCCATTCTGTTTTTGTGCCTTCTTTTGGTCCTGTGTAATATGGATCTGTTATGCCGTTCCATGGATGAAGTCCTTCATTATTGTTTGGATATTGATACCAAGAGTGTGTTATCCACTCTTGTATGATGTCTGGATTGGTGAGGTCTTTTTCGTTGAGAGGATGGTAAACAGCCTTTTCTACACCCTGGGCGAAGTTTTCCACCACGCCGTTTGAATGGTATAGTATTTTATTAAAATAATCCCCGTTTTTTATGCTTTTATAAGGCTCGTCTGGAAAATCTCCATATCCTAACACCCTATCCTTAGAAAGTCCACCGCCGTAAGTCCAACCCTTTTGAACATATATCTGACCTATGGCAAGTAAATCTATTAGATAAAATAAGTTTGTGGCTTCTGCTTGGGTATATATAGCATCTTCTACCACCGCCAAGCGCTCCATATTAACAGGAGCATTCATATCATCCATTGATATAGAACAATTCATACCACCCACTATATAATGAGGATGTGGGTTTTTACCACCAAATATAACATGAGGTATGACAAGCTCCCTTTGAACATCAAGCATATTAAGATAGTGAGACACGGCTATTAAATGCACTTCAGGAGGAAGCATTTTATAATCTGGGTGATCCCACCAGTTTGCTGCGAATATACCAAGCTGCCCACTTTGAACCAAAGCTTTTATTTTATCTTGAAAAGCCTTAAAATATCCGGGAGTGGCTTTTGGAAATTTTCTTGGATAAGCATTTCCCCCCAAATAATCTGTATAAAAAGATATGATACCACCATAGGTTTGAAGCAGCTGATTTTGTAAAGCAGCGGTAGCTACAGGGTCTGCTTTTATGGCTTCTAAAGGAGATACCCAGTCA
>DDOS01000107.1 GCA_002341805.1 Aquificaceae bacterium UBA2488 | reverse complement strand
ATTATGATGCATTATAGCACCAAGTTCTTTTATATAAAGCTTGGAAAGCTCTATAGAGAGTTCTTCCGCCAATAAATCACAAATAGTATCAGGATGTCCTGCACCTTTTCTCTCTACTATCTCTGCTTGCTGAGTTGATACCTTTTCAAAAGCGGCTTCAGTAACAACAATGAAGCTCATTAGAGTCCCACCTTTTTCTTTTTAATAGCCTTCAATAGTCTTTTTCTGGCGGCTCTTTCTTTGCGTTTTTTCTTTTGGCTTGGTTTTTCATAAAACTCACGTCTTTTTAGCTCGGTTAAAATACCTTCTCTTTCCACCACTTTTTTAAATCTCTTCATAGCCTTTTCAAAGGACTCTGAATCACCTACTATCACTGTTGCCAAAGCTCATAACCTCCTAATAAAAAAATTCGTTTTAACATTATATTAGCCAAACAATCATTTGTCAAGTAATTTGTGAAAAACTGGTGAAAGTCTATTATACAAGTCTTCCAAGCTTTGAGAGAGCACTTTCGTACCAAACACCACAGGCATAAAATTAGTATCTCCGTTCCAACGTGGTACTATATGCTGATGTACATGAGTTTCCAAGCCTGCTCCTGCGCTTCTTCCAAGGTTATATCCTATATTAAATCCATCTGGTCTTAAAACCTCTTTTAGGGCTTTTATTGATATATTAGTCATATAAAATAAATCTTTTACAATCTCTTCATCTAGATCGTCTAAACTACTTGTATGAATATATGGAACTACCATCAGATGACCAGAGTTATAAGGATATTTATTCATGATTACAAAAGTTTTATGGCTTTTAGCTAAAACTAGATTTTTAAAAGAAGGCTCATCTTTGGAAGCTTCACACAAAAAACAGCCTTCTACTTTACCAAGGTTTTCCACATAAGATCCTCTCCAAGGAGCCCAAAGGAGTTCCATTATCTAATCCTCAACATCCTGTTTATGGAAGCTTGGAGTTGTTGTTCTGCGGGTGGATTTTCGTATCTATCCATCTCCATAGTCTCTGCAAAACATAGTATAGATGGCTCTGACCACAATCCGAAGTCCTGTTGAGAGTCGTTTTTTGATGTATCAAGATAATAAAATCCTATCTTATCTCCATATAGCTTCATAAATTTTACAATAGCATCGTAAAACTCTTGATTTCTCGGATTATCTGGAGAGCTCACTATTAAAATAGCTGGCATGTCAGAAGCCATAACCTTCTGATATATATCCTTGTCTGTTACTTCATTAATTCCTTCAAACATAAAATCCTCCTTTTATTAAAAGCCAAAAAACATATCGGTGCTTGGTTTTTGAAGCAATCCAACATCAATAAGTTTGTCCTCTAACTTCTTTATAAGGTATTCTGGCATCACATAAGAAGGACAAGCATAAGTGCAATTCTTACAATGGGTGCAATGGTTTATAACACCCTCTAAAAGCTTCTTGTAATCTTTGTTTTGATTTCTATCATCTTCTAAAATACCATAACTCCTTGCAAACACAAAAGGTGTAGCGAAATCCTTATCAACAGTTATCACAGGACAAACACTGTTGCATAAAAAACAAGCTATGCAGTTTTTTGAGTTTTCAACGCTTTTAAAATTAAAAATATTATCTTTATAAACAAAATCTACTCTAAGAGATTTATATTTGTCGAAAGCTTTTTGATGATTTACCACCAAGTCCTTTATAGGTTCAAAATTATCAAGGGGTTCCAACAGGATTTCATCTGTATCAAAATAATCTAACTTTGTTTTACAGGCTAAGATACCCTTGCCGTTTGCTTTTATGCCGCATGTCCCGCAAATACCAGCCCTGCACATGTGCCTGTAAGATAATGTTGGGTCTTGTTCTTTTATTTTGTGTAAAAGCTCTAAAACAGTGAAATTCTTCGGTATATCTACGTTGTAAGAAGCATAATCAGTTTGTCTTTTAATCTTTACTATCATAAAGCTTTTAAAACACTCTCAGCATCTTGGAGTTTATCTACGTTGAATACCCTAACTCTGTTATCTATTTGAGAGATGAGTTTTGATAAAACATTTTTTGGACCTATCTCCACAAAGGTGTCTACGCCTTGTTCTATCATATATTTTACCGACTGATACCATTTTACAGAAGAATATATCTGTTTATGAAGATTGTCTCTTATCTCAAAAGCCATAGTATGGGCAGTGGCATCAAAATTTGAGACCAGTGGTATATCTATATTTTGGATAGGAGTTTGCGCAAGCTTTAATCTAAAAGCATCTGCAGCGCTTTTCATCAAAGAGCAATGAGAAGGCACCGAAACTTTTAATATTATGGCTTTTCCACCTATAGATTTTGCTATCTCTATAGCCTTTTCTACCGCTTGCTTTTCTCCTGCTATCACAGTTTGCTCTTGGGAGTTGTAGTTTGCAGGCTCTACTACACCTTCAGAAGAGGCTTCTTTGCAAGCTTGCTCTACTTTTTCTGGGGGAAGTTTCAAAATGGCTGCCATCGCACCTTTACCCTCTGGAACTGCCTCTTGCATATACTTTGCTCTTAAAAACGTCAGCTTAGAAGCCTCATAAAGGTCTATTCCCTTTGCCACCAAAAGAGCCACATATTCTCCAAGACTATGCCCTGCCACAAAATCAGGACTTTTTAAACCCATTTTTTTAAGGGATACATATATTGCATAATCAGCTGCCAACATAGCAGGCTGAGTGTTTATAGTCTTAGAAAGTTCTTCTTCAGTACCTCTAAACACTATATCTGTTATATTTTTTCTAAGAGCTTCTTCTACACTGTGAAATACATCAGAGGCCTCAGGAAACTCCTTATAAAAATCATAAGCCATTTCCACATATTGAGAACCCTGTCCTGGAAATACATAAGCAATCATACTACTATTATACTCCAAATATATCTAGAGTTTTATAAAAAGATGTTATAAATTTATTAAAGTTCTTGCTCTTTGGAAAACATAACATTAGCGTTCTAATAATATATCTCTATTTTGATCTATAAAGGAAAATTTATTTCTAAAAACTATAATAAACCTTTTTAAAGTTAAAAGCCTAATACTCTATAGTAAACTTCTTATGGCGTATTCATAAATAACGTCCTTATCCAGATAGTGAACTGATTATGTCTTAGCAACTAAAATTCTCTTTTAAAATATTTTTAACAAATTCATCCAGATTATCTAAAGGCACAGTATTTATTTTCTTATCCTTGATCCACACGTCAACTGCCAATTTCACCTCACCGTTGACTTTTATTTTTGTACCTACAAATCCAATATCTCCTGCCCCATGTTGACCACAGCCTTTAGCACAACCAGACCAATGCATCCTTATTTGATTTTCTAATGGTAAAGAATCAGACAGATCCTTTACTAATCTTATGGCATCTGGTTTGTTTTGAATTACGCCAAAGGCACAAGTCTTGCTCCCTTGACAAGCCATAAGACCTTCAAGATAAGCTGAAGATGAAATGGGATATTTCTCAAATATTTCATTGTTTAAAAGTTCTTTCAAATTTTCTTCGGGAACATTAACTATATAAAGATTTTGATATACGCTAAACCTTATATCGCCACTACCATATCTCCTAGCTAAGTATGCAACCACTTCTAAATCCTCAGCCGTGAACATTCCAGCGGGTATAATAAGGCTAACTGAGTAAAGACCGTTTTTCTGTTTTATTATGCCGTATCTTTCCCCAGTGCTTTCCACAAGATCTTCGCCTTTTGTGTATAAATTTTTCAATAGCCTCTTTTCTAGCTCAGTCCTAAAATCTTTACCAAGCTCCTTTATAAGAAAGAAAAGCCTATTTTTGTTTCTATCTATTCTATTTCCCATATCAGTATATAAATCAAGCATCGCTTTTGTAATATCTACTGCATCATAAGGTTTAACAAATATATCAAGGTCTAAAGCTTCCTCCGGTCCACCAGAACCTATTTTTCCGCCCGCATAGACGTTAAACCCTATCATATTATCCCTTTTGGCAAGATAAAAACAAAGATCGTTATATTTGCAGTTTATCGTATCTCTTTTAGAACCAAGGATTGCAAGATTAAACTTTCTTGGAAGATCCGCATATTGTTTTTTACCTATAAACACTTCTGCCATCCTTTTAGCTATAGGTATCGTATCTATAACATTGTCTTCCACAAGGCTAGATAATGGGTCTCCTGTTATATTTCTAACATTATCCATACCAGTCTGTAAAGTAGTCAAGCCTATAACATTTAAAGCCAATAAAACTTCTGGTAAATTTTTAAGCTCTATCCACCTAAGCTGTATCTGCTGCCTCGAAGTTATGTCTATCTCACCTCTACCAAATTTTTTAGATAATTTAGAAAGGATTATGGCTTGTTCAGAAGAGAGCTTACCATGTGTTATTCTTATTCTAATCATAAAATAACCAGGTGTTGCTTTCCTATAAAAAATACCGTACCATTTCAACCCTATATCTCTATCCTCCTCTGGTATATCTTGCCAATCACCATTCATAGCCCACAACTCTAAGTTTTTAAATAAATTTGTTTCGAAAGGATGTTTTGTTTTTTTATACTCTTCAACTTTATTTACGGCTTTTGGTTTCTCTTTTACAAATTTTTTGAGTATATCTTCTAATATACTTGCACAAGATCCACAGGATGTGCTCGCTTTTGTTGTTTTTTGAAGATCATCAATGCTTTTAGCACCATTTTTTATGGCTTTTAATATATCCTTATAATATACCATATTACAATTACAGATTACATCTTCCTCTTTTAGCTCTCTTTTTTCTTCTGTTATCAAATTCCTAATGAGGAAACTACTATCTTCAACAATTTCAGCATTTTTTATCATCTTGATAATGTTCTCGCTTCCAGATAGGTTTCCGTATATTATAGCCCCAGATAATCTCCCATCCCTTATAATAGCTTTCCTATAATTCTCTTTGTCTTTATAAAGGGTGATTTCATCTGTATCCTTTTCATTTATATCACCGATAGACATAAGTTTTACACCAGCTACCTTTAGCATGGCATATTCCAAACTGCCAGCATATTTTTCAACATTACCAAATACAACGTTCCTTGCACATATTTTTACTTGTTCCATTGTGGGACCAACGAGTCCATAGACTTGTCCTCTATACTCTATACACTCTCCTACACCATATATATCTTGCTTTGATGTTTCCAAAAACTCATTTACTAAAATGCCTCTATTCACTGCAAGATTGCTCTGAAGAGCTATACTTACGTTTGGTTTAACACCTGTAGCAAATACAACAAGATCTGTATTTATTAATCTACCATCAGAAAATCTTAACCCCTCTACTTTCCTACCCCCTATAACCTCAATCACTTCCGTATTAAGAAGCACTCTTATACCCATACTTTCAAATCTCTTTTTAAGCATTTGACTAGAAGTCTTGTCTAATTGCCTTTCCATAAGAGTATCAGAAATATGTATAATAGATACATCTAATCCTATGTCTCTTAAGGCCTTTGCACATTCTAAACCCAATAGACCGCCACCCACTACTGCAGCAGTTTTCGATACTCTTGCCAAATCCAAAATCTTGTACACATCATCAAGACTCCTAAAGCTAAAAATACCTCTTTTGTTCAAACCATCTACTGGCGGCAAATAAGGTTCACTTCCTGTGGCAAGTATAAGCTTATCATAAGAATACATACTTCCTTCAGAAGTTACAAATTTTTTAGTGTCTGGAAAAATTCTTTCAATTTTCTTTCCTATATGAAGCTTTATATCTTCTTCTTCATATCTTTGATAGCTTTTAAGAATTATTTGGCTAGGTAATTTGTTACCCGATAATACATCTGTAATATATATCCTATTGTAAGGAAGAAATTTCTCTTTACCGAACAAGTGAATGTCTAATGATCTATCTAATTCTAACAATTCATCTACCATGGCACTTCCAGCCATTCCAGCACCAACTATAACTATCTTCATAACATCTTCCTCCTAAACATCTTCATCAGTGTATAGTGTGGCAATATATATACCATATGTTTACAAATAGGCTGTGAAAAACATCTACGATACATCAACTGAAACAGATAGATTACCATGCACAAAAACAAAATATTGTAAACAATTTTACTCTATTTTGTTAACAAAGTTTCATAGATAGAAAAATATTACTTAAAACATCACTAACTATATGCACTTCTTATAAATTTGGAACATATTTTGCTCAACAAATAACAGAGTTTTACAGGAGGTAGCTAGATGAAAGAACTAATTGTAGTAATAAGGCGAGAAAAAGCGATAAAAGTTAAAAATGTATTATCAAATATGGGTATACCATATGCTTCCAAGACAGTAAATGGGAGAGGAAAAGAAGGAGGACTTGTTTATAAGACCAACAAAGGTGTGATAATGTCACTTCTTCCTAAAACCCTGCTAATTATATGGGTTGAAGACAATATCTATCAAGAAGTTGTAGATAAAATCTTAGAAATAGCGCATACAGGCTTTTATGGAGATGGAAAAATTTTTGTCATAGGAGGTTATAGTTATGAAAATGCTTAAAGCTGTTATACGACCAGATAAGCTTTATGAAGTTATGGAAGCTCTTGAAAAAGAGGGCTTTAAGGGCATCACTGTAATGGATGTGGTTGGTAGAGGAAAAGAAGGTGGTATTCAAGTAGGAGAGATGGCCTACAATGAACTTGCAAAAACACTAATATTGGTTGCTGTTGAAGATAGTCATATCGACAAAGTTATTGACATTATTATTAAACACGTGAATATGGGTATGTTTGGAGATGGGAAGATATTTGTGTGTCCTTTAGAAGAGGTTTGGACTATAAGGACAAAAAAGAAAGAATTAGGAGGTTAATTTATGAGACATCTTATAGATGCATTAAAATCTGGAGACCTGAAATCACTTTTTGCTTCTTTTGTTTATTTCGATACTGGATTTAGTATATGGCTTTTATTTGGAGCTTTAGCACCATTTATTTCGCACGAATTAAAATTGACACCACTACAAAGCGGGTTTTTAGTGGCGGTGCCTGTATTATCTGCAGCTATTTTTAGGCTTTGTTTTGGATATATGTATCAATATATAGATGGTAAAAAAATAGCACTTATGGGTATAGTATTATCTTCAGTACCATTTATATTTTCTTTAGCATTTCCTCAAGAGCTTAATTATCAAATATTATTATTGCTTGGTATATTTCTTGGTTTAGGTGGCGCAAGCTTTGCAGTAGCGCTTCCAATGGCTGGAAGCAACTATCCTAAAGAAGTTCAAGGACTTGTGCTTGGGCTCGCTGCCGCAGGAAACATAGGTGCAGTATTAGATGGCCTAATTATTCCATCTTTAGCAAAAATATTTGGATGGAGGAATACAATATCCTTAGCTGGTTTATTGCTGATACCAGCATTTATAATAGTCTTATTGTTAGCAAAAGATAGGGCTAGAAAAGAAGGCTCTTCTTATTACTCTATTTATTCTATGCTACTATTTTATGCCACTATAGGTTTTATGCTACTTGCTGTTTATTCATATCATAATTGGTTCGGCATATATGGACCAAAGGCTCTTTTAGCTTTTCCTATCATAGGAAGCTCCTTTGTTATAGTTTTCCTACCCAATAAATACAAGCGCGTTTTTCTAGAAAAAGATACATGGATCATGATTCTTGTGTATAGCATAACATTTGGAGGGTTTGTGGGAATGGCTTCTTATATAAGCCTTTATTTAGTTGATATGTATGGATTCACCAAATTGCATGCAGGTTTACTAATGTCTTTATTTGCATTTACTGGAGCTTTTATAAGACCAATTGGTGGATATATTGCAGACAGAATAAGCGGAGTTAAAGCCCTACTATTTATATTGTTTATAATATCTATCTTGTATTTTATTATATCGTTCATAAACTTAACTCCTATTTTTGCCGTTATTTTCATACTTGTTATATTTGCTTTCTTTGGTCTTGGAAATGGCGCTACATTTCAATTAGTCCCACAAAGATGGCCAAATGCGAGTGGGCTTATGTCTGGCATAATAGGAGCTGCTGGAGGTTTTGGCGGCTTTTATCTACCCACTATATTAGGCATGGTAAAACAAACCACAGGAAATTATAGTGCTGGATTTCTATTGTTTGGTATAGTGAGTTTAGTTGCACTTATAATACTCAAACTTGTACATAGCCAGTGGATGGAATGGGCTCATGTTAGATATAATTCAGAAAAAGAAGCCATTATAGGTATAGCTCCGAATGGAAGAGTGGCTATGGAATTTATTTATGAGGTGAAATGATATGGATAAAGATAGAAAATTTCAATGCCCTTACTGTGGTGTAGGTTGTGGCATTGTATGGGTGGATGGAAAGATAAAAGGAGATAAAGAACACTTAGCTACGAAAGGTGAACTTTGTCAAAAGCCAGTGTATTATCCAAAAGTTATGAACAAAAGAAGGCTTTTAAAGCCCCTATTTAGAAAATCCATCCACGAGCAATTTAAAGAAATAGATTGGGAAGATGCTTACAACATTATTGAACAAAAGTTAAAAAGCCTTACTTCAGAAGAGCTTTACTTTTATTTATCTGGTCAACTAATGACCGAAGATGTATATGTGATAAATAAATTTATAAAAGGTTTCTTAAAAACAAACAATATAGACGCCAATTCACGGTTATGCATGGCAACCCCTGTGTCAGCCTATAAGCTTGCTTTTGGATCAGATGGACCACCATGTACTTATGAGGATTTTGAAGATGCAGATGTATTTTTATTTGCAGGGTCTAACGCTCTCTGGACTCATCCTGTTGTGTTTAAAAGGATTCTAAAGAAGAAACTTGATAACAACAATATAAAAATAATAGTAATAGATCCCGTAAAAACAGAGACCGCAAAAAGAGCAGATATGCACATACCTTTAAGAGCAGGGACAGATACGGCACTGTTTAACTCTGTACTATATTTACTTTATAAAAATTCTTGGATAGATTATGAGTTTGTTAAAAACTATACAGATAGATTTGAAGAAGCTATCGAATATGCTTTAAACTATCCACCATCGTTAGTCTCCAACATATGCCAGATCGAAGAAAAATACATTCATGAACTTGCAGAATATTATGCTTTTAGTAAAAAACTAATCTCTATGTGGTGTCAAGGCCTAAATCAATCTTCTCAGGGTGTTATGAAAAACTTAAGCCTCATAAATCTACATCTTGCTACAGGAAGATTAAACGATAAAGGGTGTCCTTTCTCTTTGACAGGTCAACCAAATGCTATGGGTGGTAGGGAGATGGGATACCTTTCAAATGGACTACCCGGATATAGAGATGTTAGAAATGAAGATGATAGAAAATTTATAGAAGGGTTTTGGAATATAGCTCCTAAAAGCATAAAAACAGAACCAGGACCTACAATAACTAAAGTGATCGATCTCATTCATGATGAAAATATTAAACTCTTATGGGTGGTTTGTACAAATCCAGCAGTTACATTACCAAATTTAAATAAGGTTTGGAAGGCTTTAGAAAAGGTCTTCCTCATAGTTCAAGATGCTTATTGGAATGACACTTGTAAATTTGCAAATCTAATACTTCCCGCATCTCAAATGGGAGAAAAAGAAGGAATTATGACTGGGTCTGATCGTACAATCACACTATGTGAAAAATGTGTAGAACCACCAGGTGATACAAAGATCGATTGGGTTATTTTTAAAGACATGGCACAAAGGCTTGGATACAGAGATTGGTTTCCTTACAACTCTTCCGAAGATATATTTGATGAGCTTAAAATGGTTACAAAAGGTAGACTCTGTGATATATCATCTTCTTCTTACAAAGACTTACCAAAAAGATGGGGTGATAAATGGTTGTATAAAGATTTAAAATTTAAAACGCCATCAGGAAAAGCTAGGATGTATCCCACTAAGTATGAACATAAAGAAGGAGATTTTATACTTCTAACTGGCAGAACTAAAAACCAATGGCATACGATGACAAGAACAGGAAAATCCCCAGAGCTTCTAAAAGGAGAGGAAGAGCCGTATCTTTTGATGCACCGAGAAGATGCATTAGATCTTGGTATATTAGATGGAGACTATGTAAAAGTTTCATCAATAAACGGAGACATAACATTAAAAGTAAGATTTGGTGACATAAAAAGAGGTCATATATTTGCGCCTTTTGGGTATGGATTAGAGTATGAAAATCCAACCAATATACTAACTACCGAAGAAGTTGATCCTATTTCAGGAGAACCAGACTTAAAGTTCACTCAGGTAACTATCTATGCCAAAGACAGGAGGCTGGCAACTTATGAAATTGGAGGGTAAAAGCATTGCTATCTGTGCCACAAGAAAAGCTAATGATATAGCAGAACGTATAACAAAATTAGGTGGGATGCCATCGATTGAAGATATAGTGGGAATGACGTACTTAGATAAGTCAGAAATAGTAAACAGTATAAAAGACGCCATATCTAAACAACCTTCTTATTTCATCTTTACCACAGGTGAAGGTACTCATAAAATTTTTGATATCACTAAGGAAATCAATATCTACGAACAACTTATAAATATCATATCGCAAGGCATAGCCTTTGCCAGAGGATATAAAACAAAGAATGTTTTAACAAAATATGGGCTTGACAATCTAAATTATATCGAGAATATGGAAGAGCTACAAAATATTTTTAAAGAAAAAAATTTGAGAGAGAAAACTGTATTTATCCAGATGTATGGAGAGGATCTAATAGAGTTTGAAAATACTGTGATTAACAATGGGGGAGATATTCTAAAAACCTGGATATACAAATATGTACCAGATTTTGACAAAATAGATCTATTAATTAAAAAACTCCTTAATAGTTTTTATGATGCTATATTGTTTACATCTGCTTTTCAGGTAAAATGGCTCTTCGAAAGAGCTAGACAAAAAGGATTGAAAGAAGGCATTACAAATAAAATGAATGAAATAATTTTAGTAGCTATTGGGAAAACTACCGAGAACATGCTTCATAAAAATGATATTAACAATATAATCTTACCCCAAAAAGAGAGATTGGTCTATGCAATAGAAGAGATGATAAGGGTTTTCGAAAATGGGTAAAGTTTACATAGTAGGAGCAGGACCTGGAGATATTGAGCTTTTAACTTTAAAAGCCTATAAACTCATACAATCTGCTGATGCTATACTCTATGATAGGCTTGTGAATCAAGAAATATTATCATCGGCAAAGAAAAACTGCGAGCTTATATATGTAGGAAAAGAAGATGGTAAGCATCTTATAGAACAAGAAGATATTAATAGATTGCTTTTCTATTATTCAAAGAAATATAACAACGTGGTTAGGCTAAAGAGTGGTGATCCATTTGTTTTTGGAAGGGGAGGAGAGGAGATCATTTTTCTACATCAACAAAATATAGACTTTGAAGTAATACCAGGCATAAGCTCAGCAATAGGAGTGCCGACTCACGCAAGTATTCCTCTCACTCTAAGAAATGTAGCATCCTCGTTTGCAGTTATAACTGGTCACGAACACATGGATAAATCCCAAAGCAGCATAGATTGGAGCAGCCTAAAAGGAATAGATACACTTGTATTCTTGATGCCTGTTTCAAACAAGAAAAACATTGCTAAAAAGTTGATAGAGGTAGGAAGAAATCCAGAAGAACCTGTCGCTTTTATAGAAAATGGTACCACATCAAAACAAAAAATATTTATAACAAGCCTTATGAAAACCTCAATAAGCCCGCCGCCCGTAAATACACCCACTGTCATGATAGTTAGCAAAATAATAGATACTATCAAGGATATTATATCTTTAAATCTTTAAATGGAGGGGTATAATGATATTATGCTCTTTCCAATTTTTATAGACTTAAAAGCTAAAAACGTTTTAGTAGTAGGTGCAGGTGAAGTGGCTTTAAGAAAGATAGAAAAACTGCTTCCTTTTGAACCAAGTATCACTGTAGTGGCTCCAAGAGCGATAGATAAGATAGTTGACATGAAAAAACAAAAACTCATAACATATAAAAAGCGTAAGTTTATAATTTCTGACTTAAGAAACAAAGATATGGTTATAGTGGCATCTGATGACATACATTTACAAAAACATATATTCAACCTATGCATAAAGAGAAATATACCTTGCAATAGTGTAGATTCTATAAAGTTTTGTAGTTTTGTGTTTCCTTCTTTGATAACAAAAAATCCTCTCGTTATAGGAATATCTACATCTGGATATGCACCATCAGTTTCAAAAGCACTTCGCAAGAAGATAGAGAATATTATTCCAGAAGATATAGAAGATATAATAAAAAAGGTCCAACTTTATAGACAAACTGCTAATTCAGAAAGCGTAGATAAATACACAAAAGAAATTCTTAAGTAAATAAAATTCATAATTGATTAAAATCAATGAAATATAGTATGTGAGTATTTTATTATTTAAGAAATGATTCTTTAGGAGGTTTTTATGAAAAAGCGGAAAATCGCACGGTTAGTAGTAGTGTCAAGTATTTTGCTCGGTAGCGTAGGAGTAAAAGTTTTTGCTCAAAATCAGGAACCTCAAGAAACAAAGCTGCCCCCTCTTTCTAAACAGGAGATGGAGATGGCAAAACAGATATACTTTAATCGATGTGCAGGATGTCATGGAGATCTCAGAACAGGTGCTATAGGCCCTGCATTGACACCAGATAAAACGAGAGCTTTAGGACTTCAAAACATAGAAGCATTTATAACTTATGGGTCTCCAAGAGGTATGCCAGCATGGGGGAAAGATGGTATACTTACTCCGCAACAGGTTAATATGATGGCAAGGTTTTTGATGTACCCTCCACCATCCCCACCTGAATTTGATTTGCCAGATGTTATGAAAACATGGAAGCTAATAGTCCCTCCAAATCAAAGACCTACACATCCAGAAACAAAGAATGATATATCAAACTATATGGGTGTTGTATTGAGATCCGCTAACAAAGTGGCTATCATAGATGATAAAACAAAAAAACCAGTCGCTATTTTAGCGACAGGTCATGCGCTACATATTTTAAGAACAGATGCTTATGGGAAATATTTTTATACCATAGGTAGAGATGGTAAAGTAAGTCTTATAGATTTAGAGTATAAACATCCAAAAATAGTGGCAAGTGTAAAAGCATGCTATGATGCAAGATCTGTGGAAGTAAGTCTTTATCGTGGAAAAGAAGGGGATTTTAGAGATAAATATGCCATAGTTGGATGTTATTGGCCTCCTCAGTTCGTAATATTGGATGGCATGACATTGAAGCCTTTAAAAGTTGTCTCTACCGTAGGATATCAGGTGGGTACTGGTAAGTTTGTAAGAGATCCAAGAGTAGCAGCCATAGTAGCTTCTTATTATCATCCAGAATGGATAGTGAATGTAAAAGAAATAGGTCAAATATGGCTTGTAAATTATAAAGATCTAAAAAACCTCAAAATCACGATGGTTAGCGCTGCCCCATTTTTGCACGATGGAGGATGGAACTCCACAAAAAGATATTTCTTGGCGGCAGCTAATGCCAGCAATAAAATGGCGGTTCTCGATGCCAAAAGAGATAAGCTCGTTACCTTGATAGATACGCCTAAGTTTCCACATCCGGGTAGAGGTGCAAACATAGATAATCCAAAATATGGACCACTTTATTGTTCTTCATTTATAGGAGCTGGTGCTGTAGCGTGTATTGGCACAGATCCAAAACATCATCCACAATACGCATGGAAGGTAGTTAAAATAATTAAGCTTCCAGGTGAAGGTGGTGGCTCTTTGTTTATTAAAACAAACCCACATACAAAATATATGTTTGTGGATAGGACGCTAAATCCAAATGAAAAGCTAAATAGGCAGTTTTATGCGATAGACAAAAATACGTTAAAGGTGGTGCACACATTTAACATGCCTGCTGATTTGAAAGGTCGCTTTGTAGATTTTGATTTTAACAAACAAGGAACTGAATTGTGGGTATCAGACTGGGATAAGCAAGGAGCTTTGCTTATATACAATCCAAACACATTTAAACTCATAGATGTTATAAAAGGTCCTTGGGTAGTGTCTCCCACTGGAAAGTTTAACGTTTATAACACAGCACATGATATTTACTAATATGAGACTTAGCTTTTTGCCATTCCTAGCCTCCTTTATGTCTTCGGTGTGTTTTGGAAGTGCTGCTTTGCTTTACCAAGAACATTGTGCAAAATGCCATGGTGATAATAGATTAGGCAAAACGGCGCCTCCATTGACACCGGAGATTTTAAAATCAAAAACCGATAATGAGCTCTTCAAGATCATTAAAAACGGATTAAAACCCACCCCGATGCCTGCTTTTGGAAACCTTACGCCTTCCCAAATAATATCTTTGGTAAAGTTTATAAAAACACCCGTTCAAAATATGACTTGGAACATAAAAGACATCAAAACTTCAAGAAAACATAATATCAAGCCAAATACCGTAAAACCTTTTACAAAATCCATTGTAAATATTATGGCAGTGGTAGAAGCGGGTAAAAATGATGTTTGGATAATGAATGGTCTTAACATAATAAATAAAGTAAAATTTGGAGATATCCACGGTGGACTAAAATTTTCCCAGAATGGGAAATACATATACATGCCCTCTCGAAATGGATATATAGGAAGATATAATATCCAGAAAGGATATTTAGATTATTTGGCAAGAGCTTGTATATATCAAAGAAACATCGGTATCGTAAGAGATTATATATTGTCTGCTTGTTGGTTGCCACAGCAAATCATAATATTCTCCAAAAGCTTAAAACCTATAAAGGTAATTCCTATCAATGGGCAAATAAGTGCAATATATGGGCTCTATACAAAACCAGAAGCTATTTTTGGTTTTATGCATAAGAATACTTTAGGCTTTTTAAATGTTAAAAGCTTTAAAATATCATATTATAAAACAGATGTTCCTTTTGAAGATTTTTTCATAGATCCACTCGAATATGATATAGTTGGCAGTTCGTTTTCTCACAATCTACTCGAAGCATTTGATATAGATAAACATAAAATAGTCTATAAAACCCATTTTAGTGGTATGCCTCATCTTGCTTCTGCTGCTTGGTGGTATAAAGATGGTAATTTCTATTTTGCCACACCAGATATAAGAAAATCTGTAATAAGTATATGGAGAGCTTATAGATGGAAAAAAATTAGAGAAATCCCCACAAAAGGACCGGGATTTTTCGTAAAGACTCATCCAAACACGCCATATCTATGGGCTGATGAAGGTTCTAACACGCTTTTAGTAATAAACAAAAATACCTTCGCGCCAAAGCATATAAGGCTTGTAAACAAAGGATGGATCTTACATACACAACTCTCTGGTGATGGAAAGTATGCCTATGTAAGCGATTATACATCCAAGGGTAAGTTGTTTGTATTAGATTCTACGACATTAAAACCTATAAAAATATTCAAGGCGGATAAACCGCTTGGTAAATACAACTATGTGACATATTCAAATTCAAGACAGGCGGCATTGCTTGGAGAGGAAGTTTATCTTAGATATTGTTGGGGATGTCATCACCCTACTAGAACAGCTTTTGCTCCATCTTTTAAATACATATATAAACATGTGCCTATGTCTATGATAAAAGCCCAGATATTAAATCCAGAAACCACTTACAAGATACTCGGGTTTAAACAAAATGTTATGCCAAAATTTCATCTTACAAAATATGAGTTAAGGGCTATATTGATGTTTATAAGATATTCTGCAGATAAGAATTTTTGGAGCTCACAATAATGTTAAGGATATCTGAATATATAAAACTTTCTCTGGATAAAAAAATAAAACCACGGTCTAACATAAAAATAGCTATAATAAATCTAACTAACAATTGTAATCTATCTTGTGTTCATTGTTATTCTAACTCAAAACTAGTCAAATCCGAAGATGTTTTTAATGAATCAAATTTAGAGCTTTTGGTGAAAAATGTTTCAACTCTAAATATAAAGTTTGTAATACTATCGGGCGGTGAACCTCTACTTTTCCCTTATATCTATGAATTGGCAAACATGTTTAAAAAGCAAAACATAAACGTATCTTTATCCACAAACGGGTTTTTGATAGATGAATCAAATATAGAGCTTATACAAAAACACTTTGATTATGTGGGGGTGAGTATAGATGGAACAAAAACCACTCATGATAAATTTAGAGGATTTAATGGCGCTTATGAACAATCTATTAAAAGTATTGAGCTTTTAAAAAAATACAACATAAAAGTAGGTTTGAGATTCACATTGAGTGCTAAAAATTATAAAGACATCTTACATATATTTGATTTGTCTAAGAGCTTGGATATATCAAAAGTATATATCTCACACATAGTGAACGCTGGAAGGAGCTCAAAAAATCTTGATATTCCAAAAAGTACTCATAAAGCTTTGAGTGAGCTTATATTAGAAAAATCATTTTCCGAAGAGTTTTATGTAGTTACTGGTAACAATGAGCAAGATGCAATATTGCTTTTAAAGATGTTTGAAAATCTTTATAAAAATTATAGCGATTATTTATATGAAAATCTTATCAACTGGGGTGGAAATAGTTCAGGAGATAGACTTTTAAACATTGATTATAAAGGTAATATTAAACCTGATCCATTTTTCAACTATACTTGTTGCAATATTCTTGAAAAAGATTTTGAACATAAACTTGCAAAAGATGATTTATTTAATTTTCTTAGGAAAAAACCGAGAGAATTGAAAGGTAAATGTAAGGATTGCGAGTTTCTAAATATATGCAACGGAGGTTCAAGAGCAAGAGCTTTTAATACGTTTGACGATTATAAAATGGAGGATCCAGCATGTTTTATATAATGAGTCTTATATTGACTGTGTTTTTATGGTTCGGGTATGCAAAAGCAGATAAGTATTATGTGGTGGAGAGATCAAGAGCAGCCCTTGGTGTTATAGATCATATGGAGTATAAAAAAGATATTAAGGATCTTGGAGACATGAATCATGCAATAGTAAAATATGGCAAATGTTATGCCTATGTTATAAGTAGAAATGGCATTCTTTCTAAAATAGATCCTAAAACAGATACTCTTATAAAGCAAGTTAAAGCGGGTGAAAGCTCAATAGATTTTGATATATCTAAACATCTTATAGCTGTATCAAATTATGCTCCAAAAACAGTAGTTTTTTTCAATCATAACTTCAAGCTTTTAAAAAGCATATACACAGGGTCAAGAAACGTAGGTATAAAATTTTACGAACATTATACGTTAGTGCTTTTGATGGATAAGAATGCTATATGGATTATAGATAATAACAACTTCAAAGTGGTAAAAAAAATAAAAAATGTAGGCATAATGCCTTTTGATGCCATAAGAGATGGCAATACATACATAGTAAGCTTTTTTGTAGGGGATGATCTTGGTATACTAAAGTTTCCAGATATGAAATATAAAGTCATACATTATGGAACCAAAAGCAATGCTGTTTTGAAAATACCTCATTATGGGCTATTTTCGATGTGGCATCATATGGCTTTTATACCTCCTGTAGGAGAAAGGGCTGTGAATGTTATAGATATAAGAACTGAAAAGCTAATCACCAAAATACCTCTTATTGGATATCCTGTTTTTATAATCGTATCTCCTAAAGAGAATCTTATTGCTGTCAACTATAGTGGCGATAAAGATGATTACATAAGTTTTATAAATCCATATACTATGAAACTAATAAAAACTTTAAAAGTAGGAAGACGTATTATGCACATGAGATTCTCAAAAGATGGAACCAAAATCTTAATCTCGGACTATTTCGATGATGAGGTTAAGGTGCTTGATACAAATAATTTTAAACTTTCAAAAGCAATAAACTTTCCTCAACCTTCCGGAATTTTTAGACTACCTAGCAGGTTCAAAAAATGTAAAAGGAGATGAGATATGGGTAAGGTATATCTAATAGGTGTGGGTCCTGGAGATAAAGAACTTTTAACACTAAAAGCCTTAAAAATCATGAAAGAGGCTTCGGTGGTTCTATACGATAGACTCATAAGCGATGAGATATTACAAGAAGTAAATCCAGATGCTTATTTAATATATGTTGGTAAAGAAAATGGCTTTCATTCTATGGAACAAGATTCTATTAACAAGATAATGGTAGATTATGCAAAAGCAGGTCAAATAGTGGCAAGATTAAAAAGTGGAGATCCTTTTGTGTTTGGAAGAGTAGCCGAAGAAGCATTGTTTCTCAAAGAGCACAATATAGATTTTGAAATAATACCTGGCATAAGCTCTGCCATAGCAGCACCTTCCCATGCATTTATTCCAGTGACGCACAGAGATATATCTTCTTCTTTTGCTATAATAACAGGGCATAAAGTAAATGGGGGACTCTCTCACATAAAATGGGATAAAATCATAGGCATAGATACCCTTATCTTTCTCATGAGCGCTTCCTCAAGAAAGGACATAGCTTTTAATCTAATAAAAGCTGGAAGAAATCAAGATGAATCTGTAGCTTTCATAGAGGATTGTTATGGAGAAAAAGAAAGAATCATAGTTACTACACTTTATAACGTGATCCATAAGGATATTGAGATTAATCCACCAGTTGTAATGGTGGTAGGTGAAGTAGTTAATGTTAGAGCTAAGTTAGAATCATATAAGGAGATGATTTTATGCAAGTAGAAAGAATTTTAAATATTATACAACAAGATATACCACTTCAAAGAGAACCTTTTGATTTTATTGCAGAAAGCCTTGGATGTTCACTGGAAAAAGTTTTTGAGCTTTTAAAAAGCCTGAAACAAGAAGGCGTTATAAGACAAATAGCTCCTATATATGATACAAAATCTATAGGTTATAAGAGCGCGTTGGTATCTTTTAAAGTAGACGAAACTAATTTGAATAAAACGGTAAGCATATTAAACTCGCATCCAGGGGTAAGTCACAATTATCTTAGAGATGATGAGTTTAATGTGTGGTTTACAATCGCTGTTCCACCAGATTCCAAATTTGGACTTGAAAAAACTATTGAGCTTTTAGAAGAAAAAACGCATACAAAAGAATACATAATATTGACTACAAAGAAGGTCTTTAAAATAAGTGCAAGATTCGTAGAACACGGCGAACATCAGAATGATGCAAAGGAAGTAAAAACGTTTGAAGGAGAAGTATCAGAAGAGGATAAAGAGATAATAAGAATTACTCAATACGACTTAGAGATAACGAAAAGACCTTTTGACAGCATCGCACAAAGATTAGATATAGATATAGATCGCTTTATCGAGAGATTGAATTGGTATAAAAGCGTTGGCATCATGAGGAGATTTTCTGGGCTTTTAAATCACAGAAAAGCAGGATTTTTAGCGAATGGTATGAGCGTGTGGGAAATACCTCAAGATAAAATAGATGAATATGGAACATTTATGGCTTCTTTTGATGCAGTTACCCACTGTTATGAAAGAAATACAAATAAATATTGGAAATACAATTTGTTTGCCATGATACATGGTAAGACCAAAGAAGATGTTTATAAAGTGGTTAATAGCATAAAAGAGTTTGCAAAAAATATGCCTCACAAAGTATTATTTTCTACACAAGAATTTAAAAAGACAAGACTTCATTATTTTGAACCAGCATTTTACGAATGGGAAAATCAATTTTCTTGATTTAAATCAATGAACTTGATCTGCATAAAGATATAAAATTCTTTATTATTCTTTAGGAGGTTTTTTTATGAAAAAGTATCTGTTGTCTTTCGCGGTATTTGGTATTGGAGCTTTGTTGCCATTTCAGAATGCCAACGCTATCTTGTTAAAAGCTTCAAATTCTGAGTTTGCAAATGTTGGTTTAAAGTTGGCCATTTGGGCTCAGAACAACGGTAAACTCACCACCAACGATCAAAATTCCACGAACTTCTCCATTGAGAATGCTCGTATATATTTTGCTGGTCAAATAAACCCCATAGTGCAGTTTGGAGCAAATCTTGATTTTGCAGATAATAATGCAACAGGCGCAAATGGCTCTGCCAGGACTCATCAAGGCACAGCTAATAATACCATTGTAAGGGATGCTTTTATAAACTTTAAGTTTATGCC
>DDOS01000084.1 GCA_002341805.1 Aquificaceae bacterium UBA2488 | reverse complement strand
AGAATAATAGCTAAAATCTATATGTCTTGACCAATTCCAATACTGAGCTTCCTCCGGGTCTAAGGATATAGGATAATAAATTACATATATTATCCTAAAAACTAAAAAACCGAGGTTTATCAAAAATACATTTTTAAAATTCACAAAAAATATTATAAATAAAAACTTATAAAGATTTCATAAAGATTGCCAAATACTTCTATATATAATCTAATTTTGGATTGGCATAGAGAATGCTAATGTTTTTGGCTTTTAAAAAGAACTAAAAATCTCAAACAAGTTTTTATGGTATAATCATATAAATGAATGCTAACAAAAACGATATTGATAAAGACATTCTTTCTCTTTACTCTATCCAGCTTGATGAAAGAACGCTTTGTGATTTAGAACTTCTAATGCTTGGGGCGATGAAACCCTTAGATAGGTTTATGGACTATAAGGACTATACATTTGTCCTTGAAGATATGAGATTAAAAGATGGCACATTCTTCCCAATGCCTATTATATTACCTGTTAGCAAAGACCAAGCGGATATTATAAAAAAGTATGATAAAATCCTTTTAAGAGACCTTTATAACATACCTATAGCTATATTAGAGATATCTGATATCTTTAAAAGGGATAAAGAAAAAGAATGTTTATATCTTCTAAAAACCACTGACCCAAAGCATCCTTTCGTACCAGAGATATATAGGTCTGGAGATTATGCAATAGGTGGTAATATCTTACCTATCCAAAGACCAAGGCATTATGAATATCCTAACTTTTGGAAAACCCCAGAAGAGGTGAAGGAGTGGATTGATAAAAAAGGCATTAACAATGTTGTGGCTTTTCAGACAAGAAATCCTATGCATAGGGTCCATGAAGAGCTTACCAAAAGAGCAAAGGAGAAGATAAAAGGATTGCTGCTTTTAACCCCTGCTCTTGGACCCACTAGAGAGGAGGATGTGGATAGATTTACCCGTATGAGAACATATACAACAATGTATGAAAATTATTACGATAAAAACGATGCTCTTTTGGTGTTTTTGCCTCTTGCTATGAGGATGGCTGGTCCAAGGGAAGCTTTGTGGCATGGGATTATAAGGAAAAACTTTGGAGCCACACATTTTATAGTAGGACGAGATCACGCAGGACCGGGCAAAGATTCTAATGGAAAACCATTTTATAGACCCTACGAAGCCCAAGAGCTTTTTGAAAAATACCAAGATGAGATAGGCATAAAGATGGTAAAATCTGAAGAACTTGTTTATGTCAAAAGCTTGGATACCTATGTAGAAATCTCTTATGCCAAAGAAAATAATTTAGAATATCTGTCTCTTTCTGGAACCCAAGTGAGAAACGAATATATTAAAAAGAACAAACCACTCCCCGGATGGTTTACAAGAAAAGAAGTGGATAACATACTTCTTGAGGACAAACCAGGACTTTGTCTATGGTTTACGGGGCTTCCTTGCTCTGGAAAATCCACTATTGCAAATGTTATAAATACAATACTAAATAGCCTTGGTAAGAAAACTACGCTTCTTGATGGAGATGTGGTAAGGACTCACCTATCCCAAGGCCTTGGTTTTTCCCAAGAGGACAGGATGAAAAACATACTAAGGGTTGGTTTCGTGGCTTCTGAAATAGTAAAACATGATGGTATAGCCATAGTGGCTTTAGTAAGCCCTATAAGAATAGCTAGAGAAGAAGTGAGAAACATGATGCCAGAAGGCTCTTTTATAGAGATATTTGTAAATGCTCCTATATCTGTTTGTGAAGAAAGGGATGTAAAAGGCATGTATAAAAAAGCCAAAGAAGGGCTTATAAAAGGTTTTACTGGTATAGATGACCCCTATGAAGAGCCTATAAATCCAGAGCTTGTTTTAGATACCACCAAGATGAGTATAGATGAGTGTGCAAATAGTATTTTAGATTATTTAAAAGATAAAGAGTATATTACTGGATAATAGGAATAGCTTTATATTTAAAGAAAAACTCCTCTTGCATAATCCTAAAGTTTAAACTTTTACAATTATCTTTGTAGATAGAAAAACTTTTACTTTTTATAAGTTTTATATATTGGTTCATAAAAGCCTTAAACTTTTCTTCTTTTATATAATCGTATTTATTTGTAAGAGAAAGCTCTTCTAAAAGCATTGCCATCTCAAGGATAAAACCAAGAGATATATCGTGGATACCCCATTGCTCATTGATGGTAATCTCAGATAGTTTATAAGCCAAATGATCTAAAGAAAAATCAAAATGTTTTAGGCTTTTCTCAATAAAATTAGTTTTATCATCAAAATCTATATCTATATCTATATTTAGAGTATCTTTTATGTTTTGTAGTTCTTTAGAAGTGGAGTTTATTAGGTTGTTATAATTTATAAAAACTCTGTTGTATTTTTTAGTATAATACTCTGCCAATAGCATATACTTAGTCCAAAGAGTAAGTCCCATCAAGATAGGAAGCGATGCTCTTAGATGTAAAGAGTAAGCTATCTCTAAGGGGTTTCTATAAGGGATTATCACTCTCATATCTATATTTTTCTCAATAAAAATATTTTCCCAAAATGGAAACAACACACACATATTTGGGTCTTTTATACCAAATGTTTTATGGTTTTCGTATTCATTATATAGTATAGCTATTGCTAATTCTTTAAATCTTGGGTCTATGTTAGAAAATCTTTGTATATCGATTAAAGACGTGTCATACATATCTGTATTTAGAATTTGATATATGCCGTGGTTTAACATAACAAGGGGTTTGTCCTCAAAATAGCCTTTTGGATTTTCAAGTATAGGCTTAGTGAATATTTTTCCCATTGGGATACCTATGTGATGAAGAAGACCTGCTATAGAAGAAGTGCCAGACCTATGCATGCCAAGTATCAATATACACGTTCTATTCATTGTAATGATTATACAGTCAAATGATAAATTTTTTATAAAGTCCAATAATTATATATATCATAATACAAATCTTTTATGTTTTATTTTTCTAATAAAAACTCAAGAACAAAACCTTTGTAATGCGTTTATTAGTATATTGTTAGGATAGACGTTTTATCTTAGCGCCTACTTTTTGGAGTTTGAGTTCTATATGGTCATAGCCTCTATCCAAATGATGGATGTTTCTTATGATAGAGCTTCCCTCAGCCATAAGACCTGCTATCACCAAGCCCGCAGAGGCTCTTAAATCTGTAGAAAACACCTCTGCACCGCTAAGTTTTGATACACCTTTTATATAAGCGGTTTTTGAATGTATGCTGATATCTGCGCCCATGCGGATGAGCTCTTGGGCATGTTGAAACCTGTTTTCAAATATGTTTTCCACTATGATGGATTGGCCGTTTGCTATGGATAACAAACTCATAAACTGGGCTTGCATATCTGTGGGAAATCCTGGATATTCTTGGGTGCTTATGCTAATAGGTTTTATTTCATGGCTTTTAGGATAAACTTCTATAGTGTTATCATTTATTATATTTACAATAGCTCCAGAGAGTTCTAGGTTTGATATAATGCTGTTAAGATGATGTATGTTTAGATTGGTAATTTTTAGCCTTGAACCAGTGGCAAAAGAAAGCACCATAAAAGTACCTGCTTCTATTCTATCTGGTATTGCTTTTATATCAAAACCTTCCAAGGAACTTAAACCTTTCAGATAAATTGTTCTATTTTCTTCATCTAATTCTATCTTTACACCCATTAACTTAAGAGCGTCTATAAGATTTATCACTTCTGGCTCTAAGGCTACATTTTTTAATGTAGATTCTTGCTCTATGGTGCTTAACATACAAAGGACGTTTTCGGTGCCTGTTACCGTTATAACATCAAAGGTAAAATCTATAGGCTTTAGCTCTTTGGCTTCAAGCTCTATAAACCCATGCTCTAAATTTGCAAAAAATCCTGTACGCTCCGCAGCCTTTAAATGCTGATCTATGGGCCTTACACCGATGGAGCATCCACCTGGCATAGATATTTTTGCTTTTTTATATTTAGCCAAAAGAGGACCCATCACCAAAACAGAAGCTCTCATTTTTCTGACGATGTCTTCTTTGGTTTCTAAGCTTTTAATAGAACCTTCTATATATAAAACATCATTTTCTTGATAAACATTTTTACCCATGTGGCTAAGAAGCTCTTTCATGTGTTTTATATCCAGTAAATCTGGAACATTTCTTATAACACAAAGCTCATCTGTTAATATAGTGGCTGCCATCAAAGGAAGCGTGGCATTTTTAGAGCCAGAGACCTCTAACGTACCTTCCAGATGTTTAGATGTTTCTATATATAAATATTCTTCACTCATACTCTAACTTCACAAAGGTTTCTATGTGGTAAGTTTGGGGGAACATGTCAAGCAGATACACTTCCTTTATTTTATAGCTTTTGGAGAGCATAGATATATCTCTTGCCAAAGAAGAAGGTTCACAGGATATGTACCAAATATGCTCTGGTTTGCCAAGAAGTATAAGATTTATCTCATCTTTTGTTAGTCCTGTGCGGGGTGGATCTAATACGAGTAAATTGGTGGGTTTGGTGAGACTTTTCTTTAAAAATATAAAACTGCTTTGATTGTAAACGCTCACGTTGGTGAATCTGTTTAGTTTGGCTGAGTATTCAGCATCGTTGGAAGAGCTTTTGCTCTTATCTGATATTTCCACAAGCTTTGCATATTTTGCCAAATGTAATCCAAAAAGCCCAACACCCCCAAAATCATCTAAAACTCTTTGGTAAGGATGTGTGGGTAATACGCTTAAAAGCTTCTGGGTGAGTCCAAGGTTTGTTTGGAAAAAACTATTTACACTAATTCTATATTTTGTTTCTAAAAGCTCAATAAAAATGAATGTATTTCCCACAGAAAATATGATGCTGTTTTCAGGGTCATCTTTTACCAAGGATATGCTTACGATATCTTTTGGAGTGAGATATTCTTTAAACTTCTTAAGCTTTTCTTTGGATATAAATAAGTTAGAAGAAAATTTTACAAGGAACTCTTTTGCATAAGAAGAATAAAATATGTGTATCCAATTTGGGTTAAAGTGTTTTGCAAGTTCGTTTAGAAAGCCTATTTTCTCGTTTATGGCTTTTGATAAAATCATACAACTATCTATCTTTATAAATTTATTATTAAAATCCAAAAAACCTACAGCACCATCTTTCACGCTAAATTTTGCCTTGTTTCTATAAAAATAAGGCTCATCCGATAAAGCATCTTTTATATCTATATCCATCTTGGCAATTTTTTGAAAAGTCTCTTTTAGAATCTGCTTTTTTTGGTTTAACTGTTCGTCATATTCTATATGCTGAAATTGGCATCCTCCACACACTCCAAAGTATGGACAAGGTGCTTCTATGCGGTGAGGACTTTTTTCTAAGATTTTCTCTGGTTTTGCTATAGAATAATCTTTCTTGGATGATATTTCAGAAACTTCTACGGTTTCTCCTGGTATTACAAGAGGCACAAAATAAACTTTACCCTTTCTTGCTAAGCCATAGCCAGTATGCACAAGTTTTTCTATATTTAAAATCATTTTATCTTATTTAGTCTTTCGCAATCTTCTTTTGATAGCACATCTATATGCTTACCTATGATTTTGTAAGCCAATTTTGTGTTTATGCCTTTCTTGCCTATGGCTAAGGATATTTGGCTTTTTTCTACACATACTTCTATCTGATCCTTAGATTCTGTAATATGTAAAATCTTAGCTGGGAAGAAAAGAGCTTCTATGAGTTTTTTCTTATCTTGGGTGTATCTTACCACATCTATATGTTCTCCTGCAAGCTCTTTGGATATAGGATTTATTTTAGAACCTTTCACGCCTATGATAACACCCACTGGATCTATTTTTTTATCCTCTGTATCCACAAGCACCTTTGCTCTTTCACCTGGTTCTCTGGCTAAAGATATTATCTTCACAAGCCCCTCTGATACTTCAGATACTTCTGTTTCTAATAGCTTTCTCAAAAATTTGGGATGAGTACGAGAAAGTATAAGCGTTGGTTTGTTTTTTTGCTTTTGAACAGATAATAAAAGAGCCTTTAACTTATCGTTTTTCTTAAAGCTTTCTTTGGGAATTTGTTCTTTTGGTGGAAGTTCTGCATCTATAAGACCTAAATCTACTATGGCAGTGCCGTCTTGTTTTACCTCTCTCACGATTCCATGTACAATGTTACCTTCTTGGGATATATACTCTAAAAATCCTTTTTCTTTTTCGGCGGATTCTATCTCTTTTAAAAACTCTTCCTTGGCAGCATAAGCGGCTATACGATTTAAATCCTCTGGTGAAATATCTAACCTTATAGAACCCATATATGCATTTATGCTATCGGTATCTTCGTCAAACTCAACGTATACTTTACCCTTCAAATGCTTTTCTTTTTTAAGTCCATAGGCTATAGCATTTTTTAAAGCTCTCTCCACCACTTTTGCAGGTATATCTTTTTCTTTTGCCACAGATTCTATTAGTTTTTTAATGTTTTTTACCATTTTTCCACTTCCAATTTTGCTTTTGATATATTGGATAAATCTATGTTTAAGCTTTCTCCTTCTGTATTGGTTAAAACCAAGGTGTTATCTTTTATATCTTTTATGTATCCAGTGTATTCTAATTTATCTTCTATCTTTTGTTTAAGATAAACCCTCACATATCTATCTTTAAAAAATTCATAATGCCATGGTTCTTTCAATTCTCTGGTTAGACCTGGAGAGCTTACTTCCAAAAAATATCTAACAGATATGATATCTTCCACATCAAGAAGAGCACTTATTCTTTTGGATAATTCTTCACAATCATCTATGCTAACCCCCCCAATTTTATCCACAATCACTCTTAAAACCCATCCATTTTCGGGCTTAAACTCCACATCAAACAATCTAAGCCCTAAATTTTCTGCAATAGGTTTTACCAACTCTTTAACACTGCTGGCGATTTTTTTACCATCTATCATAATTATATTATATCATAAAAGTCAATAAAACTATATACTCTAAACCTTAATTTCCAATTTACTATATGATTATTCTTATACTATAAACTCTTTACTTATAAACTCCCTTATATAAAGTGATTCACACTCTTGAGATAGTGTTTATATTCTTTCCCACTCAAAATTTACTACATTTCTCTCTTTTTTACTAAACTCTATACCCACAAGGTATATCTCTTGATATTTACCTATATACTTTTCATAGTATCTTTTTTCTTTTATCTGATTTAGTGCTTTTTGTTCTTTTGTATCTTCTACCACTTTAAACTCTAATATGATAACTTTATCTTTGTACACAATGCTTAAATCAATTCTTCCTTTGTTGGTGATATCTTCTGGCATGATATTAAATCCAGAGGCTGTTAAGAAGCTATATACCGCAGAGGCATAAAAGCCTTCGTATTCTGATATGTTGTTGTTAGAAAGCCAAGTGTAGGCTATACCTGCAAATAGAGATTTTAGGATAGATTCTAATTTTTCTATATTGTTATTTTCTATACTTATTTCAAGGTCATTTAAAAGTAAGTCTTTTTCTGGAGCTTCCTTTGTAATGTAGTATAAAAGATAATCATTTAATGCCAGTCTAACCTCTTTGTTAGGATAGGTAAGATAACTACAGGATAAACTTTATCCCAATTCCAGTTATCATATAAATATAGCCTTTAAATAAATCTTTTTTGCCAAGAAAAGCTTGTTTTAGGGTATCCACAAACACTAATTTACCAAATCGTCTTGGACGAGAGAGAAAATAATATCCATCTTTACCAAGTTTTTCTACAAAGTGAGTTTTATCTACATAATAGTAGTCCTTTGCTCTTATCTTTTCCAAACTTGATATACCTATAGGCAATGTTTTCATGTCTATAATATAAAAAATAATGACATGTCAATAGTGTTGTGAGTGAAATAAAAAATTAATCAGAAGTTTAGGTTATAATATATAAGAATGAAAATAGTTCTTATAGCAGGTGCTGGTGAGCTTCCAGAGGTTTTTGTAAAAAATACTAAAAATGATGATGTGTTTGTAATAGGTGCAAAAGATATCACCACCATAAAATCCGATGTTGTTTTATCTGTGGGCAAGATTTCAAAGCTCATTGATATAATAAAAGCTCAAAAACCAGATGGTATTGTAATGCTTGGAAAATTTGAGCATAAATTAGCGTTAAATCCAAGAAACTACGATATAAGAGCCATATCTATATTGGCTTCTTTAAAAGATAAGAAACCAGCCACCATTATAAAAGCCTTCATGAAGCTTTTAGAAAAAGAAGGATTTAACTTTATAGACCCAAGACCTTACTTAGAGGATCTGCTCATAAAAAAAACTGGTGTTTTAAACGGGATAAGCCCTTCTAAGGAGGATTTAGAGGATATAGAGTTTGGAGTAAACATTGCCAAAGAAGTAGCCACCCTTGATATAGGCCAGACTGTTGTGGTAAAGCAAAAAGCTGTGGTAGCCATAGAGGCAATGGAAGGCACCGATGAGACCGTATTGAGGGCTTTTAAAATAATAGGAAAAGGTAGTATTATTATAAAATCTGCCAGAAAAAATCAGGATTTTAGGATAGATGTGCCTACAGTGGGCATTAGGACTCTTGATGTGGCATCCAAAGCAAAAGCCAGCGTGTTGGCCATTCAAAAGAATAAGGTCTATGTCCTTGAAAAGGAAAGGTTTTTAAAAAATGCCACTAAGGAAGGTATATGTATCTATGCGTATGAGTAAAATCTTTATTGGGCTTTTAATATTGTTAAATATGTCCTTTGGACTTGATAGATGCGATGTGTATGAAGTGTTTTTGGATGCTTGTGCAAACTTTGGTGTTAAAGGGGGTAATTGCGATGATTTTGGCACTGAGATAAATAAAATCGTTAATTCTTATTCTAAAAGCACAAAACTTTTTATAGATACATGCATTATGGCTTGCAAGACTGGTGGTCTTAACAAAGATTTGTCTCATTTTGGGGTAAACACTTTTGTAAATATGTGTAAGTTGGTAAAATGAGAGTATTTTTAGAGATTTTAAAAGAACATATTATAAACAATGTAAATGAGATATACAACTATGCCAAAAAACCTATAATAGCAGTGGTAAAAGCAAATGCCTATGGTATGGGAAGTATAGAAGTATCCTCAGTGTTAGAGCGTCATCCTAAGATAAGAGCTTTTGCAGTGGCATGTTTAGAAGAGGCTATAGAACTTAGGGATAGCGGTATTAAAAAACCCATCTTGGTGCTTGGGGGGTTTTTATACAAAGACGAGATATCCTATTTTAAAGAATACAATATAACACCTGTGATATCTTCTGATTATCAATATGCATTTATAAGAAATGAAGATTTGGACTTTCATTTAAAAATAGATACGGGTATGGGAAGGCTTGGATTTTTTGACCCACCAGATATGTCTAGCCCTCGTCTAAAAGGTATTATGACCCACTTGGCATCACCTCTTGATAAAGAATATAGTATTTATCAAATAAATAAATTTAAATCTATATTAAAAGCCCTAAACAAAAATATGGAAATACACATACAAAGCTCGGCAGGGCTTTTATACGATATAGATTTTACTACTTCTGTGCGAATTGGACTTGCCCTTTATGGAGAAAAACCTTATGAAGAATTTATACCAAAAATAAAACCCATATACAGGTTTGGAGCAAGGCTTGTCTCTTTAAAGGCTTTTAAGAAAGGTCAAAAAATATCTTATGGTGGGAGTTATACCATACCGAAAGACGATACCCTCATAGGTGTGATAGCCATGGGTTATGCGGACGGTGTTCCCAAACAGCTTTCCAATAGATGGTTTTTTGATTTTAAAAGCCAAAAACTTCCCATAGTGGGGGCTATCACAATGGATATGACTATGGCGGAAATCCCTCAAAGCATTGACATAAAAATAGGAGATACCGCTTATTTTGTAAATGAGAATCAAACCTTTTCTAAAGCCTCAAAACTTCTGAAAACAATACCTTACGAACTTATGTGTAGGATAGGCAAGAGGGTGAAAAGAATTTTACTATAATCCAATCCACATCCTCTCTCACACAAAATTTACTATGTCCTTTCTTGTATCAACCACTTTATAAAGATATTAAGGAGAATAGGCAAACAATGCCAAATGTAGCTCAACCCTCATTTTCAAGTATAACAGCGGTTCCGTATGCAGTAACCTCTTCCATTGGTATACCACCAAGTATAACTTCACTTACAGTAAATCTCACTCCGATTACTGCATTAGCATTTTTCAATACCGCATCTTCTACCATAATTTGTAACGATTCTTCTCTTACTTGATTAGTCATATCGATGTATTCTTGTTGCTTACCACCAACGACGGACTTCATGCCACTTAATAAGTTTCCAAGAAAACTCCTATTTTTTATAGAAGTCCCATAGACAACTCCTATAACTTGTTTAATCCTATATCCGTCTATCTTATCGAGACTATCCCAAAAATTTGTGTATATCATTTTAACATAACTTCTAACTCAAATTTCATGTTTACAATCTGCTGTAATCTATGGAGATTCTCTCTAAAAGCTGGAATAGGAGTCTTTATTTATCTACAAACGTGTTTATTACCTCTTCTAACTTTGCTAGCCCAATGGATTTACCATCTTCTCTTGTTTTCAAGATCTCTCTTGTAAAATCCATTGCTCTCTTTTCTAACTCAGTCTCCTTTCTTCTAGCCATATTTTACCTCTTTTGTTGTAATAATATAAGCTTACACAATTTTGAGGAAAGTCCCAGCTATTGGCGAAGTGGAATACGAACCAATAGAGAAGATAACAAAAGGATGTAAAACATTTACTCAGCTCATAAGAGGGTTTGAAACTATAGGCATATGCGTATTTATGGCAGATAAAATTAGCCCAGATGAATGTAAGGCATTTACCATTGCTGATGAGGTTGCCCCGTTTATGTTTATCAATGCTAATGCAAAAGATAGAGTGTGTATATTATTATTGGCCTATGAGCGACTTATAAATAGCGAAACTACATTATTAGCATCCTGTAATATAGAGCTACAAGAGTATGCGAAAGGGATAAAAAGTATAAAGTTTACCAACCACTATTATTATAGCGAAAGGTTCTTATCGTCTTTACGAAACAGTATATCTAATCTCGAGTTAGGGGAAAACGAAATAACTATTACTTATGCACTCAGGCTTATTCGCAAGTCATTTTTATTGTCAGAAGCACAATATAAGCAAATAGAAAAAAAATTTATAAGCTATCAAAAAATTGACCTCACAAAATAACAAAATTTATTCGCTTACTTATTAAAAAGCTTAAAATGACCTAAAAAGTGGTACCAAATTGGTACCATTTTGGTACCAAAATGGTACCAAAATAAAAGTAAAAATCCCTTCTATAAGTATAGCCAAATTTTTCACTTTTTTTGAAATCGCACTTTTAAACTTTTTTAAAAACTGAAAAATAATATGTTTTAAAAAATGGTTTTTTATTTGTAGTTTTGGATAGACAAACTTCCTTTATTATCAATGGTTATTGGGTTTTCTTAATATGGATAAGGCTTTTGGCTTAACAATTAGCTTCATATTCCTGTTTCGCCTTGTCCCAGCCGCAATTCTCATATCTCTTAAGACTCTTTCTACTGGATGGACTGTAAAAATATGAGAGCTTTATCTATTGGAGGATTTTAGCTAAAGTGAGCTTTTTTGTCCTTGTTTTAGCTTTCAAGAAGGTGTTAGGAATAAAATGAAATGTTAAATCGGAAATTAGGTTTATAATTTACACAATAGATGAAATAGTCCCATTTCCCAAATATATGCAGTTGTTTTACAAAACCTCAAGATATCTACATTAAAGACGACAATGCTTTAGAATATTACTGCATACCTATTTACCTAAACGGACAAGTGCATAACATGTTGCAAATAGTATATGAAAAATATATGGAAGACTTCATAAAGATGATTATTCCTTATGTGAAAGGCTATTTGCGTGAAGCAGCATCTGTTATGGAATCAAAAATTCTTATGCAGAAAATAAAAGAACAAGCTATAAGAGACCAGCTTACAGGGTTCTATAACAGAAGATACATAGAAGAAGCCATAGAACCTATTCTTAAAAATGCTAAGAGAAGAGGAGCTACGATAGGACTTCTCATGCTTGATATAGATTACTTTAAAGAAATAAACGATAGATATGGACATGACGTAGGAGATTTAGTTCTTAGAAGCGTATCTCAAGCTATTAGGGAATCTATTAGAGAATCCGATATTCCTATAAGATTTGGCGGAGAAGAGTTTATGGTGCTTTTAACAGATGTCAAAAATAACGCTGTGAATGTTGCAGAGAAAATAAGGAAGAGTATAGAATCCAAAGTTATATCACTACCAAATGGTTCTGTTATAAAGAGAACCATAAGTATAGGCGTTGTGGAAATACCGACAGACACTGACAAGTTTTGGCAAGCAGTTAAGTTTGCAGATGTAGCCCTCTACAAAGCGAAAGAGGGCGGGAGAAACAGAGTAGTGAGGTATCAAAAAGACATGTGGCAGGATGAAGAGTATTGAAGATTGGCGTCAATAGTGATACATGTAAATATATCCCATATGCTTCTACCATCTGCGTATTTCCACACCACTCATATGAAAATAAGGAGCTTTATGTTGTTCCTGTTTCCAGGCCCATCTTACAGATTGCAAATCCACTGGCATAACAACATTATACTTGGTTACTACTTTGAATATGTAGGTATGCACTTTCTCTGTCCCCCATCTCCTTCTAAAGCAGTGTCCCGCAATGTGGCGTATATAAGTGTCCTTTATAACTATTTTGCCATCTGGTAGAAAGTTAGCAGTTTGTTTTTGTCTATCTCCACAACCAGTAGCAGTACTATTTAAAAGAAAAGAAAACATTGGTCTTAACTTGTTTTTCCTGTAGGTATACAAGTAGTAAATATCTTCTTTTGCTTTACTACTATTATTTACACCTCTTGAAAAACGAACATATAGTACATCTACACCATTCATTTTCATCAGCTTTATATTGGCACTCATAGGGAAATTATCAAGGCTATTTGTATAACCTACCATTTGGGTTAGTATAGGTTTGTTATTATTGGTAATTTTTAAGTAACATCTATAAGAGTTGTATGTTCCTAAACTTCTCGATGTGTGTGTTTTGGTAATCCCATATAACTCTGCTTTTTGGATACCGTTAGGTAGTAATTTCACATCTATGCTCTTATTGCATACACCACCAGCATAAACTAAAGAACTTATCATAGCAAAAGTTAAACCAATCAGAAATCTTTGCATAATATAGTTATCCTTACTTCATCCACACAGTCGTTTCCAAGTGTCCTGGCACTCCAAAGGTTTGATAGATATATTTACCACTTGGGCAGTCATACTCATACCTTGCCATTCTTAATGGGTCTCTGAAAAGAAGTTTCTTAGAGCATGAAGATGAATCTTGTATAAAGTTGCTAACAGGAGCAAGCATGCGTGGAGATAGAGCGGTTACTTCTTGGACTGTTCCATTCTCGGTTTTAATGTAGTAAGTAAAGTGCTGTCCTGTAACCACTTTAATGTTTTGTCCGTTAACGTATTTCTGTTTAGCTACAGAATATTCGCTAAAAGGTTGTCCTACATAAATGTTTAACGCCATAGCCAAGGTTGGAACGAAAAATAAAAGTTTCTTCATATATGCCTCCTTAATAGTTGCTTATACCAAGCTGATAAACAAGACCATAAGTATAGTCTCTTGGGTTGGTATCTAAATACCAGACAAAAGTGTGGTTTAGCATTTCGGAGAGACCGAAATCTTCTTGTCCATAAACACCTTTACCAACATCAAAAACTACATCTTTAATTAAATTAGCTGAATAACATACACTAGAAGAAGATGGTTCTGTAGTAAATGAGTAAGCGAAATTACCTATTGAGTAAGAAAGTAGGTACCCGCCTTGTAGCCAATTACTTGTATTACAGTTACCTTCATCTGCAGAGCTTGAGAAATTAGGTATCTCTGTGGAAAGAACTGAAGTAGAAAGATAGGAAAATGTAGAACCAGTATCAAAAAAGCTATAATTTATGTAAGAACCAAAGGTAGTGGAAACCTCTGGGAAACTACCAGAATACGATATTGTATGACTTGGGTTAAAGCTATTAGTATTACCAAACACAATATATCCTATGGGATTACTTGCTGATGGTTCCCAATATCCATCAAGTAGTGAATACCAGCCTAATTCAAACCCATTATAATAAAGATTTTGCTTCATTAAGTAGTAGTTGTAGCTATAACCAAGAGCTTGGGTATTTAAACTATTATCAAGACCAAAGTCTCCTTGGACTTGACCTGAAGATGGGAATGAATTACCACTAGTTGATATGCCAATGGGCATAATTACACATGATTGTGGTATATTGGGATTCATACACACTGTCACTGATGCCATATATCCATAAGCAGTAGTCCCACCACCATACGTAACAGACCATGTTTGACTTGTGTTTACAGCGCTTTGTGGTATTGCATTACCTAATGCACTCTGATTCACTATAACACCACTTGCTCCAGTATCTACTCCTAATGTCACAGGTTGTCCATTTATATAGACTGTTATTAGAGAATTGTCGCCATTGTTAATTGAATACACATACGCAGTAAAACTCACTCCTGTTTGGCTGATACCTAAAAAGTTATCCAAAGCCACATTTGCAGATATCAGATTCGGCATATTTGTCATTAAAGTGTTGTAAGCAGAATAGCTTGTCATACTGCTTACACTACTAACAGGTATAAAAGCATTTGTTATGCTACATAATGTACTTGATACACTGTAGCAGTTGCCGTATGTCTGTATTATCTGCATAGTCAGTAATGCCTGGTAATCGTTTGGATTACAGCCTTGTAGATTGTTAGCTACACACTGAGATAGCGAAGATACGCTATCGTTAAACAAGCTTACAGGTGTTATTGTAGTGCTTGGAACACTAATTGTTACAGAGCCAAGAGTTGTAGAACCAGCGTCAAAGGTTACGCTATCTCCTACATCATAGCTAAAGCTTCCATTAGAGCCAGTATAACCGCTTATACCACTTGAAGTGGTATAGTATAAGCCTTGAACTGGGGCATCTACAAAGTAGCCTGTGCCTGTGGGTGTGGTAGGAGAACTGCTACCAGATGACCCAGAAGATGGTGAACTACCACCGCCTCCGCCACCGCCACCACAGGAAACCATCAACGTGGAGCCTACAACTAGGCCAGTTAGAAGTGAAGCAAGTGAAAGTTTCTTCATAAGGACCTCCTAATTTTTTTAGCCCAAAATTTGCTAATATATATCTATAATATCATTGCTCACACACATTTTTATGTAGAAAATTTTCAAAAAACACTATAAATAAAATGTTATTATAATAGAAATTATACATTTTGGAGCTTCTTGCCCAGCTCCACTATACAAAATTACATGAGTTTTTATTGTCTTTTTAAAAGCCCCTTTTCTTTCAAAGCTTCTTCCACAAACTCTATTGGTAAATCTAGAGTCTCAGCGATCTCAGATGGACTAAAACCTTTCTTAGTATATAGCTTTATTACAGCTTCTTTTTTCGCCTTTAACTCTCCTTTTTCCATGCCTTCTTCAATAAATAAATCAACTACACTTTGCATATTAGGCTCCTTCTTTAATAACTCCTTAAATTTCTCTGGTGGCGCTTTATACTCATACTGTATATATAATATAGTCTCTTTTAAAAATATTGCCATATCAGGTGGCAATTGTAATATATCAGTCCAGTTAAGGTTTATTAAATTAGATATTGCTCTCATTAGTTCTAAGAGATTCTCTTCTTTTTTATCTCCTCTTAGTATTCTTTTTAAGGCTAAAAATCCTATTCCAAGATATTGATTTACAAGGAATATGTTTTTTATCTTTTCATCTTCTAATGTATTTAGGTCAAACAAAATGTATTTCAGTCTGAATATAAATTCTTTTAGCTCCTCTGGTATATCTTGATAAATGTCTTTTGTATCTGTGGGTATGTTCCAGGTTGTAGTGCCGTTATAGATAACCACAGGTACTATAGGGGTAAAACTTCTATTATTCTTTATATCCTCTAACCATATTGCCATTATGTATTTTACTATTTGGGTTATAATTTGTTTGTCTGGGTAGGATTTATGCTCAAAGAGTATATATACCTTTGTATTTTTACCTTGTATAGAGCAATTGACCGCAAAGTCTAGGTATATACTTTCACCAGAGTGAGGTACAACTTTCTCTGTTGGCTGCGATTCTATGCTGTATACATCTAAATGTTTTGCTAGATCTGGTAAACAATAACCTAAGAATGTTTTTACATTTTCTATTCTACCAAATATACTTTTAATGTATTTATCATGAGACATTTCACTCATTACTTTATACTCTTTAATTCTTTAGCTGGTCTCCAAACCGCTGTAGTCCTTGCTGGAATATTTATCTCCTCTCCTGTTTTTGGATTTCTTCCCTTTCTGGCTTTTCTTGTAGATAACGCAAACGTGCTGAATCTCCAAACAATGTTAATAGTGTTATAGCATATTTTTAAAATATTATCATCTTTCTAGTCCTTGCGTATTGCCAAAGTGTTTTTGATGTTCTTACAACGAGACTACCCAAAAAATTGTGTAAATCATTTTACCATAACTCCTAACTTTAACAAGTATGCCACGATCAATCAAATTTCATGTTTACAATCTGCCTTATCTTATAAGATTTTTTCTAAAAGCTGGAATAGGTTTAGATCGTGGCAGACTTGTTATCGTGGCATACTTGTCTCATCCATTTATCGTTTAGATTGACAAATTGTAGAAATAGATTGACCTCTAAAGCTCTTACAGATTGAAAGTATCCGCCAAGGTCATATCTCATTACTTTAATACCAGAGTTTATGTTTTCTACAGCATTGGTGGTATATAGATATTTCCTTAGTTCAATAGGGTAGTCTATAAAGGCAAGATAATTTTTGGTTTTCTTCTCATAATAAGAGGATAGATCTTTGCTATGTTTTTCTACAGTTTTAAGAAAGTTCTGCCAATG
>DDOS01000034.1:3966-4418 GCA_002341805.1 Aquificaceae bacterium UBA2488 | reverse complement strand
TCTAGTGCTACACCATAGCAAACCTTTAATAAAGCCATATCATCTGGAAAATATCTTTTTGTCATAGGTAATCTTTTTTATTTCACTGTTAATACTTTCTGTAAAGTTGGTAGTAGCAGGCATTCTTCTAATCTAATAGGAATACTTAAAGAATATTAGAAGACTATCTAAATCACTTTCCCAAATTTTTATAAGGTCTTTGTATTCATCTTGGTATTTAGCCTTAAACTCTTCGAATCTTTGTCTTGCTTGAGCTTTACTGATGGCCATGTATATGCCTCTTAGTTCTTTTGCTACGGCTTTCTTATCCTTTGTCTTTACTTTTTTAAGACTATTCCTTACTTTATGAACAAAGCATTTTTGATGATCGGACTCTGGGAAAACAGCTCCTATGCTATCTTCTATTCCTTTTAATCCATCACTTACAAACACAAAACATCTTCGACACCTCT
>DDOS01000034.1:0-3946 GCA_002341805.1 Aquificaceae bacterium UBA2488 | reverse complement strand
AAAAGCTTGCACTTTTTTGTTTCTGATAACCAAAATCCAAGTATCTCTTTAAACCCATCTGTATCAATACCTGCTACCACATAGAGGACTTTCTTAGATACTTTGCTCTTTGATCTAACAGATACAAAAAGACAATCTATAAATATCGCAGAATAAACCTCTTTAGGGGTCTTGTGAGCCATTCATTTATCTTAGGTATTATCCTATCTGTTATCCTTGATATGGTACTTGCTGATAATCTTGTGCCATAAATATTTTCAAGTATATCTTGAATATCTCTAGTAGAAAGACTTTAGAATAGAATAAAAATAGCTTTCTTTGGAGATCTTCTACTAAGAACTTTTCTCCTTTTGGTATTAAGGCAGGATCAAATTCAGCTTTCCTGTCTCTTGGGATTCTAATATCAACATCTCCAAGCTATGTGCTTACCTTCTTTTCATGATATCAATTCCTGTAGTTATAAGGATCTCTCTTAGAGTATCCAAGATAGTCTTCTAGCTCTTTCTATAAAAGCTTACCTATGGTTTCTCTAAGAAATTCCTTCGTCATGCTAGGAACTTTTCTCTAATAAATCGTGGCAGACTTGTATATCATGGCATACTTGTCTTTTCAGCCCCCTCCATCTAAGCCCAATCTTTAAAATAGCATTCATAACATGTTATCACACATTTGAAGATTTACACAATTAAAGAGACAGTCCCACTTTTTAATTACTCTTTCTGATTAAACTTATGATTACCTATTTTACCTTAACCTACCTCAAACCCATTTTTCTTAAGAGTATCTATAACAAAATCTAATGGAAGGCCAAGGGTATCTGATATGTTTTGGGGAGTCATAGCTTTTTTAATCATCTTCTCAGTATAAGTTATAAGCATTTTGTTTTCCTCCTTTAGCTTGATTAATACTCTCTTTAGTTTAGGTCTTGCTTCTAAAATTGTCAATAACTTAGTTAAATAATCTTCTCTGTCATTTTCTTCTAAGCTAAAAATTCTATCAAAAATCTCTACGAGATATTTCTCTTCATCTTCTATATGACATAAAGCTGCTAATATATTGTTATTTAGGTTTTCACTTTGCATTAGTTCTTTGCAGGATATATCCTTTGTGTTTACTAGCTCATAGCTAAATGTTAGATTTGGAAAGTTGATTCTATTACTCATTTTGAGTGGTTTATCTCCTATATAGAGTACTTTTTGGATTATATTTCTGTTAGAATATGCATCTTTTATTAGTACAAAAATATTCAAGCATTCTAATGGGCATTTGCTTATCGTTGGTGGATTGAAATTCTATATGAAGAATAGAACTACCTTCAAGTTCTAAGAGTTAATCTAATTTTCTTTCTTTGGTTTGCTTAAAAGAAGTATTAAGAATAGTCTTGGTTCTTTTACCAGATAGTATTTCTACAAACTTTGGAGGTATCGACTTAAAAGCATCTCCAACGGTGATATCTAAACTTTAATGTTCTTTTCTTATATTAGCATTATCGGCGTTATCCATACATTAAAGATTCATCTTCAAAAAGGGATGTCTTGTAAATATTTCTCACATCTTCTTCGGTTATATCAGCAGGGTTTATGTTAAAAACACCTCTTGCTGTAAAATGTACATCCTCTGCGAGGTCATTTATGATGTCTTCATCTTGGGCAAGCCCAAGGTCTTTTAAGCTTCTAGGAAGACTTAGGGCTATGGTGAGCTCTTTTAGCTTATTAAGAAGTTCATGCTCATCTTTTAATCCAAGCTCTTCGGCAAGTCTTTGGTATTTTTGAGGAGCTTTTTTTATATTAAAAAGCGTTATATAATACCCAAGAGCGGATAGACCTTTAGCATGAGCTATTTTTGGAAATCGTCCAGATACTGTATGCTCCATAGAATGTATCAATCCTGCTCGTTTTTGGTCTATGGCAATGCCTGCTATCATCGCCGCATAGCTCATATTAAGCCTTGCTTCTTTGTTTTGGGGTTCATGATAAGCTATTAAAAGCCAATCAAAGATAATCTTTATAGCTTTTACTGCAAAATCCTCTGCTATTTTATTTTCTAACTTATTTGTATAAGACTCTAAGGCATGATAAAAAGCGTCTATACCAGTGGTGGCGGTTAGGTCTTTATCCATACTCATGGTGAGTTCTGGGTCTACTATTGCCACTTTGGGGTAGTTTAGAGAATGAGCTATAGCTATTTTTTCTTTTCTATTTGGATTTGATAAAACCGAGTATTTGTTTACCTCAGAGCCTGTGCCTGCGGTGGTGGGTATAGCTATAACAGGTCTTGTATAATATGGAATTGACTTTGGTCCTTCTGGATAGTTTACATATTCCCAAGCAAAACCTTCGTTGGAAGAGACTATGGCTATAGCTTTTGCTGCATCCAAAACACTTCCACCACCAAGCCCTATGATAAAATCCACCTGGTTAGAGGATGCTATCAAAGCTCCTTTGTTTACAGCAATATCTGTAGGGTTTGGCTCTATCTCGTCAAATACAATGATATCTCTTATGTTGTTTATAACAAGGTTTGACACTACTTTATCAAGATATCCAAGCCTTTTGGCAGAGTTTCCACATACTATAAGCCCTTTAAAACCAAATCTCCTTGCTATCTCTCCTACTTTTGATATAGCACCAAATCCAAAATGTATATCCACAGGCATATAGTAATTAAACATATCTCACCCCTAAAATTCTAAGATGTAATTGCTGTCTAAAACAGGTCCTTCTACGCAGGTTCTTATATATCCATCTTTGGTTTTTACCACACACCCTAAGCATACTCCATATCCACAGGCCATAGGATTTTCTAAAGATAGATACGCTTTTATATTCCTTTGTTTAGTTATGGTTTTTAGGCTTTTAAGCATAGGCGTAGGACCACAAGCATAGACTGTAATATTATCATCATACTCTTCTAAAGCTTTAGTGACAAAACCCTTTTGTCCCATTGACCCATCTTCGGTATATATGTTAACAGGAACACCATATTTTTCAAACCAATCAAGCATTATGATATCCTCTTTTGATCTTGCCCCGTAGTATAATCTAAAATCTATGTTTTTGGCTTTTAAAAGCTTACAAAACAAGCTAACCCCAGATATACCAATACCTCCTGCCAACACTACATTTAACTTATCAGACCTTTCTTCAAAAANNTTTTAAAAGCTTACAAAACAAACTTATTCCAGATATACCTATCCCACCTGCCAATACTATGTTTAGCCTATCTTCATCCTCTTTAAAAACCCCGTTTCCAAGGGGCAAAAGAACATCTACATAATCTCCTTCTTTAAGCTCTTTCATAAGGTTTGTGGCTCTTCCCACTGTATCATAGTAGATTATAATATCTAAATTATCTACATCTGCAATAGCAAAAGCCCGTCGGTTTAACGGGTCAAAGCTGGTGTTTGGTTTTAACATCAAAAACTGTCCTGGAGTTGGTATAATAGCCTCATTAGATTCTAACACCATAAGGTATGTCCTATGGTTTAACGGCTTATTTTCTTTGATTTTAAGCTTGGTTTCTGTTGGCATACATATAATTATATTACATATTTTCTATTCTTGAAGAATTATAAACCACGCTCACACTACTTATTATCATAAACACCGCGGACCAAATAGGCTGGACAAATCCAGACATCGCCAGAGGTATACCAAGAGAGTTATACACAAAAGCCCATATGAAGTTTGTATATATGATTTTCTTGACTTTTTTAGAAAAGTTTATGAGCCAAGGTATAGCTTTTAGGTTTTTGTTAAAAAGCAAGATGCTTGCAGAGACCCTTGCCACCCCAGAAGCCTTTGATACTGCTATACTAACATCGCTTATCGCCATAGCCAAAGCATCGTTTATACCATCCCCCACATACATTATATTTGAGCCTTTTGCTTTTTTATCCATCACAATATTTTGTTTGTCTTTTGGCTTTAAAGACCAATAAACCTCA
>DDOS01000041.1 GCA_002341805.1 Aquificaceae bacterium UBA2488 | reverse complement strand
TCTCCCAACTGAGCTACGTGCCTTAAACTGTTAGATATTATAGCATACTATACTACGATGGCTCCAAATCTTCTATCTCTTTTGGAAAACTCTTCTATTATATTCTCCAAATCCTCTGGTGTGAAATCAGGCCAATATTTTTCACAGAAAAAAAACTCAGAATAAGCCAAATCCCATAGCATAAAGTTTGATATACGTTTTTCATTGCTGGTTCTTATAAGAAGATCCACTTCTGGCAAGAAGCTTGTATCTAAAAATCCTTTTATATCTTTTTCGGTGATATTTGTTTTACCAAGTTCTATGAGTTTATTGATAGCTCTTGTTAAATCGTCTGTACCGCCATAGTCCACCGCTATGGTGAGGGTTATACCGTTGTTGTGAGAGGTTTTTTGTTCCATGTAGCTCATCATGTCTGATAACTCTTTTGGTATTCTATCTCTTCTCCCAATAAATCTCATATTTACGCTGTTTTTCATGATGCTTTCTTCTTTTTGGATTAAGTATTCTTTGAAAAGCTTAAAAAGTATATCTATCTCTTCTTGTGGTCTTTTCCAGTTTTCAGTGGAAAAGGCAAACAGTGTAATGTAAGAAACGCCTAAGTCCTTACATTTTAGTGTGATAGGTTCCACCACTTCAGCCCCTTTGTAGTGGCCGTATATTCTGGATTTGCCTTTTTCTTGAGCCCACCTACCGTTTCCATCCATAATAATAGCTATATGTTTTGGAATTTTAAAATCCATAAAATTATTATAGGCTTTTTATATGAAAATACTATGAAGCAATGGTCATATATTGTAGTTTTCTTCCATCTCTTCTTCTTCGTTATCAGATTGATAATCTATATCAATACGTTCTGATGGTATGATGGTGGTTATGGAATGTTTGTATACTAGGGTTTGTTGCTTGCCATCTTCTATAAGAATGGTATATAAATCAAAAGATCTAACTTTACCTTGAAGTCTAACGCCATTTAGCAAATATATAGATACCTTTATCTTCGCTTTCCTTACTTGATTCAGTAAAATATCTTGCAATTTTGAAGCGTTTTTGCTACCCATAACTTTACCTCACTTAAAAGTTTATATATATTATAGCAAATTTTCACGAAAAGTACAGAAGATTTGGTTTATAATATATTTTATGATAGAGGATATCTTAAAAGAAGCTGAACAGAGCATGAAAAAGAGCGTGGCTCATTTTAAATCAGAGATATCAGGTTTTAGGACGGGTAGAGCTTCAAGCTCTTTGGTGGAAGATATCAAAGTGGAGTATTATGGCTCTAAGGTGCCTATAAAACAAGTGGGAAATGTTAGTGTGCCTGAATCAAACCAAATACTCATCCAGGTATGGGATCAAAACGCTGTATCTCCTATAGAAAAGGCTCTAATGGAGCAGCTCTCTTTAAACCCCGCAAGACAAGGCAATACGTTGCGTATCACGCTTCCGCCATTGACCCAAGAAAGGCGTAAAGAGCTCGTTAAACTCCTTCATAAAACCACTGAAGAGGCCAAAGTAGCCATAAGAAATATAAGAAGAGATGCCAAAGAGATGATAGAATCCTTAGAAGGTACATCCGAAGACGATATAAAAAGGGCCTTAGACAAACTTCAAAAAACCACAGACCATCATATAAATGAAATATCTGAGCTCTCTCAGGCCAAAGAGAAAGAAATTATGGAGTTAAAATGATATCTCAGGTTTTTGAGCTTTTAAAAGAAAAAAATAAAATAGCTTTACTATCTTATATGGTGGCAGGATACCCAGATTTAGAAACTTCTAAGATGGCTTTCGAAATTCTGTTAGAACATTCTGATATGCTTGAAATAGGCTTTCCTTTTTCGGATCCGGTGGCGGATGGGCCTATTATTCAGCAAGCCCACACCGAAGCTTTGAAAAATCACATAACCCATAAGGATATTTTTAATCTTTCTAAAAGCCTAAAACAGAAGTATAATAAACCTCTTTTGCTGATGACTTACTTTAATCCTATTTATAAGATAGGCATAAATGATTTTATAAAACAAGCTAAGGAGTCTGGTATATGTGGCTTTATAATACCAGATTTACCCGCAGAAGAATCTGATGGTGTAAAAAACATCATGGAAGAAAACGGGCTTAGCTTGGTTATGTTGTTGGCTCCTACATCTTTTAAAAGCGATAGAGTAAACAGTGTATGTAAGACTTCCACAGATTTTGTATATATGGTTTCAGTGGCAGGTATCACAGGAGAGAGAAATGCATTACCCATAGAGCTTATAAAAGAGTATATAAACTCCTATAGACAAGCTTGCAAAAAACCTATAGTGGTGGGATTTGGTATATCAAAAAAAGAGCACATAAACGCTTTAAAAGGTAGTGTAGAGGGTGTGGTAATAGGCAGTCATTTTATAAGGATGTTAAAAGAAGGTGGTATTGAGCTTTTAAGAAAAGAAGTATCGTTATTGGATGAGGCTACTTATCTATGAAAGTGCTTATTGTGGAAGACGATAAAGACTTGGCATCTATATTGTGTCAAAAGCTAAAAGAGAATGATTTTATCTGCGATGCGGTATCAAACGCCCAAGATGCTATTCTCTATCTGAAATCTGAGGCTTTTGACGTAATCTGTTTAGATATCATGCTTGGTAAAGATAACGGTATAAACCTATGCAATGAAATAAGAGCTTTAAATAGTGAAGCATCTATCATATTTATAAGTGCCATATCTGATCTTAGTACAAAAACCAAAGGTTTTGAAGAATGTTTAGCGGATGATTATCTTACCAAGCCTTTTAGTGTAGATGAGCTTATCCTTAGGATAAAAGCCATAACCAGAAGAAAATACAACATAAAAGATAATATTGTTAAAATAAGGGATAATATTATTTACGATGTGGATAGAAAAGTGCTTATCGTTGATGGAGAGGAAAAAGAACTCACTAAGAAATTAGCNNACACTTATGCAAAACTGTTGGGATATGGCAGAAGCTCCTTCTCAAGATTCTATAAGAACCCATCTTAAGCTTTTAAGAAAATTGCTAAAAGAAGAAAATAAAAACATCATAAGAAACGTACCGGGGCTTGGCTATCGCCTTGTTTAAACTAAATATTTTTGAAAATGCAAAGATAAAATTTGCCCTTTTAAACTCCATAACACTTGTTATAGTGATGGGTATTTTTTATTATATTATATATAATTTATATGTGGGATATGCCACCGAGATAATAAAAAATCGCTCTGAAGACCTTGCAAAAATAGCCATATTAAGAACTACTACCCATAAACCTTTTTCACTACCACCAGGTTTTAGCTTGATTATAAAGTCAGATGGGCAGGTTTTATATCAAAATAACAAAATAGATAAAGACAGTAAAAAGACAATAAAGCTCCACCAAAGATTTGAATACCAAGGAAATATCTATGATGTTTATCTAAAATCTTCAATAGAAGATATCATAGAGTCTGAGAAAAAAATATTCTTTTATGCAACATTCTTATATATGTTTTTGGTAATATCTGTTTTTGCAATCTCTTATATGTTTGCTAATATATTTCTAAAACCCATAAAGGACTATACGGAAAAGCTTGATATAGTTTTAAAAGGTAGTATGCATGCTATAAACACACCAATAGGTATATTAAAGCTTCTTGATATTAAAGATAAAAAAGCCAAAGAAGCTATAACTAGGATAGAAGAAACTATAAATCGTATAAAAACCATATCTATGTCAANNGTCAAAACCCCAAGAAAAAACCCTCATAAACATAAATGAAGCTATAAGAGATGCTTTAGAGTCCTTTGAAGATTGCTTAGAATCTCAAAATATAAACATCAATTTTGAAGAGAAAAATGTCTTAAAAGCCTATGTGGATCCGATAGATCTGTCTATGATACTTGAAAATATATTAAATAACGCTATAAAATACAACAAAGAAAACGGTTTTATAAACATAAAAATAGTGGACAACAAGCTAATGGTACAAAATAAAAGCGATGAAATATCTGATATATCAAGGATTTTTGATTTGTTTTATAGAGAGGATGAATCCAAAGAAGGTCTTGGTCTTGGACTTTATATAGTAAAAACCTTATCAGACAGAAACGATATATCGGTAAAAGCCGAATACAAAGACGGTGTTTTCCAAATCAGTTTGGAGTGGTGATTAGCTTATTTTACTTGCTAATATATCCAAGAACTCTTCATATATTTTTGATATGCTATTAGCCTTGTCGCATAAATCTTGATTCATCAGTATATCTTTCTTCATCAAGAAAGGCCTCAATATGTTTTCATAGGTGTGTTTGTGTTCTTCGTAATCGTATTGGATATCTTGTTTATCCATAGAATCTATATCCAATATATATCCTTGATATAATAGCTTTGTGGATATCAAAAGATTATCAAGTTCTTTTGATAAATCCCCTTTGTCTGTCCCTGCCATGAATATTCTATTAAATTTTGAATACTTTAAGTTTTCCATGCTTTTAAATATAAAAGCTTCAAGACAAAACAAAATGATACAAATAAGTATATATATTTTTGCAACAAATAAAATGTTATAACCAAATTTCTAAAAATGTTATAATATAAATCTTATCAGCGCTCATCGTTGGCGCTATAAAAATGGCGGTGCTCTTAGAAAGAGCTTTAAGGAGTTTATATGGCTATAACCGTGAGAATACCTACACCTTTAAGAAGAATTGCAAATGGCCAAGGAGAAGTGAGCATAGAGGCAAAAAACATAAAAGAAGCGATAGAAGCTTTAGAAGCAAATTATCCTGGTTTCAAAGAAAGGCTTGTGGATGAGAACGGTGAACTAAGAAGGTTTGTGAATTTATACCTAAACGATGAGGATATAAGATTTTTAAAGGGCATAGACACAGAGTTAAAAGACGGAGATACATTGTCTATAGTGCCTGCGATAGCTGGTGGAAGGCCTCAGAATTAAGAATATCCTCTAAGTTTTTTATAGGGGTGAAATTTTGCTTTTTACACCATCTACGCTGACGTGAAGCGTAGTGTTTGGTGTTTTGTATTATGCTTTTAATAGCTTCTTGCAGAGTTATCTTACTTTCTATGTAAGGTATCATTTCTTTATATCCTATGGCTTGAGAGGATGTCATAGCTTTTTTATATCCAAGTACGAGTAGATTTATACACTCTAATTCAAGTCCTTGGTTTATCATAAAATAAACTCTTTCTTCTATGTTTTTATTTATAATATCGGTGGGCATATCTGTGTAAAAGCCCAATACATTTAGTTTTGGTTTTTCCCACCTATGGTAATGAGAAAAAGCTTTTCCTGTGTTTATAAATACTTCAAGAGCTCTTATAATTCTTTTTTTATCATTTTTACCAATTTTATCTGCATAAGTTTTGTCTATGGTTTTTAGCTTTTGGTATAAAAAATCTATACCCTTTTTAGATGCTATATTATCAAGACGTTCTCTTAGTGTAAAATCTGGCTCTGAGGTTTGGGGTAGCCCATATAAAAGTGCTTGTATATATAGATAAGTACCACCCACTATTATAGGGATTTTTCCTTGTTCTTTCAAAGATTTTATAATTTCATTGGCTTTTTCTACATACATATATACATCAAAGTAATCTGAAGGAAGCACCAAGTCTATCATATGGTACCTAATTTCTCTTTGTTTGTTTAAATCTGGTTTGGCGGTGGCTATATTCATAAACTTATAAACACACATAGAATCAATGCTTATTATCTCAGTGTTTAGGATTTTAGCAAGATTGTGAGCGATTTTTGTTTTACCAGAGGCGGTTGGTCCTGTTATTAAAATTGCATCTACATGCATAATTTATAAAGCCTTTTATCTTGTCCAACGGGGGTTATTTTTAACTTTTTAGTATATATATCATCTTTTGGCCATTCTATAAAAGTGATACTGTTATGTTTGTTTTCTATAATATAATCTATGAACTCTTTTGGATTGCCCACTCTATAAAAATCTGCATGTATTATCTTAAAATCTTTTAAACTATATTCGTTTATTATGGAAAATGTAGGGCTTGATGTGTCATGATATCCAAGACTTTTTAAAAACGCTTTTACAAAAGTGGTTTTACCAGCTCCCAAATCTCCTTCTAAACCCACTATGTCAGATATTTTTATATAGTTTTTAATAAAAGCCGCAAAACCATCAAGTCCTTCTAAACTGACAATCTGTATAACATAATTCATCCTTTAAGTATATCAAAAAAACGACTGCTTATATATTGATATATATCATAGAAATAAAAATTTATATATAGTATAATACTTGTGCGGGGTGGAGCAGCTTGGTAGCTCGTCNNGTCGGGCTCATAACCCGAAGGTCAGAGGTTCAAATCCTCTCCTCGCAATTTAAATTGCTCTACACTTATTTTTCATTCTACCTACACTCTCTCCCATTCAAAATTTACTACATTCCTTTCTTTTTTACTAAACTCTATA
>DDOS01000047.1 GCA_002341805.1 Aquificaceae bacterium UBA2488 | reverse complement strand
TAGACATCTTGATGATTGTGGAGAGTGTGGGGGATGTACCATAGGAGATGCTTATAGACTTGCTTATCAAAAGGGTATGATACCTATGACCATAACCTCTTTTGAGCTTTTAAGAGATACGCTTTTATGGTGTGCCCAAAACAACTACACTTATATAGGACATTGTTGTTATGAATTTTATGAAAAAAGGTATGAAGCTTTTCAGAAAGCCTCTAATTTTGGAGCAAATGGTATACTCTTTGACATAGTAGGAACCACATGTTATAACTTAGGCGTAGAAGAAGAAGAAAAAGCTTATCATGGAGAGTTTACAGTAGAGCTTGACCTTNNAGAGCTTGATCTTATAAAAGATGATTTATATACATCTATGAACATAAAAGAGGATGCAAATAAAGACTACAATAAAGAAAAACAGTATTTTGATTTTTCCAAATATCTCATAGATTTTAAACCAAATTACTATAAAAAACCAAAGGCAGTTCCTACCCCAGAAGAAGATAAAACAAGAACCTCTATGCAAATAGAGGTTTTTAAAGGTGAAGCTTCCATAGGACCAAATACCACCTCTTATAAAGATGCATTTTCATATCTTAAAGATCTTATTAAAAGCTCAAAAACCCCTACTATCGTAATAGGACCTCTTTTGTTTTGGGATTTTGGTGAAAAAGAACTCCAAGAAAAAGCCCTAATTACCAGAGAACTCATTGAAAAAATACCAAATGTAAATATAAAAATATTACCAGATTACAAACCAAAGCTTAAAAACTACGATCCAAGCGTAGAAATGGACCCACCAAACCCCCATGAGGCAATTTTACATGGCAATCACGATCTTACCATCCTAATAGGCACACATTGTTATAGAACAGATTTTATCATAAGGCTTTTGAAAAAACATACGCCTACCACCATAGTAGTTCTATGTGGTCTTTATGGTCATCCTGAAGCAGATTTATCTACATCTTTTACAGATGCCAATAAACTATCAAACCTCGTAAAGATGCTATAAATATGCTAAAATAAACTTGATGCTCAGGATAAAAGATATTGTATCTTACGAAGATTTTTCTAACATTGCTTGGCTTTGTGCTTTAGGAGCAAGGGTTTGCTATACCAAGAAAAACCTCTTTGAGCTTTTAAAAGAATCAAAACTAACTCAAAAAGATCAAACTAAAGAGTTTTTATTAAGACTTTGCTCTTATAAACATTTTTCGGTATTCTCTCATGCGTTTACTTATAAGAGTCTCAGTCCTCAAGAAGCTGTTTATATAGGAGCAAAATATTTTAAAACCTATTGGAATGAAAACACACCAGATATTATTGGGATATCCTTAAGACATTATTTAGAAGACTTAAGTGAAGAAGAAAGAGATATTGCCATTGAAAAGATCATAGAGTTAAATGCCAACATAGAACCATCTATTGTGGAATCATTAGAAAATGTTCATCTTGTTTATATATCAAGAGAGTATTATGGATATGTGGTATTTTATCTTGAAGATATATCAAGGGTATTAACTCATCAACTTGTAAGACATACATTTTTAAATTTCTCTCAGCGTTCTCAAAGGTATGTACTGCAGTTTCCTAAGAAAAAAGACCTACCAAGACCAGATATGATGATAATACCACCATCCATAAAGACAAATAAGGATGCTTTGGATATATTCTTAAAAGCCGTAAAACAATCGGAAGATGCTTACATAGAACTTGTTAATATGGGAATACCAGCAGAAGATGCAAGGTTTTTACTTCCGCATGGACAAAAAACAAATATAGTGGTATCTGCACCAATACCACATATGATGGACTTTATTTCAAAAAGAACAGAAAAAGGTGCCCAGTGGGAGATAAGAGATGTGGCATTTAAGATGAAAGAGCTTTTAGAAAATCATTGACAAAATCATAAAAAAAATTAAAATATTTGATGAAAATTTATATAGGAGGTTTTTATGAAGGATTTCAGAAAGAGTCAGCAGGGTGGCTTCTCAATTATCGAGTTTTTGCTTGTGTTAACAGCGTTTGTAATATTTTTAGCAGCAGCCTTTATAGGCTATAGAACATTAAGAGCAAATGGCGAAGAAACACAAATAGGTAATAAGTTCAAACTTATGGCCAATGGTATAAGAGCTTATCAAAAAGATTTCTACGGTGCAGCTCCATATGTGGCATGTTCTGGTGTAAGTGCGTGGACCACTTCTGCTTCCAATAATACTATAGCCTCTTGTAGTGCATTGGAGCAATATATAGGTAGCTTCTTAATATCTGGTGCTTCCCCATGGACTTATACTGCTTATACAGGAACAACAATAGGTGGTGGTACTGCTGCAACTACAGCTACTGGTAATGCTACATCTCTAACAGTGGGTTATTATGTGTTTACTACAGAACCAATAGATAACGGTTATGTTCAAAATGTATTAAATCAAGCTAACTCCCTTGGATATACTTGTAGTGTAACAAGTGCTGCTGGTGGCTATACAGCACCAAGTGGCTCATCTATGATAATTTGCACTTCAGGTATTACTAACGTAGCAGGACAAGTAAGTCCAAATTACTTCTAAAATAGTAAATCGTGGTAGACTTGTGCCCCATCTTTTGGGGCTTTTTGTATGAAAAACGGTTTTTCTATAATAGAATTCTTATTAGTCCTAACTGCCTTTGTTATATTCTTAGGAGCTGCTTTTATAGGTTATAGGACACTAAAAGCCAATGCTGAAGAAAATAAAATATCAATGAGAGCTTCACTTTTTGTAAAAGGTATACATGACTATGCAAAGGATTTTGGGGCATATCCTTTTATAAGTTGTGCAGATGCCGATGATTGGGATACTGCAGCATCTACCAATACGGTGGCTTCTTGTTCTTCCTTGATGTCTTACATAGGTCATTGGTTAGGAAATACAAATATGGGTCAACCTTGGCAATATTATGCTTGGGCAGATAACTACTCAACAAGTGGATGTAATGGCACAGGGACATCTTGCAATGAATCTGCTACCCAAGGCTTTTTCGCCATAGAACTTCCTCCCATAGACAATGCTTATGTGCAAGCGGTGGCTAATATTTTGAATAGCTCAGGGCTCACTTGTTATTCAAATACATTTGCCTATGCACCATCTGGTTCTACTTCTCTTGATTGTAGCAGCTATTATTCTAAGCGTGTATATTTGTCTCCCACGTCTTCTACGTTTTAATATCTTTGTATCTTGGCTTTTGGTATAATAATATATTATGGAAATACCTTTGAAGTTATTATCAGGTTCGGCAAATCATAAACTTGCAAAAGAGATAGCAGATTATCTTGGTATAGAGCTTTCTAAGATGCTCTTAAGTAGATTTAGCGATGGTGAGATTAGGGTTCAGATAGAAGAATCCATGAGAGGCGGTGATATTTTTGTAATTCAGTCTTTATCAAATCCTATAAACGACCATTTCATGGAGCTTGTATTGATGCTCGATGCCATTAAAAGAGCTTCTGCTTACAGGATAACCGCCGTGATACCATATTTTGCCTATGCAAGACAAGACAGAAAAGACAAACCAAGAGTTCCAATAAGTGCAAGGGTATTAGCAGATATGATAACAATAGCTGGAGCTCAAAGAGCACTCATTGTGGATTTACATTCTCCTCAAATACAAGGGTTTTTCAATATACCAGTGGATAATCTATTGGCTTTGCCAGTATTGCACGATTATATAAAATACAAAATAGACCCAAAAAACACCGTCATAGTATCTCCAGATGCAGGTGGAGCTGAAAGGGCAAGGCAATTGGCCAATAAACTTGGATGCAACATAGCCATCATATACAAAAGAAGACCAGAGCCAAATAAAGCGGAAGTGTTTGATGTGATAGGAAATATAGATGGCAAAGATGCTGTTATAATAGATGATATCATAGATACTGCAGGTACACTCATAGCAGCCACAAACATGCTTCTTAGTAAAGGAGCAAAATCTGTTAGGGCTTTAGCTACACATGGAGTTTTATCTGGACCAGCTTTAGAGCGAATAAACAACTCAAATTTAGAAGAAGTGGTTATCACAAACACCATTTGCCAAATCGGAAAAGAATCTCCAAAGATAAATGTGGTAAGTATAGCTCCCATCATAGGAGAAGCCATAAAACGTATTTATGAAAACTCCTCGGTAAGCTCTTTATTTGTATGATATAATATTTAACTCAAGGATGGGTGGCCGAGTGGTCGA
>DDOS01000056.1 GCA_002341805.1 Aquificaceae bacterium UBA2488 | reverse complement strand
ATATTTGGCTTTTAATATATCAACATTTGATATTACGAAGTTATACATCCTTCTTAAAAATCTATGAACACCTTCTATGGAGGTTTCTATCCATTCAAAATCCTGGTCTGGTGGTGCGGCAAAGAGTATATATAGTCTTATGGTATCTGCCCCATATTTTTCTATGGCTTCTTTGGGATCTACAGTATTGGTTTTGGATTTTGACATCTTAGCAGGTTCGCCAAGAGAGAGCTCTATCTTATCCAAAAAATGCTCTTTGTTTAGAGCTTTTAATAAAAATGATACATTATCGCCTATACTAATTTTGTTTTCTTTTAGAAAGTCTTTTATCTTCATACTAAATATTATAAATTAGTTTATGAATTTCTCCAAGTCAAAAGATGGCCTGCCAAGATAATACCCTTGTCCATAATCTACTCCCATAGCTTTTAGCTTTTCCAATATATCTTCATCTTCTATAAATTCTGCCAAAGTTTTTACATCAAGTTGTTTAGATATAAAGTTTATGCCGTTTACTATAGCTTCATCGTTTTTATCGTTGATTATATTTTTTACAAAAGCACCATCTATTTTTAATAGATTAGTCTTTATGAATTTAAGATAAAGCAAACTCGAATATCCACTTCCAAAATCATCTATCACAAACTCCACACCATAATATTTTAAGTGCTCTGCTATTTCATCAAACTTTTCAAAGCTTGACAAGGTCTCTCTTTCTGTAATTTCTATATAAAGTCTATTTTGCATATTATAATTTTTTACTATATCTACAACGTTTTTAAAAAACAATCCATCTGAAAAAGCTTTAGCACTTATATTTACAAAAAGCTTATAATCTTTTAGTGGAGCGATACGTTTACAAGATTTTTCTATCATATATAAATCTATTTTGTTTATAAGACCTAAAGATTCTGCCTCTTCTACAAACTGATCTGGATAGATGATATTTTCATTGTATTTTATTCTACACAAAGCCTCAAAACCAAATATTTTACCCGATAGTATTTCTACTATAGGCTGATAAGCTGGTTCTATAAAATCATTATCAAGGGCTTCATTTATTATACCGTATACAGATTCTGAAAATACTTTATCATTTTTTCCCTTTGCTAATACAACACTTGATTTACCCTGTTTTTTGGCTTTTACTAAAGCATTTTCCGCCAACATTTTTATGTGTTTTTTAATAGATGATATATTTTCAAGAGTTTTTCTATCTTCTTCAAAATATGTAGAAATACCCATAGACAAACTAACCCTTATCTTCTTATCGTTTACAACTATAGGATCTTTATTTAATTTTTCGTTTATCCGCTCCATAATAACTTTTGAAGATTGTATTTTCATCTCAGACATCAATATTCCAAATTCATCACCACCAAGCCTTGCGATTATATCTACGGACCTTACATTTTCTTCAATCACATTTGCAATGTCTTTTAAAACCAAATCCCCAAACTGATAACCATAAGCATCGTTTATATATTTAAAATTATCTACATCTATGAGTATATAACTAAAAGAATTTGGAAGCCCTCTTGAAATAGCTTTGTTTAGCTCTTGCTCTAAGAATATCTCAAACATTTCTTTGTTATAAAAACCAGTGATTGGATCTTTTGTGGTTATCTCTTCTAGATGAGTACGAAGAGAACCTATATCAGAAAGATATTTTCTAACCACGAAAGCACTAAACAATACCTGATTTATAAGCTTTATTATGTTTAGCTCTACTTCTGATATATATTTTTTATCTTTTCTTGTTAAAAGCAGGATAGAAAATGTCTCTTTATTATATATATTAGCATTTATGGAAGTTGAATTTATAAATTTAAGACCCTTTTTTATATAAAACTCATAAGCATATGGGTCTAATTCATAATCTATGTTAGTGGCATGCTCAATATTTATATAATGCCTAACAAACGGAGACAATCCACCATATTTATATATATCGAAAGATGGTATTTCAAAATTCTCCAAAAACAAATCAGAGACAACAATGAATTCTATTTTATTATCAGTTCTGTTGTATATTATAAGCTCAGAGCCATCAGCATCAAGTAGCCTGTCAAGTTCATTAAGCACATCAAGAGCTAAATATTTAGGGTCCATATTAGAAGCAGTGCCTTTGTTTATGTATGTAGCAATATCATACACCACCCTTAAATACTCATTTAATTTCTCATCTATTGTGATGTTTGAACTAAAAAGTTTTAATATCTGAGGTTTAATCTCATCTATATCCTTTTGTATTTGGCTTATAATATCAGAATTAAAAAATCCTTTTTTATCAGAATAAGCTACAAAAACGCCAAAAACAGTGTATTGCTCATCAAATATAGGAATAGATAATATAGAGTTAAAATTTTCTTTTTTTAAAAGCCCCAAAACGGGTAAAAACCTTTCATCTTCTTGCATGTTGTTAGCATATTGTATGCTTCTTGTCTTTATAGACATACCCACTGGCGCATTACCAAAAGGAGAATCATCCCAACGAAGTTTAATTTGTTTAAGATATTCTTGGTATGTTTTTTCTTCGCTTGCTACAACAGGCAATACCGTATAGTCAGCTTTCTTAAGACCAAGCCAACAGAAAGTCAACTTATATTTTTCTTCTATATTTTTCAAAATAGATTTTACGCCTTCAAATATACTTATAGCCATTATTATAATTATAGCATAAACTTAAATAGATATATTCACTTACCTCATAAGAATATTAAAAAAAAAATATTAGCAGGTAATTAAAGACCACGGATAAGACCTCTAGTAAATTTTAAGATTTTATATTATAAAACTATTTTATTTTTCCACATAAAACAAAGGGCCTAATAAGGCCCTCTTAGACATTTTATTGTTATGGATTTTGATTGCCGTAATACTTATAGAAGTGATACCACTGGGCTTTATCCACTGGCCAGCCTTTAAACCAATCAGACAAGTCTGGTATAACATCCACTATAGTATATGTAACCGCCAACACTATAAACATAAGCCACATAACTATAACCATAAGAGGTATTTTATTACCCTGATAGCCGCCTACTTTATAGTCTGGCTCTGATGGTGTTAAATATCTTTTTTTAGCATCTGCCATATCTCAAACCTCCGTATGCTCTATCCTATCATACTTTCTATCAGTATCCAACATATCATACTTAGAGGTTTCTATGTTGCTAAATTCACCTCTAAGAAACGCCCACATAAAAAACGAGGCGAAGGTCAAAATACCGAACAAATATGTAGTAGTTATTACAATAAACACCGAGTGAGCATCATCATTAGCACTCGTGCCCACTATGGCCCAGCTGATGAGCCTGTAAGACATAGGTACACCAGCCATTAATATAACTGCTATAACCATCGTAATCAAAAATATCTTTCTACCTTTACTCATTTCGAAGCTCCAGAGCCAGCGGTTGCTGGTTTAGATGCACTGTTGGCATTATTTGAGCTGTTGGTGGTAGTATTTGTGTTGTTTGAGCTTTGATTAGAGTTGTTAGAAGAAGCATTGGCAGGTTGCATAGTAGCCATCGCTGCTTGGGCAGCTTGAGGATTTTGTTGTTCTTCTTTGACTTCTTGACGCCATTGGTCAAAAAATCTTGGTCTATACCAACTTCCAAGCCATTCTAAGTAAGTTATCACTGCTAAGCCATATTTTGTAGGCTCTGGATTGTCGCTTGCATAAGCATCGTTTGGATTTGCTGGAGTCAATACAGGTTTACCATCTTTTAAATCCACAAACTTAGCAAATCTTGGCATGATAGAACCAGGGACTGTGTATTGTGGATTCACAAAGTGAGCCAAATGCCATTCCACACCTTTTTTACCAGCTTCTCTTATGAGGTCTGGACCTTTTCTCTCAGTACCAAATAAGTGAGGTAGGAATAAGGTATTATCGTATTCACTTGGTACAGACACATGACCATAATAAGAAGGTTCATTGGATACTGGCCTTACATATTGAGAGTGACATTGCCAGCACCCTTCTGCCATATATATCCATCTACCATCACTTATAGCTTGAGCAACACCCTTTATGATCTGCTTTTGCACTGCTGGTGGTGCAGTATAAAAATATTGATCTGGCACATTGTAGTATTTTTTCCAAAGTTCTGGGTACATTGCCAAGAGTTGCACCACTTCAGGAAACTGTCTCTTGTAAAATCCTTCTGATACCACTTGATCCTTGGTTTTCATCTTGCTGCTACCACCAAGCACCATAATAGGCAACACACCTTGAACAAAAGTACCAGTTACAAAAAACCCTACACCCGCAAGAAAGAATATAAACGCCCATCGTTCGTGTACAGCTCTTCCGCCTGATGCCATATCTTATCCTCCTTATGCGGTAGCCACTTTAGCAG
>DDOS01000100.1 GCA_002341805.1 Aquificaceae bacterium UBA2488 | reverse complement strand
CTGGAGCCACCGGTGTGGCGATAGTCCCAAGTGGAGCTTCCACAGGAATAAAAGAAGCTCTTGAATTAAGGGATAAAGATTCAAGATATCTTGGGAAAGGTGTACTAAAAGCCGTAGAAAATGTAAATACAGAAATAGCAAAAGCTATAATAGGACTCGATGCTTCCAATCAAGCAGAGTTAGACTTTACTCTCATAGAGCTTGATAGCACCGATAACAAATCAAACTTAGGAGCAAATGCCATATTATCTGTTAGTATGGCTGCTGCTAGAGCCATGAGCAATGAGCTTGGTATTCCATTGTTTAGCTATCTTGGTGGTGTATTTGCCAATAAGCTTCCTGTACCATTGATGAATATTTTAAATGGTGGAGTACACGCAGATAACCCTCTTAGCATTCAAGAGTTTATGATAGTGCCTTACGGAGCGGATACATTTGCAGATGCTCTTAGGATGGGTGCAGAAACATTTCATATATTAAAAGGTATTTTAAAAGAAAACGGACTTTCCACTGCCGTAGGTGACGAAGGGGGCTTTGCTCCAAATATAGAGCATACCGGGAAAGCCATAGAGCTTATTTTATCTGCCATAGAAAAAGCAGGATACACACCTGGCGAAGATATAGCCTTAGCCTTAGATTTTGCTGCATCTGAGTTTTATAAAGAAGGGCTTTACACCATAGATGGTAAGAGCTATGATAGAAATGGTCTTTTGGAATTTTGCATAAATCTTAGAGAGAAATATCCGATAATATCTATGGAAGACCCAGCGTCCGAAGAAGATGAGGAGGGATGGCAGATGATTACAGAAGCGCTAATTGATAAGGTTCAACTTGTGGGTGATGATGTGTTTGTCACAAATCCCAAGATATTTGCAGAAGGTATAGAAAAAGGTATAGCAAATGCTATTTTAATAAAATTAAATCAAATAGGAACACTCACGGAGACATTGGACACCATATCCATAGCAAAGCAATATGGATATAACGCTATAATATCCCATAGATCTGGGGAAACTGAGGATACGTTTATAGCCCACTTGGCGGTGGCTACGAATGCAGGGCAGATAAAGACTGGCTCTTTATCACGCTCAGAACGCATTGCAAAGTATAATGAGCTTCTTAGAATAGAGGAGTATCTTGGATATGGAGCTAGGTTCGCATCCCAAGAGGAATTCTGGCAATTTTTACTCTAATAAGATAGTAATAACGTTTTTCGCTTTGTCTATATTCTATACTGTATGGAATCTCTTTATGAGCTCTTCTAACTTGTATTCGTTGATAGATTTGAAAAGCTCTAATACACCAATAGAAAAACTCTTAACATATGAAAAAGAAAGATATAAATATCTATACGCCAAAGAACAACAATTAAAAGCATCCCCAGATTATTATATGAAAAAATACGCTGCAGAATACATGCAGATGCAAAAACCCGATGAGAAGATTATAATATTACCAAAAAACATGTGGTTTATGAAAAAAGATGAACGCCCTTAACCAAAAACTCAGTCTATTGCCTTTTAAGGTAAATATAGGAAGCCTTATGTATTCTATTGCGATAGATACGATTATTTACATAATAGCCATATGGGCTATAATATATTTATCTCATCAGTATGAAGCATATCATATAAGAAAACCCATCATTGCCACTTATACAATTTTGAGCCTTGTTTTTGTAAGCATCTTTAAATTTTTGCTTTTATCCTTAGCTATGGTAGGCATAACATATATTATGTGTTTATATTTTTAATATGATAAAATATTTAGCATGAATGACCTGCATGGTTTAAGCGTAGAAGAGTACAATGTAATAAAAAATCTACTTGGCCGAGAGCCAAACGATATAGAGCTTGGTATTTTTGGAGTTTTATGGTCAGAGCATNNTTGTTCTTATAAAAGCTCAAAACCACTTTTAAAAAAGTTTCCCACAAAAGCACCCTATGTGATACAAGGACCTGGAGAGAACGCAGGGATTATAGATATAAAAGATGCCTATTTGGCTTTTAAAATAGAAAGTCACAACCATCCATCTTTCATAGAGCCGTTCCAAGGAGCTGCCACAGGCGTTGGTGGCATAATAAGAGACATTATATCTATGGGGGCAAGACCCATCGCATTGTTAGATTCTCTAAGGTTTGGAGACATATCTTATGGTAGTAGAATAACAAAAGGCGTAGTTAAAGGCATAAGCCACTATGGAAACTGCATAGGTATTCCCACTGTGGGTGGAGAAACATATTTTGACGAACGATACAACAAAAATCCTTTAGTAAACGTTTTTTGCATTGGCATAATGCCCCAAGGCAGGCTTTATAAAGCAAAAGCCACAAATATAGGGCAGATTTTATTCCTCATGGGATCTTCCACAGGTAGAGATGGCATACACGGAGCCACTATGGCAAGTGCTCAATTTGACGAAAAAGCTATAAAAAAACGTTCGAATGTCCAGATTGGAGACCCATTTTATGGTAAAAAAATCGTAGAAGCTTTAATGCTTATCGTGGAAGAAGAGTTAGTGGTTGGCATACAAGACTTAGGTGCAGGTGGTATAGCCGGAGCTTGCTTTGAAACAGCTTACAAAAGTGATATGGGTCTTAACATAAGCTTAGATACAGTGCCTTTAAGAGAGCCAGATATGACACCCTATGAAATACTTCTATCTGAAAGCCAAGAGAGAATGCTACTTATAATAGAAAAAGAAAATCTTCAATCTTTGATAGATGTAGCCAATAAATACCATCTTTCTTGGTGTGTGCTTGGAGAAACCGTAGATTCTAATAGTGTAGATATTTATTTTAAAAGCCAAAAAGTAGCTTCATTAGATTATAAGATTGTAGCAGAGGGAACTCCAAGTTGTTATATACCACCCGTTAGGAAATTAGATATACCACAAGAAGATTATATACCCCAAAATATAGATGTGAAGGATTCATTTGTAAAACTCATATCAAATCCAAACATAGCTTCAAAAGAGCATATATATTCTCAATATGATTTTGAGGTGGGCACAAATACTGTGATAGGCCCATCGGCAGATGCCGCTGTGTTAAGATTGAAATGGCCTTTAAAACCAGCTATCAAATCAGAAAAAGGTATTGCTTTAAAAGCAGATGGTAATCCATATTATATGGAAGCAGATCCCTACGAAGGAGCAAGATGGACCGTAGCAGAATGCGTGAGAAACTTAGCCTGTGTAGGAGCAAAAGCTTTAGCATTTAGCGATTGTCTTAACTTTGGCAATCCCAGAAAAGAAGAAGTGGCTATTCAATTAGATCTATGTACAAGTGGCATGGCAGATGCTATGAATGAGTTTTCTATACCTGTTATAAGCGGTAATGTATCTTTATACAATGAAACCGTAGAAAACGATATTGCCACAAATATAATGCCTACACCCATAATAGTAGGTGTTGGTTTATTAGAGGATGTCAACAAACACATAAATCATGTATTTAAAAAACCTTCCGAACTATTCATAATAGGAAATCTCAACCAAAAATACAGCCTAAATGGGTCTTTGGTGCAAAAGATTTTAACTTCAAGGGTTTTTGGAGCTTTGCCAAAAATAGATATAGAAAAAGAAAAAGAAGTTTCAGAGCTTTTAATAAAATTAATTAACAAAGACCTTATATTGTCAGCTCACGATGTATCTATGGGTGGACTTATTGTAAATATATTTGAAAGTTTAGCAAATACAAAATATGGAGCAGAGTTAAACCTTTATGTGGATGAAGAGCCAANNCTATCGTGTATCTATTTGCAGAAAATCCTACGAGGGTAGTGGTAAGCGTAGACTCCAAAAATGAAGAAGAGTTTAAGAATATTGTGGAAGAGAGTTCCTTAGATTGGATGCTTATAGGTAATGTTGTGGAAGAGCCTACTTTAAAAGTAGAATATAATGATAGAAATATATTAGAATGCGATCTTGTAAAAGCGAAGGATTTATGGAAAAATATCCTAAAGAATATGTTCTAATATATTTTTTTGCGTTTGGCTTAGTTTTTTGTCTTGATGAGGTCACAAAAGCATTCGTCAGAAGCCATATGTATCTAAATGAATCCATTGATGTACTTCCTATCCTTAAGATAGTATTTATATACAACACAGGAGTTGCTTTTGGTATGCTTGCAGGCATAAAAGGTATAGCAAGGCTAATTCTCATTGATACATTACCTATTTTGGCTATAATAGTAAGTGGATATTATGCTTTTAAAAGCCAAAACACATTAAACAGTATCCTTATGGGCATGCTATCTGGCGGGGCTCTTGGAAATTTGTTTGAGAGACTTTATTATGGTAAAGTTACAGACTTTCTTTATTTTCATATAAAAAATCATTACTGGCCTGCTTTTAACATAGCAGATAGTGCCGTTACTATTGCTATAACTGGTATTATATTAGAATCTATCTTGGTTAAAAAATGATAAAAATAAAAATTTGTGGTATCACCAACAAAGAAGATGCTATGTTAGCTCAAGATTTAGGAGCCGATTTTTTAGGGTTTATACTTTATGAAAAAAGCCAAAGGTATATAAGTTTAGAAGATGCTTTACATATAAAATCCCATTTAAAAATACCAGCGGTGGCGGTGGTGGTTAAAAAATCAAAAAAAGAGATAGAAAAACTTCTTGAACATTTTGATTTTGTCCAACTTCATTCTGATGAACCTTGTGAATATGCTATATCATATAGACTCATAAAGGTCTATAGGGTATCCAATGAACTTCCAAACATTGAGTCATGTTGGAATAACAATCTGATACTCTTTGATACTTTTGGAGATAAATACGGAGGTACTGGCAAAACATTTGATTGGAACATGCTAAAAGCCTTAAAAAGGAATTTTTTTGTATCGGGTGGTCTAAACGAAGAAAATGTAAAATCATTACTAAGCACGATAAAACCTTATGGAGTTGATGTGGCATCAGGAGTAGAAAAGTATCCTGGTAAAAAAGACCCCAAAAAACTTGAGGCTTTTGTAAAAATGGTTAAATCATGAAAATAGCAATCTTTGTATCTGGAAGAGGTTCTAACTTAGAGGCTATCTTAAAAGCAAGAAAACAAGGACTTCTAACATCAGATTTTATAGTAATATCAAACAATCCAAAAGCAAAAGCCCTACATATAGCACAAACTTACAATGTAGAGCATTATGCCTTTGAGCCGAAGCCAAAAAAAATCTTTGAAGAAAAAGTTTTGTTGCTTTTAAAAGAAAAGCATATAGATTATATAGTATTGGCAGGGTTTATGGCTATATTGTCAAAAGAGTTTGTAAAAGAATACGAAAAAAGGATTATAAATATACATCCTTCTTTACTACCCTCTTTCCCTGGTATAGATGTTCATAAAAGAGCCATAGAAAGGGGTGTAAAGTTTAGTGGTTGCACAGTGCATTTTGTAAACGAACATGTAGATGAAGGATGTATCATCGCTCAGGCTATTACAAGCATATCTTACGATGATGATGAAGAAAGTTTGGCTAAAAAAATATTAAACTTAGAGCATAAGCTACTGCCCCAAGTGATTTCTTGGCTTGAACAGGATAGAATCTATATAAAGGATGGCAAAGCCCACATAAAAGATGAGAAAAATGGGTCTACATTTAATCCAGACATAGAGGTGTTTAATGAGTGAGTTTTTTAGCTTTTATACAAACATACAAACTTCAATGGGCGTTATAAAAAGAATATCCTATGACAAGATTTTATTAAAAGCCAAAAACCAAGAAGAGTATATAAAGATAGCATCAGAAGTTATCCTTGAAATAAATATACTTGACAAAGTCATTAAGGTAAAACCTTCTCCTGAGACAGATCCTCAAAACCTCCTTACCTGGCTTTTAACAGAAGAGACAATCCCAAAAGATATAATCCAAAAAGCTATAGACGCTTATCTAAAACCAATCCACATTAAAAAAGAACCTAAATTTAAAATAGAGTCAAAAGATATAGAGGAGTTTGAATCCAACGACTTTATAAAGACTATAATGCCTTTTATCTTAGAGCTCTTCGACGAGAATACCAACGCAGATAAAATTTATAATCTTATGAGAAACCTAATAGAGCTTCAGGAAGATATCCTAAAACTTGCAAACAGCGCATATCTAGACAAAGGCGTAGAGATAAAAGATGTAAAATCTGCCATAGTAAGGCTTGGATTATCAAGGTTTAGAGATTATGCTTTAAAAGCTATTTCCAAAGAATCTTTAGAATATATGAAAAATAATTCCCAAGAATTACAAAATTTAGAAGTGGCATTAATCTTACAATCAGCTATATTTGATAACATATATCAGCTTATATTTGTAAATGCCCAAAGAATTTATGACTTTATTATACTTTCTATGATGGATGGATTCTTGATATTGCTTAATTTTTTATCAAAACAAGGAAATTCTGAAATTTCTGATCTTAAAAGCCTAATGCCAAAAATAATACAAAAACCCGACTTAATGTATTCTTACATATCAAGGATTGTAGAAAAAGATGACTTTGGTAAAGATGTACTTATGATAGACAAAGAATATCTTGCAAAAATCTTTGGTGGGTCTATTGATGCTATAAATACCGTAAACGGTATAATAGCAGGATATAATACATTTGAACCTATGTATAGATTAAGAGCCCTTAATAAATATACCCTTGATAAATATATTGTTAGAATAGCTTTTGCAGTGTATTTATCGATATTAGGTGTTAAGTTTATCTTAGAGGATGATAAAAAATCTGGGGTCATTCTTGGTAATAGACTAAAAAGATTTGGTTTAGATTCGTTTTTGAGCTTTTTAAATAAATGTATAATGGATGCAAATACTACATTAAGAGATCTTGGCATTAAAAAAGAGATATACAAAATCTCCTCGAGACCAGAATTTGAGTTTTCTTTACAAGAAAAAGACGAAAAGCTTCCCAATGCTCTTACAGAGTTCTACGCAAACTTTACGAATTATATAAAAAACAAAAGAGTTTGCATAAGATACGAAGATGAAGAATATATGCTCATAAAGCTTCAAAAAGTCATAAACTTTTTAAATGGAACAAGATTTGGAAGTCTTTGCATCATAGACCTAAACACATTTTCTTTACCCACCTATGAAGATATAAGCTTTTGCGATGTGATAGTTTTAAAAAATATTGACAACATAAAGGATATAGGAATATTAGATGGAATATTAAAAAACTTTGAAGGATATCTGATACTTACATTAAGAAACGACGTAGATCTTTTTCAAACAAATAAACCTCTTTTTGATAGGATATCAGATATAACTATAGATTTCCCATCTTACATGGAGGATAAAAACCTCTATAACGACGTGATAAAAGAAGCCAAAGCACTATTTAACCAAGAGTTTAAAACTATGCCTGATTTAGTTATTGATAATATGTATGATTTTAAAAGCCTAATACGCTTAATCACTGGTAAAATATAAATATGAAAAAAATTGTATTTTTACTTTTTGTGGTTTTTTTAATAAACTCTTGCGCTCAAAATACCCAGACAGTGGAAGAGTTATCCACTGATAAAAATTCAAACTATTATTATAACTTAGGCATGGCTTCACTATCCAGCGGTAATTATGCAAAAGCCATATCAGATTTCAAAATGGCTATTTTAAAATATCCATATAACTATAAAGCTTATGATAAATTAGCCATAGCTTATGCAAATGTTAATGATTTTCAAAATGCTTTAAAAAATATAAATAAAGCTATTTCTATAAAACCAGATTATTATCAAGGGCTTTTAGATAAAGCAAATATCTTAGAACTATCAGGACATAAAGAAGAAGCGATAAAAGTCCTCAATAAATGCATAGATAATGATCTTTGCGCTTTAAAGCCAGAAGCTTATTACAACCTTGCTCTATTGTATAAAAACAACGCAAGCGAATATATTAAAAACTTAAATTTAGCAGTTTTGTATGACAGAAATTTTGAAACAGCTAAACAAGCATTGGCTGAAGCTTATGTAACTTCAAATCAGTGCTCTAAAAAGCCCATAGAACAAAAAGTTTCATGGCTTTTAGAAAATCAAAACAACGAAAATGCTAATTTATTAAAAGCAAAATGCTACATACAGGCTAAGGATTTTAAAAAAGCAAAAGACATTATAAATGCTATAACATTAAATCAAAACATCAAACCTATATATAAAGAGAAAGCACTAAGCTTATTAAAACAAGTGATATTGGATGAATCCATAGCAAATACTTCACAAAAAACGCCATTAATAAGCTTTGGCCATGAAAAAAAATCGAACAAAAGCATAAAACCAACACAAGGAACAAAATCCGCCATAAAAACTAAGCCTAACAATGCCAAAAATTCTTCAAATATTACAATAAAAAATCCATGGGTCTTATTGATGCCACCAAATCATTACGTTAGCTTTGCATATATGGATATAGAGAACTTAGGTGAATCAGAGGATGAGTTAATTGATGCAAAATCCTCAATATCCTCTGCCGCCCAACTGCACGAAATAATAAACATTAACGGCAAATCTAAAATGATCTCTGTTAAGAGTTTTGATATAAAACCAAAACAAACACTATCTTTAAAACCAAATGATAAATACATATTGTTAATAGGATTAAAGCACCCTTTAAAACTTGGTGAAAAGATAAATATATGGTTATATTTTAAACATGCTGGTGTTAAAACAATAACTGCAATTGTCAAAAAATCATAAGCTTTTATCATAAACCCTATTAACAAAAAATTAACCTAAGAAAATTATATTTACTTTCAAAGGAGGTGTATTATGGTAAAGTGGGTTGAATCTTTTAAGCATCTTTTGGAAGAGGGTGNNGAGACATTTATCATATGTTAGTATACAATAAGAATTTCAATATGATGCTTTATTTTCAGGCTATAAGATACATAGACAAGTATATAAGAGAAAACGAAGAGGTCATAACATCCTTAAGCCTAAAAAAGAAGTTATCTCATCTTCTAAGTGAAAACCAAATAAAAGTATTAGAATCTCTTTTTTAGATGGATATCGAGCAAACTCTATTCTTATTAGAACCTATGCTTAGTGCATATGTAAAAGATGAAGAAGAGCTTTTTGAGTATAAAAGCATGATAGAATCTACTGTTGATTGTTTTCTAATAAACACCTCAAAGGGTGTGCTGGATAATTTTGAGCACACAGAGCTTCCAGATAATATATCCATATACGCTGTTGATTGCAACTTTTTAAATGCTTTTAAAAACAACAAAATTAATATAAAACTTATAAATCCAAGACTAAGCAAGGTCTGGATATCTTCTATGGATACAAGGTTTGACTTTAAAAAAGTCTTACAAGATATAAAAGAACTAAAGCTAACAGGGTTTTTAGAAATATATTCTAAGTTTTTAGATATAAACGGCATTATGTATTTTAAAAGCGGAAAACTTTTGAGCGTAAAATTTAACGATATAAACGATGAAGAAGCCCTTCCTTTGCTTATGAAGAGCATCTCTGGGAAGGTTTTTACACTAAATTTCTACAAGCTTCCAGAAGACATGATAGAGGTTTATGCTGGTTATAGTAAATTAGAAAGTATAGAAGAAGACGAGTCTCTTCATAATATATCTTTCTTATCAAAATCTAAGAATATGTTATTTCAAGGGATGTTCCCAAGTGGATATTTTCATATCTATATGGAAAACAACAAGGTCTTTTTCTATATACTAAACAACGAAATCAAAGATAAAATAGATATTTACGAACCTTTTTACTTGGCAAGCTTTTCTATAGATAAAAAGTTTATGGATCTTGATTTAGATACATATATAAATGCTTATCAAAGTGCAAATGTCATGGTTAAACCCACAAGTGCTGATAAAAATTTTGTATTCTTCTGCCCTTTTTGTTGGAATCCAGTCCCCCAAGAAGCCAAGATCTGTCCAAGTTGCAACGCAAATATTGAAAACTTTACGAAACTTCCCTACGATATAAAGCTTATAATAGCATTAGCTCACCCCATAGCAGATTATAGAATAACAGCCCTTAATGTAATAAAAGCTAAAAATATCCATACAGCAAAAGCTTTTATTAAAAGCCTAATACTAAACGATGATAATCCTATGGTAGTTCAAAGCGCTTTAAATACGTTGTTTGGCATAATGGGCAGAGAATCTTGTGAGTTTATATCCTATATATCTAACAATCATGAATATACGATAGTTAAAAGTTTTGCAACAGATTTATACAGGAGGTATTGCTTATGATGGTAAAATTTATAAGCAAAGATTTTTCTTCGATAGAAAATGCAGATTACAGCTCCTTTGAAGAGCTCATAGAAAGTACGTTACTATCAAAATATGATTATTTTATGATGGATACCTGTTTAATTCCCACAGAGCTAATCCTTGGCAACATAGAACTCTTAAAACTTTTATTTAAAAGACAGATAGATATGTTTTATCAACCTATTTTTTCAAACAAAACTGGTTTTGTTTACGGATTTGAAGCTCTTCTTAGGATAAAAGACAACAATAATAAATACTCTCCCAAGGTTGTTTTTGATATTACTAAAAGAATATCTTTAGACTTCTATGTGGATGCTTTGTGTAGAGAGGAGGCTATAGCAAGGTATAGACAAAATAAACTCAAGCTATTTATAAACATAAATCCAAATTTTATAAAAAGCGAACTATACAAAAAAGGCACCACATTGAAATTGGTTTTAGAAAACGATATCGACCCTAAAAACATCGTCTTAGAAATAACAGAATCAGAAAAAGCCGATGATATAAGTATGTTAGAAGACGCTATTGGATATTATAAATCCTGTGGATTTTCTATAGCTTTTGATGATTTTGGTACAGGATATAGCTCTTTAGAACTTATTTCAAAGATACAACCTGATTATATAAAGTTTCCCATAGAGCTTGTAAAAGGTATATCAAGGTCAAAACTAAAATGGCAAATAGTAAGGGGTATATTAGACATGGCTATAAAAAACGGCATAAAAACCATAGCAGAAGGCATTGAAAACAAAGATGATTTAGAAACCATCATAAGTCTAAGCGTTGATTACTCACAAGGATTTTTATTAGGAAGACCGTCTATGTCTCAAGACATTCCCAAAGAAGGTATTATGCTTTTAAAAACATCTATAAATAATTTAAAATTAAATTCTGTAAAGGACAGATATAAAATAGATACACATGATTTGGAAGACGCTTATATATACAATGGTAACGATACTAAAGAGTTAATTGATATAATAAAGCATACTAAAAATAACTGGATTTATCTAACGCAGTATAATTCGTTAATTGAAGAAAACTGCATAAGGCAGATACTTGGAGTTGTACAAGAAAATCTCTTTTATTATAAAGATATAGATTATATCTTAGAAAAACTTGACTGTCATTATCAAAACTTAGATGCGATAGACATTCATGACAATCTTCTACATATATACTATCTTACATCAGAAAATAATAAAAATATTTTTATAGTTAAAAACAAAAATAAGGTAATGGGAGTTTTAAAGAAAGAAAAAGTCCTTCAAAAACTTTTTGATGCTTTTTATAAAATGACTCTATATACAAATCCTCTGACAGGTCTACCTGGCAACGTACTAATAGAAAAAGAAATAGATGATATATTAGAACAAAAAATAGAAGCCTACATAGTATATATAGATATATCAAACTTTAAACCCTTCAACGATGCATATGGCTTTTTAGCAGGAGATATGATGATTAAAAAATTAGCTGAAATATTGCAGATATTTTCATCAGATCATGATTCTTTCGTAGGGCATATCGGGGGAGATGATTTTGTAGTTATTTTTAAAAGCCTAAAAAATCCAGAAGAAGTGATAAATAGCTTATTTGAGCTAATATCAGAAGCCCTCAAAGAATTTTATTCGGAAGAAGATGTCAAAATAGGATATTTCATATCAAAAGACAGAGAAGGAAACACAAGACAATTTCCTATAGCCAAAACATCTTTAGCAGCAGTATATGCATTAAACTATGCGACATCACAAGAGATATCAAAAAAAGCAGCAGAGTTAAAAAAAGAATCCAAGCAAAAACTAAAACCAATCATAGAAGAGGTAAGCGTAATACTATGATAAAACTTAAACTGGGAGAGTATTGGTTGAAAATTTTCAGATAATAACACGTAATCCTGGTTTTAATGGTAGACTTGTTGTCGTAGAAGACTTGTGAATCGTGGCAGACTTATCCAAGGATGAAAAAGTTTACTTCATATCGTGGCATACTTGTAGGGCGTGGTATACTTGTCAAAACAAGAACACGCTGCAAAAATTGCTTAATTTAATATTTATCTCTCAAGCAAGTTTTTTCTATATATGTATTTGCTTCAGGAGGCTTCCTAAGTAAAGAGCTATAATATGATACTAATCATATAATGAATCGAAAAAAATTAAAGTATTTATTTCTTCAATTTTAAATTAAACCCTG
>DDOS01000098.1 GCA_002341805.1 Aquificaceae bacterium UBA2488 | reverse complement strand
CCAAGAGTTTGCTATTAAAATCCATAAAGCGGATAAGTTACTACCAAGGGCCACCATCCAAGCAGAGAATGTGTGCATACCATCAGAGAGTCTGTCTTTTCCAAATAAGAATAGACCTATGAAAGTTGATTCTAAGAAGAAGGCCATCAAACCTTCAATGGCAAGAGGTGCGCCAAAGATATCACCCACAAANNCTCAAACTCCATCGTAAGACCAGTGGCTACACCTGCAGCAAAATTAACAGCAAATAGCTTCATTAAAAACATAGCCAATTTGTCGTACTTTGGGTCTTTGTTTTTGTAAGCTATAGTCTTGATGATAGCTATAAAGACAGATAGTCCCAACGTGAGAGGGACAAAGATGAAGTGAATGATTGCTGTAAAGGCAAACTGAAACCTGGACAAGTCTAACAAGTCCNNGTCCATAATCTATACCTCCTTTTACAAGATATCATGTGTAAGGATCCCAAAACTTTTTCACAAAACCAGCGGTACCTATTTCTAAGGTATTTCCATTTAAATTTTGAGGTGGTACACCAAGTGGCAATGGCGCAGGTCCAAGTATATTGTCACCCCATGGGGTATAAATGCTACCATGGCATGGACAATGAAATACTGGGATGTTGGATGGACTTATAGAATGGCTTCCGTCTGGTTTCCATAGCGGTATACAACCTAAGTGGGTGCATACGCCTATCAAAGCGTATACATTGTGATTTCCAATGATATCTCTATTGTGGTTTTTGTATTTGTTATTTCTTTGAGGACCGTCCCAAGTGAATGGGTCAGGAAGTTTCATAACAAATGTGGGAAACCCTTTCCATGAAGTTACCCTTAGCTCCAAAGGTTTAAATTGAGATATATCATAAGATACTTTTGATTGAAGACTTGTGGCGGCATTTGGTCCCAAGCTTTTTAATATGGGATACGCTGCTCCTACGGCAGCCATCATGCCAAGCGCTCCAATAGAATACTCCAAAAAATCACGTCTTGACGCTTCCATAAATCATACCTCCTTGTAATTGGTTAACTTTTACCAACTACACATTTTATAAGTTAACATGATAATTTCACATTAACAATGATTCTAATCAGCAGATAATTGTAAAATTTAAAATCAAATATATGTAAATTGCGTGATTATACAATGAAATTATAGTGATAAAGATTTATTAGTTAGTATATACTAAGTATATCATTAAAATAACACAATAGCTTTATAATATTAATATTTTTTATGTTTATGTAAGCAGAATTTATTATAGTTTTTAATTAATACTGTGATATATTAAGATGTTTATCAGAAACTCTACTTAAACATTTTATTTAAAGCTAATCCAAAATCAAGTTGAGGACTTACATTATATAAAGATATTAACTCATTTCCTTTGTTTGTAGGCCTTATATAGATATTTTTGGTTATAACAGAGTTTTGATAATAGTTTGCATTTCTTCTTACATCTTCTGTGTATATTTGAGTGGAAGGTTCTTGGTAAGTTTTGCTTAGATCCATAGATTGGACATTTTTTATCATAGAATTTAAAGAATCAAGCCTGTTGAAGAAAAAAGATAAACCCACTGTATTTTTTATAGAAATAGGAAGCGGAGCTAATATGTTTTCTGGTTTTGGTTTTTGGCTTTTAATAAAACACACATGCCCACAATCTATATGTATATTTAAGATTAGATGCTTGGCATAGGATGCGCTACTTACTAAAAATAAGCTCAAAATTAACCACTTTCCCCTCATAATATTTACTATATACTTATTTAAAAAAATTTCAATGATATTTTTTAAAGAAAAACTTTTTAAGCTATGATAATATATCTTTATGGAGTTTAAACTAAGAGTTCCTGCTTCCATGAGCAACTTAGGAGCAGGGTTTGATACCTTTGGCTTAGCGATCTCTTTATATAATTATTTTCATATTAAAAGCTCTGATACTTTCAAAATCACCTTTGAAAACCTAGATATAAAAGAAGAGGATAACCTATTTTTAAAAGTGTATAAAAAATGTTTAGAGCTTTTTAAAAAAGAGCCATTGCCAATAAATATAAGTATAACATCGGAGATACCCTTTTCAAGGGGTTTAGGAAGTAGTAGCTCCGCCATCATAGGAGCTATAAAGACTTTTGAGAGAGTTTATAATTTAGAACTTAATCTGCAGGAAATATTAAGACTTGCTTATGGTTTTGAGCCTCATCCTGATAACCTTGTGCCCGCATTGGTGGGTGGATTTAACGTATGTGTAAAAGATGTGGATGACACATACTTTAATACTTTAAGCTTTCCAAAAGAGTTAAAAATTATAGCGTTGATTCCAGAAGTTAAGATAGATACCCAAAAAGCGAGGGAAATTTTACCTAAGGAGATATCTCTAAAAGACGCCATATCAAACATTCAACGCTCAAATTTACTTTTAAGTAGCATTATATCAAAACGTTTTGAGCTTTTAAGAGAAGGAATAAAAGATAAAATCCATCAGCCATATCGTAAAAGCTTAATACCATATTACGATGATATAGAAAATATTGCCTATCAACAAGGAGCATCGGCGGTTTTTATAAGTGGTTCTGGAAGCACTATCGGGATTTTTGCCTTAGAAGAGGGTCATATTGGCAATGAACTCGTTTCTTTCTTAAAAGCTAAAAACATAGAATCTTCTTACAGGATTTTAAATGTGGATGATGAAGGAACTAAGATATGGAGTTAAAGAGTTTTTATCTTAAAGATGATGAACTTTTTATATTAGACCAGAGAAAACTTCCCCATGAAGAGATTTATTTTGAAGCAAAAACCATAGATGATGTGGCTTATACCATAAAAGGAATGCTTGTAAGAGGAGCTCCTGCCATAGGTTGTGTGGGGGCTTATGGATTTGCTATAGGCATAAAAGAAGGTTTATCGATAGAAGAAGCATATAACAAGCTTTATCACACAAGACCTACAGCGGTAAATCTCTTTTGGGCTTTAAATAGAATGAAGAAAGCTTACGAAGAAAAAAGGAATTTATTTGAAGAAGCAAAAGCCATTGAGCAAGAAGATATAGAGGCAAATAAAAAAATGGCTCAGTTTGGAGCTTTTTTGATAGATAAAAAGATTGTGGCTCTTACCCACTGCAATACTGGAGCTCTTGCTACCGCAGGAATTGGTACAGCTCTTGGAGTTATAAAAGAGCTTTATAATCAAAATAAAATTGAATATGTGTTTGTGGATGAGACAAGGCCTTATTTACAAGGTTCAAGACTCACTGCTTTTGAGCTTTTAAAAGCCAAAATACCCTATAGAATAATTGTGGATAGCGAAGCTCCTTATCTTATCTCAAAGAATATGGTGGGAGCTGTTTTTGTGGGAGCAGATAGAATCGCCTTTAACGGAGATACTGCCAACAAAATAGGCACTNNCTTTGGCTTGCAAAACTTACAATATACCCTTTTATGTGGTGGCTCCTACCTCTACGATAGACTTAAAAGCTTCTTCTTTTAAAGATATACCCATAGAAATACGTTCAAAAGATGAAGTGCTAAGGTGTAAAGACAATATCATAGCTCCTATATCTTCTGATGCTCTAAACTACTCTTTTGATATAACACCCCATCAAAATATCACCGCTATTATCACGGAGAAAGGTGTTATATATCCGCCTTTTGAGGATAATATAAAAAAGACATGTTTATGAAAAGAGTTTTTATACTATTTTTAATGTTTGTTTCATGTTCTTTCGGGGCTATTGTAAGTGTATCGGCTTATTACGATATTAAGGCTTCACCTGATATAGCTATTGTAAACATAGGTCTTATAGAACAAAGTAAAGACCCCACTGTAGCTATGGAAACTCTTTTTAAAAGGGCAAATGCGTTGATAAAATCTTTAAAAGGATACAACATCACAACGACATCTTTTTCTTTAAACCCTATTTACGATAAAAAAGGTAATATAATGAGTTTTAGGGCTTTTGAAGGATTTAAAATAAAAATGCCCATCAAGAGACTATCTTATTTTTTTAATGATATAAAAAGTCATAAAATTGATACTATAGAAAGTATAAGCTTTGATATATCAAATAAAAGAAAATTAAGACTTATAGCTATTAAAAAAGCCATGAAACTTGCAAAAGACCAAGCCTCAGCAGCATTATCTGGAACTCGCTATAACATACTTGGTATAAAATCTTGTAGTGTAAATATAGACAATTATCCAAGGCCTGTCATGTTTTTTAATACACTTGCGATGCACAATGCACCTATAAAATCTGGAGATATAAACATAGGTGTCACTGTGAATGTGGTTTATAATATAGGAGAATAGTATGAATATAGTGGCTATCGGTGGAGGCACAGGATTATCAAGCTTGTTGTCTGGTCTTAAGAGGCTTGTGGGTAAAAGTGTTGATAGCTTATATGCCATTGTCACGGTGGCGGATAGTGGTGGAAGCACTGGTAGATTGAGGCAAATTTATAACATACCAGCCCCAGGTGATATAAGAAATTGTATAGTAGCTTTATCAGAGCACGAAGAGATTATGAAAAGATTGTTTCAACATAGGCTCAAAGGAGAAGGCTTAGAAAATCATGCTTTTGGTAATTTGTTTCTAACAGCACTTACGGATATCACTGGAAGTTTCATAGAAGCCATAAAACTTACTTCTAAAATTCTTGATACAAAAGGTACTATAATACCATCCACCACGGATAGTATAGACCTTGTGGCAAAATTTAGCAACGGAGCTATTGTAAAAAATGAAGAAGACATCACTAATTATGGCAAGCACAACAAAGTTCATATAGTGGATATCTGGATAGAACCTAAAAATCCGTTTGTACCTATAGAAGCTATTGCTGCCATAGAAAGTGCTGATATGATATTTTTTGGCCCAGGAAGCTTATATACCAGTATATTGCCTAATCTTTTGATAGATGATATCAATAAAAGCATAAAAAACTCCTGTGCTAAAAAAGTGTTTATATGTAATGTAATGACTCAACCAGGAGAGACAGATGATTATACGGCTTATGATCATATAAATATGTTTAGAAAATTTGGGGGCATAGATGTGGAGGTTTCTATTATAAATACGAAAATGCCGCCAAATGATGTATTGAAAAAATATATTGAAGCGGGTCAAGAGCCAGTGGTACCTGATGTAGCAAAGATTTCAAAAGAAAATATAGAAGTGTATGCCGAAGATTTGGTGAGCGAAGATATATCTTTTGTAAGACATGACCCTATAAAACTCACAAGTCTCATAGAGAGAATAATGGATAAATATGTATTATATTGAATTTGATACAAGCTTGATGCCTTCTTACCAGACGGACGTTATAGTGGTGGGTAGTGGTATAGCAGGACTTTTTTGTGCCATTACCCTTAAAAGCCTAAAAATAGAGCCAGTTCTTATCACAAGAGGTATAGGAAACACTTACTATTCTCAAGGTGGTATTGCAGCTGTGGTATCAGAAGAAGATTCTACCCTTTGGCATGTATCAGATACATTAAGGGCTGGTAGAAACCTCGGAGATGTTAAAAACATAGATATATTAACCCAAGAAGGGCCTCACAGAATCGTGGATTTAGAGCTTCTTGGTGTAAATTTTGACAAATCAAAAGATGGATCTTTTGAGCTTACCTTAGAAGGAGGACATTCTTACAAAAGAGTCTTAAAGGTGAAAGATTTCACTGGAAAAGCCATATACGAAGCTCTTTACAAAAAAGCCAAGGAGCTAAATATCAATATTATAGAAGGGGAGCTTTTGGAGATATTAACAGAAGACAATGCTCTTATAGGATGTATAATAGAACAAAACGATAAAAGAGTATTTTGGGCATCAAAGTTTTTGGTGCTAGCTACAGGAGGAGCTGCTTCTATGTATGCTCATACTTCAAACCCTCTTAAAACCCGTGCTGATGTCATAGGAGCTGCTCTAAGAAGAGGCTTTTTAATAGAGAATCCAGAGTTTATCCAGTTTCATCCAACGGTTTTTAAGGGCACAAATCTACTTATATCGGAAGCAGTGAGAGGAGAAGGAGCTATTTTGGTAAACAGCAAGAATGAAAGATTTATAAACGAATTAGAACCAAGGGACGTGGTGGCAAGAGCTATATATAAACAAATGCTAAGCGGACAAGATGTCTTCCTTGATATGAGAAATCTAAAAATTGATATAAAAACAAGATTTCCCACCATCTATAACTTTTTAATGGATCATGGTATAGACCCATATAAAGACCTTGTATCCGTTACACCCGCAGCTCATTATTATATAGGGGGTTTGAGAACCGATGAAAACGGAGAAACCACAGTGAACGGGGTATATGCTATAGGAGAAGTGGCCAGCACCAGAATACATGGAGCTAATAGGCTTGCCTCCAATTCACTCTTAGAGGGTGTGGTGTTTGGATATAGAGCGGCGTATTCTATAGCTTTGTCAAAAAGAAGTATTAGGCTTTTAAAAGCCAAAAACAAAAAAGATGATTCAAACAACATAGACTGCCAACAATATTTTGAGAAGATAAAAGATTACATGTGGAAGTATGTAGGTTTAGAAAGAACAGAAGATGGTTTAAATACAGCTTTAACTTTTATAAAAAATGTGGCAAAAGAATGTATGTTGGCCATGCCCACCAAGAAAAATAAAATTATATTTGATGTGGCCTTATCAGCCTATGCCACCATAGAAGGAGCGATAAAGCGAAGAGAAAGTAGAGGTTGCCATTTTAGATTAGACTTTCCTCATGAAAAGGATGAATACAGGTATAACACCAAAGTATGCATAGACACGTCTTTAAAATCTTTGATATAATGTTTTTAATATCCTTAAGGAGGTTTTTATGGATTCCAACGAAGTGCTTTTAAAAGTGGAGGAAAAGATAAACCCACCAAAGCATGTGGTGGATGAAGCATATATAAAAGATTATGAGGCTTTATATGAAAGATCCATAAAAGATCCAGAGGGTTTTTGGGCCGAAGTGGCTTCAAATATCACATGGTTTAAGCCATATTCAAAAGTATTAGAATGGAATTTCCCATATGCAAAATGGTTTGTGGATGGCAAAGTAAACGCTTCATACAACTGTCTTGACAGACACATAAAAGAAGGGCATAGGAACAAAGTGGCTTTTATAGGTGTAAATGAAGCTTTAGAAGAACATAAAATCACTTACGGAGAGCTTTTAGAGCTTGTAAATAGATTAGCCAATGGTTTTAAAAGCTTAGGACTTAAAAAAGGCGATAGAGTATCTGTTTATATGCCAAATACCATTGAAGCTGTTGCCACAATGCTTGCTTGCTCAAGAATAGGTCTCATACATCAACTGGTATTTGCAGGTTTTAGCGAAGGGGCGTTAAGAACAAGAGTAGAAGACGCAGGAGCAAGTGCTATAATAACCGCCACATATACCAAAAGAAGAGGTAAGAAGATAGAGCTTTTACCGGTGGCCCTTAAGGCTGTAGAGGGCCTTGAATCTATAAAGCACGTGATATGCTGGGATAGAGATGATACTGGTCTTCCTGATAATATTGTAAATTTTTATAATCTTATTAAAAGACAAAAATCAGAATGTGAACCAGAACAGATGGATGCTGAGGATACACTTTTTATCCTATATACCTCTGGAACCACAGGAAAGCCAAAAGGGGTCATACATACCACAGGTGGATATTTGGTAAATGCTTACTTTACTACAAAAAATATGTTTAACCTTCAAGAAAATGATATATACTGGTGTACTGCTGATATCGGATGGATAACAGGACATTCTTACATAGTTTATGGACCATTGTCAGTAGGTACCACAAGCGTAATATATGAAGGAGCACCAGATTATAAAGATCCATCCACTTGGTGGAAGATTATAGAAAAATATAGAGTAAATAAATTTTATACAGCACCTACCGCTGTGAGACTTTTTATGAAATACGGTGAAAAATGGCCAGAATCCAGCGATTTATCTTCTCTTAGAATTCTTGGTTCTGTGGGTGAGCCTATAAACCCTGAAGCTTGGCATTGGTATTATGAACATATAGGCCATAAAAATTGTTCTATATCAGACACTTGGTGGCAAACTGAAACTGGAGCCCATATGATTACCACATTCCCTGTATATCCTATGAAGCCAGGTAAAGCAGGTAAACCACTACCTGGTATTCAAGTGGCTATAGTGGATAAAAACGGCAATCCTGTACCGCCCAATACCGTTGGTTATGTAGTGATAAAAAATCCATGGCCTTCTATGATGAGAGACTGTTGGGGTCAGCCTGAGCGCTATAAAAAATATTGGACAGAAATCCCAGGCAATGTTTACAATGCTGATGACCTTGGCTCCATAGATGAAGAAGGCTATATCATGATAGTGGGGCGTGCTGATGATGTTTTATCAGTGGCAGGGCATAGAATAGGTTCTATGGAAGTGGAAAGTGCTATAGTGGATCATCCTGCGGTAGCAGAGGCTGCTGTTATAGGAAAACCAGACAAGGTTAAAGGCGAATATATCAAAGCTTTTGTTATA
>DDOS01000121.1 GCA_002341805.1 Aquificaceae bacterium UBA2488 | reverse complement strand
CTAAATTTTTGTTAAAATTAGCTTTAATAGGTGGAGATCCTGTTTTGTATCTTCTTATACTTATGAGTATATTCTCTGTGGGAATCATGATAGAGAGGTTTTTAAGCTATAGGTATATTGAAAAAAAGCTTGATATGTTTAGAGAACTTGAGCTTCGTATGGTTCTCGATAAGAGACTCGGGGTATTGGCGACATTTGGCAACAACGCCCCATTTATTGGGCTTTTTGGAACGGTTCTTGGTGTCATAAAGGCTTTTAACGACCTTGGTACGTCTTCTCAGTTTGGGGTTAGAGTGGTTATGGAAGGTATATCCCAAGCTCTTGTATCCACTGCCATGGGTCTTTTTGTGGCAAGACCCTCTGTTATAGCTTACAATTATTTTGTTAGGAAAATGAAGTTCTTATTGCTTTTACATGAACATAAGGGTAAAATACATGAAAGGATTTGACGAAGATAAAGAGATATCCGAAATAAACATGACCCCCTTTGTGGATATAGTCCTTGTTATACTTATCATCTTTATGGCTACTGCCACTTTTATGGTGGAGGGCAAAATCCCTGTAAATCTACCAAAGGCAAAGACTTCAGAACGGACGGTGTCCGCTAAGAAATCTATTACCATATCTATAAAAAAAGATGGAACTATATATATAGATGGCACCATTGTTAATGGTAATTTAGAACAAGCTATTTCCAAAGTAGCCAACAAAGATACTACCGTGATGCTTCAAGCTTCAAAGAATACACCTTTCCAAAATGTTGTTTCTGTGATAGATGCCTGTAGAGAACTCAATATAGATAAATATATGATAGAAACCAAAAAAGAATGACACATCTTAAAAAACATCAAAGGCAGTATTTTATTGTTGGTATTTTAGTATCAATACTTCTTCATATCTGGCTTTTAATAGCATTTATTCATGCCAAAATCCCAAAACCAAAACATCAAAAGCCTCTCCAGATAAAGTTAGTACAAAAAGGTATGCCTGAGCAAAGACTTATTCCACCTTCTATACCGATGCCACCTCAAAAACCATCTATACCAAAACCATCAAAACCACACAATGAAACATCTCATAAACCCTCAAAGCATATTAGAAAATCCTCTACACCAAAATACGAAGCGCTACCTTCAAATGTGTTGAAATCTTTGCCAAAAAGCATGTATAAACCACATATTAAAACTGAAGAAACGTCCCCAAGCCCAGCAATATCCAATAAAAAATCCCCAACTTCTACTACGTCAAAAACAATGATATCAAAAAATGGTGAGAGAAAAGCCAATGCAAAAGCAAATCTAAACCTTAATATTAAGCAATTTGTTAAAAAAGAAGAGAGTATATATCAATATTTAAGCTGGCTTATTAGATATCTGAATAAACAAGCTCGGGAAAGAGAGCTTTATCCAGAGGAAGCGAAGAGACTCGGTTTGAAGGGTAAAGTGGTAGTAAGAGTTACTATAAATAAAAACGGCACAGTGGATAGAGCTTCTTTAAGAGTGGTGGAATCTAGTGGATATAAGATATTAGATGAAAGTGCCCCTCGTATTATATTAGAACTTTCTCCTTTTAGAAAACCACCCCGTAAAATAACTATAAATCTACCTGTTTATTTCCTTATAAATGGATATTATTAAGATATGCTAATCTTTGGGTAAAGTATTTCTACTTTTTTGACCCATCTTAGATTACCTTTTATGGCGGTGTCTATGACGCTTTTAACAGACATATCCACCACAGGACAATCTGAGCATCCACCTTCAAATTGGATGTAGACTACATTGTCTTTGACATCCACAAGTTTTAAATTGCCATGATGGCCTGACAATGCAGGCCTTATCATAGTTAACACCTTTTCCACTTCTTCAAGTTTGCTATCCATAATAAGCTCCTCTATGATGCTAAGGATATAATTTTATTCCATATATGATATTTATCGTCTTCGGATATTTTAGAAATTCTGAAAAGACCGTTTATTGTTAGCTTATCTCCTAATACATCCAAAACGTCTTCGTCGATGAGCCTTTTTAAACCATAATTCATTAAAAGTTCTTGGGATTCTGGTACTATCTCAAAAAGTTCAAACAATACTATGTCCATGCTTAGTTTTGTAGCGTTATTCATAAAACCTCCTTAGTCTTTGAGTTTTTTCACAAAAGCATGAAACTCATCATCTTCTTCATAAATTCCTAAAANNTTCGTATATGCTTAGAAACTCATTGCCAGTGGCTTTGCACCAAGCAGGTACATCTTCCACTACGCCAGGATCATCTGCTATGAGCTCTATAATCTCACCTATCTTCATACTCTTCATCTGATTGCTTAGCTCTGATATAGGTATTGGGCAATAAGTCCCACAAACATTATGCACTATGTTCGGTTTTATATCATCCTGCATAAGCCGATACTCCTATTTTAAAATTATTTATTATATCATCAGATAAAGGAATTGCAATGGTTTTTATTATATTTTCATCGTAGCATAGATCTACTTCTGTTGTTATATTGCCAGAGTATCTTGCCATTATACCAAAGATTAGCTCTATATCTTCTTGTTTTAGGCTTTTAATAATAGCAAAACTACCTTTTTCCACTTTGGCGTAGGCAAATCTATTCTTAAAGCCTTGTAAAAATCTTACCTCAGATTCATTTCTTGCTATTATCATCTTGCTACCACCTGGTAGCCTTAAGTGTCTTCCCACTGTCATAAGAGATAAATCGTCCCAATTTAGATTTTTTTGAAAATAAGTCTCTTCTTTAAACCTGCTGGCAAAATGTTCATCCGTAAGATAGCAACATCCTCCTGCAGGTTGTTCGTAATCTATATTGAATGTTTTTGCTAATGCTATTTGTTTATTTCTACCTCTTCCTGATATATCCCACATTAATTCCCTTTTTATAAAGCCTTTTTCCTCCGGTATGGTTTTAGGAAGTATTTTACCAGAGAGAGGTCTTACTATGAGTCCTTTTAATCCTGCTTCTTTCTCAATTAAAAACAACTTATCCTTTGTCTGAGACATAGGCCTTTGGCCTATTACTTCCCCAGTTATAATAAAATCATAATGCTCTTTTTCCATTATTTCTTTTAANNTAATTTTAAAAGCATAAAAATTCTACAATCTAAGCAAGGGTTTACATTTTTACCATACCCAAATTTGGGATTTAGGATTATATCTATGTATTCTTTTGATATATCTATTATCTCAATAGGAATCTCAAATTGGGCAGCAGCTTTTAGTGCTGGATTTTGTGGGATTTTGCCATCTTTGTTTGTTAGATTTAGCCTTCTTTTATGCTCTGTTATGCAAAAACCAGTATAGAAGTGTATTAATCTTAACTCTATATCATGTATTTTATTTATATTGATAGCAGCGAGCTGACTGTCCAGCCCGCCAGAGAAAAGTGCTAATGCCCTCATTTTAATTAGCTAAAAATCCAAATTCTGTGGATTCTTCCTCTTCGGATTCTTCAAAG